>CAMVRE010000153.1 GCA_947169825.1 uncultured Verrucomicrobiota bacterium | reverse complement strand
GCGACGCTGCCGCCGAAGGCCGGCTCGCCGCCGACCGTCGCCTCCACGCCGCAGCCGGGCAGCGCGCGGAAGGACTCGACCGGACGGCGTTCGGCCGGCTCCGCCCCGGCCGCCGCGCGGACGACGGCCTTCGCGAGCGGGTGCTCGCTGCCGCGCTCGAGCGCGGCGGCGAAGGCGAGCAGCTCCGCCTTTCCCTCGTCGCTCGTCCCTCGTCGCTCGTCACTGTCGCCTCCGTTTTCGCCGGCGGCGCGAACGGAGACGACCTCCGGCTCGCCGGCGGTGATCGTGCCGGTCTTGTCGAGGACGACGGTGCGGACGCGGCCCGCGGCCTCGAGCGCGGCGGCGGTCTTGAAGAGGATGCCGCGGCGGGCGCCGACGCCGCTGCCGACCATGATCGCGACGGGCGTCGCGAGGCCGAGCGCGCAGGGGCAGCTCACGACGAGGACCGCGATCGCGCGGGCGAGCGCGAAGCCCGGCGCGGCGCCGAGCGCGAGCCAGACGCCGAGCGCGAGGAGCGCGACGAGGAGGATCGCCGGGACGAACACGGCCGAGACGCGGTCCGCGAGCTGGGCGACGGGCGCCTTGGTCGCGGCGGCGTCCGAGACGAGGCGTGCGATCTGCGCGAGCGTCGTGTCCGCGCCGACGCGCGTCGCGCGGCAGCGCAGGAAGCCGGAGCGGTTCGCGGTCGCGGCGGAGACGGGCGCGCCCGGCGCCTTGTCGACCGGGACGCTCTCGCCCGTGAGCGCGGATTCGTCGACCGCGCCCCCGCCCTCCTCGACGACGCCGTCGACGGGGACGTTCTCGCCGGGGCGGACGAGGAAGACGTCGCCGACGCGCACCTGCGCGGCCGGGATCGTCTCCTCGCGGCCGTCGCGCACGACGGTCGCGGTCTTGGGCGCGAGCGCGAGCAGCGCGCGCAGCGCGCTCGTTGTGCGGCCCTTCGCGCGCGCCTCGAGCATCTTTCCGACGGTGATGAGCGTGACGATCATCGCCGCGCTCTCGAAGTAGTACTGGTCCATCCAGCGCTCGGCGCCGGCGACGCCTTCGAGCAGCTGCGCGCGCGTCATCAGGAAGAGCACGGCCGTGCTCCACGCGAAGGCGGAGCCCGCGCCGAGCGCGACGAGCGTGTCCATGTTCGGCGCGCCGCGCAGCAGGCCCCGCAGGCCGGACGTGAAGAAGCGACCGTTGAGGACCAGCACCGCGCCGGCGAGGAGCAGCTGCGCGAGGCCCATCGCCACGTGGTTCGGCTCGGGCTGCGTGAACCAGCGCGGCAGCGGCCAGCCCAGCATCATGTGGCCCATCGTGCCGTACATCAGCACGGCCAGCAGCGCGAGCGACCACAGCAGCCGCCGGCGCAGCCCGCGCGCCTCGGTCTGGTCGTCGGGAGCCCCCGCCGGGGGGACGGGGGCGGCTCCCGGCCGTTGGTCCGAGGTCGCCGGCTCCGCCTCGCGCGCGGCGCGGTAGCCGGCCTTCTCGACCGCGGCGACGATCGCCTCGTCCGGCGCGTCGCCCTCGACGCGCATCGAGTTGGTGAGCAGGCTCACCGCGCACCCCGCCACGCCGGGCACGGCGGAGACCGCCCGCTCGACGCGCGCCGAGCACGCGGCGCACATCATTCCGGCGACGGAGAAGGTCCGCGGGCGGGACGGTGCTGGCTGGCGTTCGTTCATGGGGGATGGATTCTAGCAAAAGCCGGAAGGAAGGCAACCGTCAGCGGCGCGGGCCGGCCCAGGCGCGGAAGGCGGGGCGGGCGGCGTCGAGCGCGGCGGCGGGGACGAGAAAGGCGTCGGCGGTATCACGGACGCCGGGGACCGGGGCAGGGTTGCAGCCGCGCGTCGCGGCGCCGACGGCCTCCGGGCCGAAGTCGTTGCCGCAGTTCTGGCAGACGAGGCGTCCGTCGTCGCGCTGCGCGAACCAGGCGCGCGGCGAGGGATTGCAGGACTGGCAGGTATTGAAGGCGATGCGGGCGCGCCCGGCGCCGTCGCGGAGCGCGAGGAGCTGCACGGCGGGCAGCGCGGCATCGGCGGACGGCACGTTGACGTAGAGGGCCTTGCCCGTGACGCGCGAGAGCGGCACGGCTACGAAGCCGTCCCCTCCGGGCGCCAGGTCGAGATAGGGAGATTCCGGCACCGCCGGGGTCTCCGGCACCGCCGGGGCCTCCGGCGCCTCCGTCGTCTGCGGTCTTTCGCAGCAGTCGTAGGTGATGGCGTCCGGATCGGCCGACCAGGCGCGGAGTCCGCGCCGTGCCATCCCCAGCGCCAGGGCGATCAGGATCGCCGCCGCGATGCGTCCGAAGAGCGCGCGCCGCCGCGTGAAATAGCCCGCCGCCACGCCGACGGCAAAGAGCGCCGGAGCCGTTCCAAGGCCGAATGCCAGCATCGCCGCAGCCCCGTGCGCGGCACCGCCGCTTG
This sequence comes from uncultured Verrucomicrobiota bacterium, assembly GCA_947169825.1. Taxonomy (GTDB): domain Bacteria; phylum Verrucomicrobiota; class Kiritimatiellia; order RFP12; family UBA3636; genus UBA3636. Next base: position 3,426 of record CAMVRE010000153.1, on the reverse strand, counting down.
CGAGCGCCCAGAGCTGCACCGACTGGAGCGGACCGCACGGCAGGAAGCCGTTGGCCGCGCCGACAAGCAGCGGACGCAGCGCCGCCGGCCCTTGGAATTTCCGAGCAGGGCGGCTGCGCCGGCGCGAAATCCGTGCGGCGAACGGCATCCATCCCAGCGAGCGCGCGGCGACGAGAAGCATGGCGAGCGCCGCGACAAGAAGCAACGTTCCGCGGGCCCGCGGCCCGACGTGGAACGCCGCGCCGACAGCTCCGGCCACTGCACCGATGGCCGTGTAGGTGGCGAGGCGTCCGACGTTGTAGAGCGCGGCGGCAATCCAGGGCCGTGCGCGGCCGTGCGCTGCGGAGATCGCCAGCGCGCCGCACATTCCCGCGCAGTGGAAGCCGGTCAGGAGCCCGACGGCGAACAGCGCGCCGAGCGACCCCGCGCCGTCGGGCGACGGCGCAAGCGAAAGCGGATCGAAGCCGAGCGCCGCGCGGAGTCCGTACCATGCCGCGACAAGCGCCGCGGCGAGCGCGACGGCGATGCCGGCCCCGCGCCACGGGCGCGTCGGCGAAATCCATTCCGGCCGAGTCTCATAGCCTTCCGCGCGGACGGCGGCGACGATGCGCCCAGTGACGTCCGGTGGGGCATCGTTGGCGAGGACAAGTTCCGCCACGTGTCCGCGAAAGCGCACCGACGCAACGCCATCGACCGTGCCGATCGCACGTGTCAGTGCCTCCACGCAGTGCGCGCATTCAATGCCATTGATGCGGACGAACAAACGGGAGTAGGAGGTGCTGGGAGAGGTATCCATGGGCGGGTGGCGGCAAAAATACAGTCAAGGTGTCGCGAGCTCGACCTCCTCCGGCGGCTGGCCGAAGTGGCGCGCGAACGCCTCCATGCAGCCGCGGACGTTCGTGGCGTGGACGACGAGGTGCGGGTCGCCCGTCGTGGCGGCGAGCAGTTCCTTGGCGCGGGCGAGGGTGAGTTTCATTCGGTCAAGTTCATTCCGGTGACGGAGAAGCGGCGGGCGGAGGTGGAAGCGTTCGTGTTCACGGGCGCGTAATCCGGCTTGAAATTCTATCATTTCGGTCGCCTTTCCGCAAGCGCGGAAAGTTGGAAGCCGCCCGCGCCGCGTCCCGCGGCGCGGCGGCTTCGGCGCTTCATCGCCGCGTGGCGGGGTGCGCACCCCGCCACGCGCCCGCAAGTATATCGCATTGCCCGCGTTTTCCGCACATTTTCCTCGTCATTTCCCCCGACCCGTGGTAGAATCCCGCACCGTCGCGCCGCTCCCGAAAAAAAGTTTCGAAAACCGTGAACGTTTTGCCCGCGAACTGCGTCTATGGGGGGTGAGGGGACCCAGACCCGCCCGCCGCCGACATTGTCCACCAACTCCCATTGCCACCATTGCCCACCAACACAAATGCCAATCCAAATCCAAGTTTCGCCCGGCTCTCCCGCCCATTGCCATTGTCATTGATGGCATTGCCGATTGTTGGACATTGAGAGTTGGTGGACAATCCCGCCACCCGGTCCCCCTCGTCCCCACGGTCCCCCTCGCCCCCACGGTCCCCCTCGTCCCCTTGATCCCTCACGCAAAGTCCGCGAAGTCCGCGAAGAAAGACAATCATCAATGAACGACCCCGCCTCCCCGCCTTCTCCCGACTTGGGTTTCTCCGTGGAGCCGCCGCCGCTCCCTGATTTCGACTGCACCGTCGACCTCGATTTCGATCCGGCTTTCGCGCGCCACGTCCTCGAACGGCAGTTCGCTCGACTCGGTTTCACCGACCGGAACTTAATCGTGCTCCTGGTTGGATCTCTCGTCGTCGCGGGCTTCTTCCCTGCAAACCCTCTGGCGAGCCCCGTCGCGTCTGTTCTTGCGTTTCTCGCCACGGTTCTGTTGTTTCTCCGCCACCGGCTTGTCCGGGAGGCCGGAAATCCCCGCCCTTCCTTCTCCGGGAGGCGCCGCCTGCATCTCACATCGAACCGGTATGCCGTCGCGACGGAAGGATACCGGATGGAAATCGATTGGGGAAAACTGGCGAAGACCTATTTCGAAACGGACGACGCGATCGTGCTCTTGCGCGGCGTTTCGGTCGCGACCGCATTCGGACCCCGCGTTTTCGCCGCGGCTGGCAGGGAACGGCTCCGCTCCGTTCTTGAGGCGGCGGGCGTCCGCCGCCATCCCGGAAAACGGTGGACGCAGGCAAGCTGGGTTCTCTGGATCCTCGCGGCTTTCACCGTGTTCTGCGTTTTTTCAAGCCCCCGTCCCGACACGCCGGGTCCCGCGGAAGAAAAACACGCAGAGAGCGCAGAGAACGCAGAGCCCGAACCCCACGCGGCGAACGCGGAGGGCGCGGAGTGAGTTTTCGTCTAGCATCTGGCGCCTTGCATCGGGCCAGACGCGAGACGCCAGACGCGAGACGCCAGACGACTAAACGACAAGACGACGAGAAAACGACTGTGAACCCTGACTCCCCCGAGCGGCGAAGCCGCGACACCCGGCCGCAGCCGGCGCGGCGCGAGCCGCGCCGTGCAAGGCCGCCCAACCCCCGCCCCCGCCCGCAATGAAACGCCTCGCCCTCCTCCTGCCCCTCCTCGCCCTCGCCGCCGCGTCCGCGCGCGCCGAAGACCCCGCCACGAACGCGCCCGCCGCGGGGACGGCGGCGCCTGCCTATCCTTTTGCTGCCGACGGTTCCCCGGCGGATGTCATTCAAATTCGTGCGGGAGACACCCTTTCCGGCATTGCAAAGGCGCTCGGCGTTTCCGTCTCGCGGCTCGTCGAAATGAATGGCATCGCGGATTCTTCGCGGATTCGTGCGGGCGACTTTCTGTTCGTTCCTTTCGGCGCCCAGATTCCCCCGAGATGGATTAATCCCGCCGACCCGCCCGCCAACACGGACGCCTCCGCCTTTCTCTTCGCCGAGTCCGTCGGCGCGGACGCCCTGCACTACTACGAAGGAGGCCCGCCGTGGGAGCGCGTCGAGGACATGACCCTCGTCTTCGCCGAGCGTCGCGTGCGGATCGACTGCTACCGGAACGGCGCCGACTATCGGGCGAAAACGAACGCGACGCTCCGACGCGACCACGTCTGCACGGACGAGGAATGGCGCGACGTCCTGCTCCGCCTCAATACCGCCCATTTCGAACAATGGGAACCCGTCTACCCGTCCCCCACACGCGACGGCACCTCGTGGATGGTCGACTTCCTCGCGGGCACGAACGTCGTCAGCACCTTTTGCGGCGCCAACAACTGGCCGTTCCACTTCGAGCAGTTCTTCGAAGTGAAGAAATTCGCCCTGCACCTTCCTCCCGCCACGAACGCGCCCGCCGCGAATGATCACCACACAGAGCCCGCCGCGCCCGCCCTCCACGCGCCCGCCGCTGATGGCGCGGAGGAGCCCGCCCCGTGAACCCTCTTGCCCGCGAGCGGCGAAGCCGCGA
>CAMVRE010000152.1 GCA_947169825.1 uncultured Verrucomicrobiota bacterium | reverse complement strand
GATGCGGGCGGCGTCGGACGTCGCGGGGACGAGGTTGTTGCCCCAGCTGATCGCGGAGGCGGCGGTGAGCGTGGAGTCGTCCGCGGAGAAGCCGCGCTGCACGTGCCACGGCGCCCAGCCGGCGCGCGCGGCGGCGGCCTCGTCCTCCGCGACGCACCACGGCATCAGGTAGCCGAACGTCCCCATGCGGTTCTCCTTCACGCGGTAGCCGCCGAGGTTGAGCATCGCGAGGTTGAGGAAGCGTCCGAGCGCGGCGTTGCGCGGTTCGGAGATCTCGCCCTGGCCGCAGTCGAAGCCGAGCTGGCGCACGACCGGCCCGTTGAGCCAGCACCACGGCGTCCAGGCGTGCGTCGAGGCGAGCGTGCGGCGGAAGTCGCCGTCCTTCATCGCCTCGACGAACGCGAGCAGCACCGGCATGAACTCCGGCGGGCAGCCCGCCATCGCGCCGTTCGCCGCGACGTGCCGCACCGTCGCCGCGCGCTGCGCGGGCGGGATCAAGCCGAGGGAGTCGTCCGGCGCGCGGTCGGTGAACTTCAGGAACTCCGCCACGCGCTCCGGCGTCGGCGGCACGACCGGGAGGCCGTCCGTCCAGCCGGAGTCGAGGAAGACGCGGGCGAACTCGTCGTAGGACTCGAAGGAGAGCGTCGAGGAGCTAGCGTCGCTAGCGGTTCTAGAGGCGCTAGCGGTTCTAGAGGCGCTAGAATCACCGGTGAGCGCGGCCTTCACCTGCGGCCAGAGGACCTTGCGCGTGTTCTCCAGCAGCTCCTCGCGCGTGTGGCTCGCGAACGCGCCGGGGTATTCCGCGACGCACAACTCGGCGAGCCCGGCCGCGGCGGCGGTCGCCTTCGCCTGCTTCACGAACCCCGGAGCGGCGATCATCGCGGAGGGGATGCCGAGCGCCTCGGCGGCGATGCACGAGCCCGTCTCCTTCGGCGTGCAGAGGCCGCAGCCGCCGTTGCCGGAGACGACGGCGTCCACGCCGTTCTCCTTGAGCCGGCGCTGGAAGGCGTCCTTCTCGCGCCGCACGACGCCCGGCCGCGGATACGGGCCCGCCGAGCCGATCTCGTCGAGCAGCAGCACCTTCGCCGTCGGGAACTCCGCGAGGAGGAGCCGCCGCAGCTCCGGATGCGTGACGTTCGCCATGAAGCTCCCGCCGACGAGCGCGACCGTCTTCCCGTCGAGCGTGTCGAGCCGCGGCGCCGGCGCGATCGGCTCGACTGCGGCCTCCGGTACGGGCGACAGCACCGTAAGCGCAGGCGTGGCGGGGGCGTTCGTCTCCCCCGCCAGCCACGCCGGAAGCGCGCACGCCCCCTCCCCGCACTCGTCCCCGGCGGACGCGGCGACGGCATGGGCGGCAAACAGGGCGGCGAACAGGATGGCGGACAGAATGGTGCGGCTGGAATCCATCTTGGTTCTCCCGGGAGGGTTGCGGCGGATATTCCGCCTCTGTTTCCCATAACGAACGGCGTTCCCCGGATATTGTGCGGCTTCGGCGCTTCATCCGCGTGTGGCGGGGTGCGGACCCCGTCACGACGATGGCAAGCTGCCAAGTTGCCGTTTCAATGGGACGCGTCACTTGACTTTCTGCGGCGATTTGATTAGATTCCAGGACCGTCCACAAGGATGATAGTCAAGAATTTGAATCATTTGCCGGAGGAACGGACATGGAACTGAAGGAACTCGGCGTCTGGGGGCGCAATCCGCCCGCGGGCTGGATCCAGGAGGCCGCCCAGCGCTGGGCGGTGCTCGCGAAGCGGGCCGCGCTCGTCTACATGGACCTCTTCCGCGCATCGCCCCTGCCGCGCGCGGAGACGGAGGTGCTCGCGCTCGTCTGGGAGAATCCCGATTCGGCCGAGCCCGCGCTCCTCGCCGGCGCCCTTCGCGTCTCGCGCCAGTCGATGACCGGCCTGCTCGACAAGCTCGAACGGAGCGGCTACCTCGAGCGGACGCCCCACGCGGCCGATCGACGCCGCAAGACGATCCGCCTCCGGAAGAAGGGGCTCGCCGTCGTCCGCGGATTCGCCGGCGGCGTCGTCCGCCGCGAGGCCGCCCTGTTCGGAACCCGGTCCGAGCGCGAGGTCTCGGGCGCCCTGGACACCCTCGACCGCCTCCTCGCCCTCGTGGAACAATGGCACGCGGAGCATCCGTTCGACAAAGCGAACAGTTAACAGCTAACAGCTAACAGTTGGAAGTGAAGAGTGAAGAAGTGAAGAGTGAAGAAGCGAAACTCTGCGGCCTCTGCGGCCTCTGCGTGAGAAACAACCTCTGCGGCCTCTGCGTTCTCTGCGTGGGTCTTCTCTGCGCCCTCTGCGTGACGGGGTGCGTGTCCTTCGACGCGACGGACGCCCGTCGTTCGCAGACCGAGGCGTTCACGAACGAGCTGTCGCGGCTGGAGGCCGCGTGGCTCGCGGAGCCGCTCACGCTGGAGCGCTGCGTGGGCATCGCGATGACGAACAACTACGAGGTGCGCAAGGCCGACCTCGACGCGCAGCTGGGCCGCTTCTCGCGCGACATGGCGTTCTCCGCGTTCCTTCCGCAGGTCTCGGCCTCGGCGACGCGGATCGACTACGACAGGAACCCGGTGCTCAACTCGCAGCGCTTCACGAGCGGCGGGGTTGACGTGGGGCTCGCGCTCCTGATGCCGTCGACCTGGTTCCTCTACGACGAGGCGCGCCACGGCCGCGCGGCGGCGGAGCTCGCGGCGGGCTACGTGCGGCAGGGCGTCGCGCTGCAGACCACGTCGGCCTACTACGACGTCGTCGTGCAGGAGAGGCTCGTCGCCGCGCACGAGCGGCAGCTCGCGGCGGCCCGCGAGACGGCGGAGCGCGTGGCCGGCCTGGAGCGCGAGGGGCTCGCCCGCCCCTGGGAGCGCGACCAGGCGGCGCTGCTCGCCGAGACGCGCGAGGCGGAGCTCGGCGCCGCGCGCCGCCGGCTCGTCGTGCTGCGCGGGGACCTGATGCGCGCGCTCGGGCTCTCGCCGCTCGCGGCGTTCGAGCTCGCGCCGCCGCCGGAGGCGGACGAATCGCCGCTCGAGCCGCTGGAGGACCTCGTGCTGCGCGCGCTGGAGACCAACCCGCAGCTGCCGATCGCCGACCGGCAGGTGGTGATGAAGGAGAACGCGGTGCGCCGGGCGTTCTGCGAGTTCCTCCCGAATCTCTCCGTGTTCGGACAGTGGAGCTTCACGGGCAACGAGGTGATGAACCCGCCGAAGCACAACTTCGACTGGGGCTTCCGCGGAACCTGGGATCTCTTCAACGGCTTCCGCTCCGTTGCCGACGTCCGCGCGGCGAAGGCCGAGCGCGAACAGGCGGAGCTGTCGCGCGAAAGCACCTTCCTCTCGGTCATGGCCGGCGTGGTCTCCGCGCGCGCCGCGGTGGAGGACGCCGCGGCCGGCGCGGCGGTGCGCCGCCGCGCCTGGGAGGTCGCCGCAGGCAAGGCCGAGGACCTCATGGCGCGCGCGAAGGAGGGCCTTGAACCGGTCGCCGACGCGCTCGACGCCGAAGCCGCGCGCGACCTCGCCGAAGCCGAATACCTTTGCGCCGCCTTCACCGAAAGGGTCGCGAGGGAGAACCTTGACTTCGCGGTGGGGGAAAACGCGCCGTGAAAATGCGGTTCCACCGAAGCGGGCGGCAGTTCTTCTTCTTCACGTTCTGCGTGGAGGGGCGGCGGCCGCTACTCTCGCGGATTCGCAAAGGACGCGGGGCCGTGCCCCCCGCCCCCACCGCCGGTGGCGAACCGGGGGCTCGGGGGCATGGCCCCCGTCCTTTGCATGGCGGCGGCAACGCCGAGGCCTACGCCGAGCTGCTCCCGGCCGGCGAGGCGGTGCTGGCCTGGCTCAAGGGGCTCCACGCCCGGAATCCCGCGCTCGTGGCCAGCGACCGAGTGGTCATGCCCGACCATGTGCATTTCGTGCTGATCGTGGATTTCGACCGCGATCCCGGCTTCCAGCCGCTGGCATTCGCGCACCGGTTCATGGAGGAGGTGCCAAAGGACGGGGGGCGCTGCCCCCCGAGCCCCCCGCCGGCGGCGCCCACGAGCCCCTTGTGGGAGCCAGCCTACTGGGTGGCGCTCTCCTTCTCCGGACGGCAGCTGTCGGCCATCCGCCGCTACATCCGGCACAATCCGGCGCGGGCGCTGTGGAAGGCGGAGCACCCGGACCGCTTCGTGCGGCACGCCGGCTTCCGGCATCCGCTTCTCGATCCGGCCTTTTCCTGGAGCGCGTGCGGCGATCTTACGCTGCTGGGCTCGCCCTTTCTCTTCCCGGTGCGGCTCACGCGGCGGCGCCCGGTCGAGGAGCAGGAGGGGGCGATTGCCGAAGCGGTCGAACGGGCCCGGCTCGGCATGGTGCCGGTCTGCGGCTTCCTCTCGCCGGCCGAGAAGGAGGTGCAGCGCCGGCTCCGCGCCGAGCCGCGGGCCCGCTGGATCAAGATGGTCCCGCACGGGATCCCGCCCCGCTTCGATCCCTCGGTCGAGGACAGCCGCGCCTTCGCCGACGGGCGCATGCTGGTGCTCTCCTCCTTCCCGCCCGAAGTTCCGGTTTCGCCGATCTCCCGCGAGAACTGCCAGCTCATGAACGCCCGCATCCTCCGGCTCTGCGGTCCCGCCGCGGAGGCGATCGACACCTCAAAGGACGGGGGGCTGCGCCCCCCGAGCCCCCCGGTGTCGCCCCCTGCCGCCGCGACCGGTGGCTCGGGGGCCGCCGCTACCGGGGGCTCGGGGGCGGAGCCCCCGTACTTTGAAAACCAATCCATGCCATGAAACACGAAATTCTCTCCCTTCTTTCCCTCGCTCTCCTCTCCGGTTGCTCAAAAACCGACGATGGCAAGGCGCCGACTCTCGCCGACGAACCGCTGCCCGTCCGCACGCTGGCCGCGACGAACGCGGTGTTCGAGCGCGCCACGACCGTGCAGGGGACGCTCGAGTCGGTCGACTCCGCCGTCGTCTCCGCCCGCATCCCCGGGCCGCTGCTGCGCGTCCGCGTGGATCTCGGCGACAAGGTGCAGGCCGGCGAGACCGTGCTCTTCGAGGTCGACCCCGCCACGGTCTCCAACCAGGTCGTCATCGCCCGCGAAGCCGCCGCCACCGCCCGCGCGCAGGTCGCCGTCGCCGAGGCCAACGTCGCCAAGGCGGGCGCCGTCGCGCGCAAGGCGGTCCGCGACGCCGAACGCTTCGCCCGGCTGCATGCCGAGGGCCGCGTCTCGGACAACGAGCGCGAGCGCGCCGATACCGCGCGCGAAACCGCCGAGGCGGACGCCGCCGTCGCCGAGGCCTCGCTGCTTCTCGCCCGCCAGCAGGTTTCGCAGGCGGAGGCGCAGCTCTCGATCGCGGAGCGGCAGCTCTCCGACGCGACGCTCCTCGCGCCGTGCGACGGCGTCGTCTCCGCCCGTCTCAAGGAGCCGGGCGAGATGGTCGGCCCCGGGACGCCGGTCGTGAAGGTGAACGGCACCGCCGAACTGAAGGCGCTCGCGTTCCTGCCGGCGCGCCATTTCGCCGAGATCGTGCCGGGCGAGACCACGGTCGAGGTCCGGGCGAACGGCGGCGAGGCCGTCAAGGCCGTCGTCGCCGCGAAGTCCCCCGCGATCGACGAGCGCCTGCGCGTGTTCGAAATCAAGGCGCTCGTGGCGGGGTCCGCGAGCGCCGCGCCCGGCGCGATGGCCGACTTCCGCGTCGTGTTCGAGCGGCGCGAGGGCGTCTCCGTGCCGCAGGAGGCGGTGCTCTCGCGCGCCGCCGGGACCGTCGTCTTCCTCGCCGGGCCCGACGGCGTCGCGAAGGAGACGCCCGTCGCGGTCGGCCTGCGCGACGGCGGCCGCGCCGAGATTCTCTCCGGCCTCCGCCCCGGCGACCCCGTGATCGT
>CAMVRE010000151.1 GCA_947169825.1 uncultured Verrucomicrobiota bacterium | reverse complement strand
GCTCGCGGCCGGGGGCGGGGTTCGGGACCTTCTGGAGGCACTGCACGTAGCCCTCGGAGTGGTCGAGGGAGAGCGCGTGGCCCTCCTCGCCGGGGCGCCCGCCGGGCAGCTCGACGACGCTGCCGCCGCCGTTCCACCCGTTCTTGCCGTTCTCGAAGGAGCCGTTCGAGAGCAGGTTGCCGAGCGTGGCGGGGTCGACGGTCGAGACGGCGACGGCCCGGGTGGCGACGTCGCCGCCGTTCCCGGCGACCTTCCAGGCGAGCCGGACTTCGGCCTCGGCGGAGCCTTCCGGAATCGATGCGGGCGGGATGTCCAGGACGTAGTGCCCGCTCGCGCCCGGGGCGAGGTCGAACACCCGCTTGGCGGCGCGTTGCCCGTCGAACACGATGTCGACCAGGCCTTTGACGGGGGAGGTCAGCGGGTTGCGGACGGAAACGCGGAGCTGTGGGTCGGCCCCCTTGACGAAGCTGACGGACGGCTTGGGCGCGACCGGATCCTGTCCGTCGATCTCCAGCGCGCAGCGAATCGCAAGCGGGCCGAGCGGGAGGCCCTCGTAGAAGGCCGGCATCGCGCCGGCCTTCACGGTGACGACGTCCCGGCCGTCGGCGCTAAGCGTCGTCGCGTTGCCCTGGTGGTCGGTGCGGACGATCGTGGAGCCGGCGGGGGCGATCAGCTTGACCTCGACGGGCGCGGAGGAGGGGTCGCCGTTCAGGGAGCCGACGACCGCGAGCGCGGAGCCGTCGGGCTTCTCGAAGACGACGACGCGCGCGCCGGGCTCGGCGTAGTAGCCGCCGACGGGTCGGGCGTCGCCGAGCTTGGCGGAGAGGACGGCGAGCGTGGCGGCGACGGGCCGCGGCGTGTGGTCGTCCAGGAGGTACTTCCAGTTGCCGGCGGCGTTCGCCTCGCCGCCGAAGTAGATGATGCCGTCCACTCCCGCGACGAGCTGGGCGGGCCACGCGCGCATCACGTAGCGGCTCATCAGAGCGCTGCGCTCGAGCGCCTCGCGGCCCTCCATCCCCCAGACGGAGATGCCGGACGCGCTCTCGTCGTTCCAGACGGAGGCGATGCCGCCCGCGGCGGCGTCCGCGACCGCCTCGGCCGCGCTCTCGTATTCGCCGTAGTGGATCGGGAGGATGTCGATCGACTTTCCGATCCCCGCGCCGATGAGGTCGAGGCGGAAGTTGCGAGGCCACAGGCCGCCGGCGAGAATGGACCTGGCCTTGGGGTTCACCTTGCGCAGCTCCTCGGCGCCGATCTCGCAGAAGCGCCGGTAGTCGGCCACGGGGTCGGAGCTCTTGGCGCCGGGGACGATCTCGTTGAGCCACTCGATGCCGTAGACCCGCCCGCCGAACCTTCGCGCGATCGCGCGGATGCTTTCGCGCCACCCCTCCTCGTCGAAGGGGTACGGCTCGAAGCCCGGCGAATGGACGTCCGGCGGGAGCACCCATTCGGGCGCTCCGGTGAGCATCAGCCAGGGCTGGATGCCGTTCTTCTCCTGGCGGGCGAACATCGTGTCGAGCCAGTCGAAGTCGTATTCGCCGCGCCGCGGGACGAGCCCGCCCCAGCCGACGAACATGCGGTTCACCGAGAAGCCGAGCTTCGCGGCCGCCTCGCACTCCGCGTCCGTGTGCAGATCGGTCGCGCCGAAGGGCGCGCGCCTGCCCCCGAGCGCCTTGTTCACGTCGGGGATCACGCCGAAGAACGCGTCCACCTTCGCGTCGCCGCCGCGGCCTTCCGCGAGGAAGCAGCCGAGGCGCTTGCCGACGACGCCCGAGAGGTCGACCTTCGCGGTCTCGCCGGGCGCGGGCATCGCGGCGAAGGCCGTCCCGACCTCCTCGAGCCTCCCGTCCGAATCGAGCGCGCAGACCGTGATCGAGACCGGCGCGCCGGCCTTCGCGTCGGGCGCCGCCACGAGGTCGAGCACGGGCTTCTCTCGACCCGCGACGAAGAGGCCGCCCGCGGTCGGGGCGACGAGGTCGATGCCCTTCAGCGGGCGCACGAGCTTCGGCGCGCCGCAGGTCGTCGTCCAGGGGAAGTCCTTGTCGTCGCCGCCGCGGAAGCGGACGTGGAAGAAGAGCGAGTTGTAGCGGAAGAGCCGCTTGACCGTCTCCTTGAAGCGGAGCGTGCCCTCCCCGGGCTTCACCGGCTGGAACGCCCAGCCGGCGCCGTCGTAGTTCACGTGGTGGCGGTCCTTCTCGTGGACGCCGTCCGGGTTGTCGATCCACGGGCCGCAGCCGAAGACGACGACGTGGCACTTGTCGTTCCAGTATTCGGACGGGTCGAGACGGTAGTCGACGACGATCTCGAAGGACTCGCCCTCGCGCACCTCCGTCGCGGGTTCGTCCGTCCCGGGCTTGAAGCAGCCGCGCGGCCGGAGCCAGCTCTTCTTGTAGGTGATGCCCTCCGGCGGGCGTGCGCGCCGCGCCTTCTCCTCCTCCTCGGCCTTCTTCCTCGCGGCGTCCGCGTCGGAGAGGGCCCAGACGATCCTGGGGCAGTCCAGCCGGTGGGTGTGCCGGTTCCAGTCGCCCTTCGGCGCGGTGAAGACGAGCGGGCCGTAGTGGCCGACGCCGTCGTCGCGCTTCGCCGTGAAGGACCAGGACTTCGTCTCGCCCTTCGCCATCGACTGCGGCGGACGCCACTGGCCGGTGTCCTTCCACTGCCCGGCGGTCGTGAAGCGGTGCATCGCGACGGAGACGTTCTCGTCCGGGCCGAGGTCCCTCTTGAGGGTGACCCGGACCTGGAAGGCGGCGTCCGGCGCCACGCGGTCGGGCGTCTCGACCTTGAGCCAGTCGTCCTCGTGGACGGCGGCGGCGGCCGGCAGCGCGAGCAGCGCGACCGCGAGCGAGAGCGCGACGAGACCGCGAGCGAATGAGGAACGGAGCGTGTTCATCGTGGTTGCCTCAATCAGTCGGTTGACTTGTGTTTCCGAAAAGAGGGGGCGGCCGGCGCGGGACCGTCCGCACCCGCGCCCGTTATCCTACCAGAACGCCCCCACCCCGAGTCAACCCTTTGCGGCGGCCGCGGCATTCTGCTAGACTCGGCGGCATGGAAAACGACTGGAACGTCCCCGAGATCCTGCTCGCCGGAGCCCCCTACGAAAGGGGCCTTGCGCACGGCTCGGCGTGCCGCGCGCAGGTGCTGCGCAGCCTCGAGACCTACCGCGCCCGGTTCGCCCGCAAGTGGCGCAACCCGTTTTCGTGGGAGGACGCCCGCGCCGCCGCGCGCGCCTTCGCGCCGGCGCTCTCGGGCGAGTTCGCCCCCTACGCCGAGGAGATGCGGGGCATCGCGGCCGGCGCCGGAATCTCCTTCGAGGACGTCCTCGCGCTCAACCTCCGCAGCGAGATCCTCTACTCCGGCCTCGAGCCGGGAGAGACGGCGCCGGAGGGCGAGTGCACCGCGTTCGCGGCGGTCCCGCCCGCGACGGCCGGCGGCGCGGTTCTCGCCGGGCAGACGTGGGACTACTCGAGAGCACAGCGCGGGGCGACGATCCTCGCCCGCCTTCCCGCCGAGGGCGGGCGCCCGGCGGTCTGGATGCCGCTCGAGGCCGGGATGGTCGGCGGCAAGGGCGTCAGCGCCGCCGGCTTCTGCCTCACGCTCAACGCGCTCTCCTCCCCGCGGAAGGGCGAAGGCGTCCCGCTGCACGTCCGGATGCGCCACGTCCTCGAGGCACCGACGGCGGACGAGGCGTTCCGCCGCGTCGCCGCCCCTCCCGTCCCCGCGCCGGCGTGCCTGACCGTCACGGCGCGCGACGGACGCTGCACCGCGTTCGAGCTCGACCCGGACGGCGCGGAGGAGCTGCATCCCGAGGGCGGCGTCTTCGTCCACACGAACCACTTTGTCTCCCCGCGCTACCGCTCCCCCGACCCGCCCGGCGGGAGTACGGGCGCCCGCTACGACCGCCTCTTCGCGCTCCTGCGCGGGCGCGCGGGCCTCTCGATGGCGGACGCCGAGGCCTTCCTCGCCGACCACGAGGACGGACGCCCCTCGATCTGCGTCCATCCCGCGCCGGACACGCCGCCGGAGGACCTGCCGCTGGCGAGCGCGACGAACTACGCCTTCGTCGCGGACCTGGCGGCGGGCCGCGTCCGCTTCGTCATGGGCAACCCCTGCGAGGGCGCCTGGCGCGACATCGCGCTGTAGCGTGCGGCCGCGGCGCCGCCGATCTACGGCTCCACGCCCTGCCGGCGCAGCTCCGCCTGGATGTCCGCGACCGGGACGGCTCGCGGCTGCACGCCGGTGCGCGCGGCGAGCGCCGCGGCGACGCCGGCCGCCTGGCCGATGTTCGCGCAGATGGGCATCGCGCGAAAGTTGCTGCACGCCTTGTGCGTCCCGGAGATCGAGCGGCCCGCGAGGAGCAGGCCGTCGAGCGACTCCGGCACGAGGCATCCGTAGGGGATCGTGTAGCCCTTGCGCTGCGCGAAGGTCGCCTGGCTGCCGTGCGCGTCCAGACCCGAGCCCTCGACGTTGTGGATGTCGAAGTTGAAGTGGGCCTTCGTCACGACCCAGTCGTCGAAGACGCGAGCCGCGAGGATGTCCTCCTCCGTGATCGTCTCGACGCCCTTGAAGTGGCGCGTCTCGCGCACGCCGACCTGCGCGGCGGACGAGACGACGAAGCAGTTCTCGTAGCCCGGCGCGCGACGGCGCAGGAAGTCGACGATCGGCCCGATCTGCCCGTGGCAGGCGATCTGCGCCCGGGTGAGGTCCTCGGCCTTCGTGCCGTCGACGCGCGTGAGGTTCGTCATGTTCACCGTGACGACGCCGGGGAGCGTCGAACGGTAGAGCAGCACGTGCCCCGCGGGCGCGGGGAGCTCCTTGCGGCCGAGCGCCTGGATTTCGCCGGCGGGAACCTCGACGGTCGTCTCGAACGACGGCGGGAAGATCGCGCGGTCCGTGTCCACGCCGCCGAGCTTGAACATGAGCGTCATCGGCTGCATCGCGTGGTCGCCCGCGCGGCCGAGCTCGAACGCGGCGCCGGCGCGCGCGGCGACGTCGCCGTCGCCCGAGGCGTCCACGACGACCTTCGCGCGCAGCGCCTGCCGCCCGGTCTTGCTCTCGCAGACGACGCCCGCGACGCGCCCGTCCTCCAGGATCGGCGCCGAGACGAACGTGTAGAGCCGGATCGCCGCGCCCGCCTCGGCGAGCATCGAGAGGAGGCAGTCCTGGAGCCGGTCCGGGTTGATCGTCTGGCGCAGCGCGGGGTCTTCCGAGTCCTTCGAGCGCTCGAGGAACTCCTCGTAGATGCCGCCGCGCGTGCCGCCGGTCCAGTGGCTCATGAGGCCGGACGTGGCGACGCCGCCGACGACGCCCGTCTGCTCGACGAGGCAGGTCTTCGCGCCGAGGCGCGCCGCGCACACGGCGGCGGCGACGCCGGCGGGGCCGCCGCCCGCGACGAGCACGTCGTAGGAGCCGGCGACGGGGGTTTCGAGGACTTCGCGGAGGATTTCGCCCATGTCGGACTCCCCTAGAACGCGAGGCGCGCGCGGAAGAGGTCGACCGCGGGCGAGCGGCGCAGTTCGGGCGCGGGGGCGTCGCCGCGGATCTCGCGCGCGGCGCCCTCGAGCCGCTCCTTGTTGTAGCGGTGCGCGGCGTCGATGCCGCCGTAGATGCTCCCGGTGTACCAGGTGAGCTCGAAGAACGTCGTGACGGCGAAGAGCCCCCACTCGTCGTGGTCGGCGCACTCGTACATCGCCCAGCCGAAGAGGCCGTTGAGGACGATCGAGCGGATCGCGGTGCCCCACTCGCCGGAGTAGGCGTAGCCGAGGCCCGGCACGAGGCCGAGCAGGCCGCCGATCGCACCGTCATCATGATCGGCGACGGCATCAACGACACCCCGGCCCTGTCCCTGGCGGACGTGGGCA
>CAMVRE010000150.1 GCA_947169825.1 uncultured Verrucomicrobiota bacterium | reverse complement strand
ACCGTCCCCATCGGCAGGTTCGTAACGGTCAATGCCGTCGAAGCTTCGCTGTCCGCCGGCAAACCGTCGATGTCATAGACGGCCACGGCCTGATAGGAGTCCGTCGGATGGTTCTTCGGACTGCGCCAAGCCACCGTCAGCGTGCCGTTTTCGCCTCCTTCGATCGCCACGCCGTTCTTCAGCCAGTAGTAGGACGTCGCGCCCTCCGCGGACGCCGTGAGCGTGACCGTTTTCCGGGCGTAAACCTTCTTTTTGCTCTGGGTGACCGTCGGCGTCGGGAGCACCTCCGCGGTCGGCATGTCGGCGGTCGCGAGCGTCGTGTCGCCGTCCATGACGACGGCGACCGTCGCGCTCCCGACGAGCCGGTAGCCGGCCGCCGGGGCGAACGTCGCGACGACGGTGGCGCCGTCCGCGACCATGTAGACGCCATTGACGCCTTCGACGGACGCGCCGGCGACCGTCACGGAGACGAGCGTCACGTTCGCGGGGGGCGTGCCGACTGTGAGGGTCGCCGTTTCCGCCGTGGCGGTCGGGATGGAGTCGGACGGGAACACCATGTCGTCGTCCACGGTGATCGTGGCGGTCGAAGCGCCCGCGAGGACGTATCCCGCCGCCGCCGCGAACGTCACGGTCGCCTCCGCGCCGGCCTCGACCGTGTAGATGCCGTTCTCGGGCACGACTGCGACGCCGTTCGTCGTCACCGAGGCGACCGAAACGTTCGCCGGCATCGAGGGGAACGTCAATTCGACCAAGACCACCGCCGCTTCGGTCGTGGTCGCGGATCCGAGGGCGAGGACGGTCTGTACGCCGCCGTCGTTCACGAGGACGGCGCGCAGGTAGTAGGTCGTTTCGGGCAAAAGCCCGGAGACGATCAGCGTTTGCGCGACGCCGGCCGTCGCGTCGGCGTCCGCGGAGGCGACGACGGTCGCGAAGTCGTTCGCGGTCGAGGCTTCGAGCCGCATGGTCGCCGAGGTGGCGCCGGTGCCGAAGTCCGAAA
Organism: uncultured Verrucomicrobiota bacterium; assembly: GCA_947169825.1. Taxonomy (GTDB): domain Bacteria; phylum Verrucomicrobiota; class Kiritimatiellia; order RFP12; family UBA3636; genus UBA3636. The sequence goes on along the minus strand of CAMVRE010000150.1, from coordinate 4,907 downwards.
TCGTGACGTCTGCGGAGATCGTCGTGTCGGAAACGGCGGAGGCGCCAGCCGTACCGACGGGCGCGCCCATCGCGAGCGTCCGGAAGGACACGGGGGCGGTGTCGTAGTCGGCCGGAACATCGTTCGCGAGCAACGCGCGGACCCAGTATACCGTGTCCGGCGAAAGTCCCGTGGCCGATCCCGTGAGAGTCCCGGTCGCCGAAATCGGCTCGTCGGCCTCGAAGGTCTCGTAGGTTCCTTCGTCGAAGAACTTGTCCGTGCAGATCTGGAATGCGCCGGAGACGCTCGTCGCGCCCGCGCCGAGATTCGTCACGGCCGCGGCGAACGTGGCGGAGGTGTAAGACGGCGTCGCGGAGGAGACGGTGCCGCCGGGGGCCGCCGGGTTGAAGAGGACGAGCGTCTTCAGCTCCGGCGAGACGCCGGTGTAGTTTCCGGAGTTCGTCGCGAGGAGCCGGACGTGGACCGTCTTGCTCACGCGCGGCAGCTCGAAAGAGCCCGTTCCCTGGCCGATTGTGGGAGCCGTCGATACGGCGTTCGTGTTGTCCAGATCGTCTGCGTGGAAGCCCCAGATCGCGGACACGTCCGCGCGATCATAGCCGTCGCCGGCCCAGCCGACGCGGTAGGTCACCGTCGCATCGCCGGTCGAATCGTCGTAGGTCAGGCCCGTCAGCGAAACCGTGGGATGCACAACGCCGTCGCCGTCGCCGCCCGCGCCGTAGCGGATGATCACGACGCCGTTGCCGCCGTTGCCGCCCTTTTCGTAGCCGGACAGGGCGCCGCCACCGCCACCGCCGCCGCCGAGGCCGTCGGTTCCGTCTTCGGCGATAGCGGTATCGGCGGTGTCCGTTTCCTGTCCTCCCTCTCCGCCGCCGCCGAGTCCGCCGGAACCCGCGGTTCCGTAGGTATTGCTCTGGAGGGACTTTGCGCCGCCGCCTCCTCCTCCGCCCGCATAGAAGACGGTCGCGCCGGAGATTTCGAAGGAAAGGCCGCTGCCGCCACCACCGGACGAAACCGCCTTGGTGCCGCCCACCACGGGTTCGGATCCGGACGCCTTCGCGCCGCCGCCGCCGCCGGCCTGGCTGCCGTTGCCTTTGGCGCCGGCGAATCCCTGCCCCGTCGTCCCGGCGCCGCCGGCCACGTCGGCCGACGAGCCGCCGCCGCTGCCGCCGACCTTGCCGGCCGTATTGGAACCACCGTTGCCGCCCGCTCCGCCGCCCGTGGCCGAAACGAGCGCGGCGCCGTTAAGGGCGATCGACGAATTGCCGCCGTTGCCGCCGTAGAGGATCGCCGACGCCGAGGCCACTCCACCGGTTCCGACATGGACCGTGTAGGTCTGTCCGGGCACGACCACAAGCGCATCGTCGTAAACCAGGCCACCGCCTCCTCCGCCGCCGCCATGGTAGTAGCCGCCCGCGCCACCGCCGGCGACGACGAGCGCCTCGACCTTCGTCACGCCCGCCGGCGGCGTGAACTCGAATTCCGAGACGCCGCGTTCCGTGACCGTGAAGGTGTGGACGAATTCGTCGAGCTGGCGTTCGGACACGCCGCCCGATTCGCCTGCGTCGCCGACGCCGCTCGTCGTAAAGACCTCCGGGACGATGTCCGAGTCTTCCGGCGTCGCGAGATTATTCGACGCCTTAAAGGCGACGTGGTAGTCTGTGAGAGGATCCAGTCCGACCACGAAATGGCTGACCGGTGCACCCGCGCCGACGCCCGTCGCGAAGGAGGTCCAGCCGACGGGTTCCGACTCGGAATCCTTCCAGTACTTGTAGTGCAGCGTGCAGGCGGTCGCCCCCTCGCCGAGCGAAGTGACCCTGCCGGAAAACTGAAGGAAGGCCGCGCCTGTGTCGAGAATCTCGAATTCGGCGGTCGGCCTGGTGGAGGCGCCGACCTTCTCGACCGTTCCGACGGAAAGGAACGACGCGCTCGTCTGCGTCGCATAGTCGGCGGCAACCCAGTCCGCGCTTACGGTGCCGCGACGGAGACGGACTTCGTCCATGTCGCCGGTGAAGGGACGGATCACGTTCGCCGTCGGAGCGGCGCCGCCGATGCCGAGGGTGGTGGAGCTTCCGTTGGCGGCGTTCCCCTTGAGGGCGCCGCTTTTGACAAGGGCTCCGTTGAGGTAGAGCGAATAGTTGCTGTTGTCGTAGACCACATCCAACTTGAACCATGCTACGGTTGTCCATATGGCTTGTCCGATGACCGGAATGGCGGAGGCGGGGGGGGCACCGTCGGTTGTCTCGTTGGACCAGACTCGAATCCCATTTTTCGTGCCGCCACCAGTGCTGGGATCCGACATTTGAATCGCCCAGCCGGCACTCGCATTGCTTTTTTCGGAAGGTTTCCGGCCGATCAGGTAATCCCACTGGATGGACGTTTCCGTGCTTTCCTTGACACGGTACCAGAGAGAGACCGAGAAACGCGGAACCAGTGCATCCACCGCGGCCTTCTTGGCCGAATCGGAAAGCGAAACGGAAATCTGCTCCTGGTTCTTCGAGTTCGTCGAGGCGCAGATTTTCCGTGCGCCGCCAACGGCGCCATCGCTCATGAGCTTGCTCGAGTTCGAAGCCGTCGTGCCCGTGAGCCGGTTCGTCGTGGAGTCGCTGACCGTCTTGCCCGAACCCGTGCCGCTGTCGCCGAGGTGCCAGACGCCGGTGTAGTCCGCCCAGGGGTCCCTCGCCGCGACGAAGGCGGTCGCGTCGCTCTGGGCGGCTCCGTAGAACATCGCGAACTCGGTGCCGTTCGTCATCACGGGAAGCGTGACCCAGACAAGGGATGTGGCGTTGTTCGCCCATGTGTCGATCTCGAACGGCAACGCAGTGCCGTTCGCGTCGGCGAACCGGATGTCGCCGCCTTCGGAGACGAGGCTGTCGTCGTAGTCGAACCCGGAGATGCCGGCTTCGGAGATGCGCACGAGAACGGGGAAGTTCGTGAGCGGCGCGGTGCCGGCGTAGCCATTGACCGTGAAGACGACGCCGTGGGCGAAGCCGTCGGGCTTGATGGCTGACAGGGCGAGCGCGGCCCGTGCGGGCAGGGCGAGCGCGGCGAGCGCGAAGAGGGGGGGGAGGAGTTTCTTCATGGGGAAGGCTCCAGGGGATGTTTGTTGTTTAAAGTTGAAAGGGCAAAGGGTAAGGTTGTCGGTTGAAGGGGTTGAAGCGGTTGAAGCGGAAGGCGGGGGAAGGTTCGTTTTCTGCGGCGAATTGTACGCCCCTCTCTCGCGCGTGTCAAAACGCTGCGGCGCGGGACTTGCGCGGGTCGTTTTCCTCACGCCAAGTTCGCGAAGCAAACAGGATCGGCTCTGTGTTCCGGCCGCACTCTGTGTTCCGTTTTCACGTGGAACTCGCAATTTGCGTCCGAAGCGGACGAATGCTAGAATCCGTCGCGTTCCCGCCGTCGCTCCGGCGTTCCGCATTGAAAGTCTCCGACATCCCAGCCGTCCACCGCCTGCTCTCCGCGGACTTCGCGGCGAGCCCGGCGCCCGTGATCGATCTCATGGGCGCGCAGGGCGAGTCGCCGTTCCGCATCCTCCTGGCGACGATCTGCTCGGCCCGCACCAAGGACGCCTGCACCGCGAAGGTCTGCCGCGAGAAGCTCTTCCCCGCCGTGGCGGGGTGGGACGACGTCCGGCGCCTCTCCGCGGACGAGCTCGCGCGGCTCATCTACCCCGTCGGCTTCTACCGCCAGAAGGCCGAGGCGATCAAGAGGATCCCCGACGTCCTCGACGCGCGCTTCGGCGGCCGCCTGCCCGAGACGGTCGAGGAGCTCTGCGAGCTGCCCGGCGTCGGGCGCAAGACGGCGAACCTCGTCGTCGCCGTCGCGTTCAAGAAGCCCGCGATCTGCGTCGACGTCCACGTCCACCGCATCATGAACCGCCTCGGGCTCCTGAAGACCCGGGACCCGCTCGAGACCGAGATGGAGCTGCGCCGCATCCTCCCGGTGCGCTACTGGACGACCTGGAACGCCTGCTTCGTCTCCCTCGGCCAGCGCATCTGCGCGCCGCGCAACCCCCGCTGCGCCGCCTGCCCGATCCGCCGCTACTGCGCCACCGGCAAACCCGCGTGATCCGCGTCGTTCGTCATTCGTCATTCAGCATTCAGCATTCAGCATTCAGCATTGGCCATGACCACCCTCCGCAAATCCCTCTACGGTCTCTTCTTCCTCGCGGTCGCCGCGGTCGCGGTCTGGGCGTTTCTCGAGCTCTTCGTCCGCACGGGGGGCTCGCAGATGGGGCGCATCCGCGCGGCCGCCTCCGCCGGGGCGCTGCTGCTGCTGTTCGCGACGTTCGAGTCGATCCGCCGCACCCAGCTCAAGGAGCGCTACGCGCTGCTCTGGGTCATCCCCTCCCTCGCGATCCTCTTTCTCGCGTTCTTCCCGGGCGTGCTCGACTTCGTCCGGCGCTTCTTCGGCATGGAATACGGCTCCATCATGGCGGGCGTCGCGTTCCTCGCGCTGATGTTCGCCGTGTTCGCCATCTGCCGCACGCTCTCGAAGAACGAGAACAACATCGCCCGCATCGCCCAGCGCGTCGCGCTGCTCGAGGAGCGCCTGCGCGAGGCGGAGGGGCGCCGCGGGGAGTCCGGGAGGCCTTCGCCGTGAAGCCGCGGGCGTGGACGACGCTGCTGGTGATGTTCGTCGTCGTCGCGCTCTGCGCGGCGGCGCAGGAGTTCTCGCCGCCGCTCGGTCCCGCGCGCCTCAAGCCGCCGCTGCTCCTCGGCGCCGCGGTCTACTGGGGAATGCGCCGCGAGCCGTTCTGGGCGTGCCTCGCCGCGGCGTGGTGCGGGGCGCTCGAGGACGCGCTCGGGGGCGTGCCGTGCGGAACGTCGCCGCTGCTGCTGGCGCCGCTCGCGGTCGCCGCGTCGGTCCTCGCGCGCCCGCAGATCGAGCGCGGCCTCCCGGCCTGCCTCCTC
>CAMVRE010000149.1 GCA_947169825.1 uncultured Verrucomicrobiota bacterium | reverse complement strand
CGGGAGCGCGTCGTAGAGCGCGGCGGCGCGGCGGGCGACGGCCTCGGAGGGATCGAGGAAGGTCGTGCCGGGCGCGGCGGCGCGCAGGAGCGGCAGCAGGAAGGGGTAGTGCGTGCAGCCGAGGACGATCGGGTCGCAGCGCGCGGCGAGGAGCGGCGCGAGGACGCGCTCCACGGTGGCGCGGGCGGTCGGGGAGGCGAGGTCGCCCGACTCGACGAGCTCGACGAACCCCTCGCCGACGGCGGGGACGACGCGCACGCCCGAGGCGAAGCGCGCGGAGGTCTCGCGGAAGAGGCGCCCGCGCAGCGTGTGGGCGGTGGCGAGGATGCCGACGGCGCCGGTGCGCGAGAGCGCGGCGGCTGGCTTCACGGCGGGCTCCATCCCGACGAACGGGACGCCCGGGTTCTCGGCGCGGAGCGTCTCGAGCGCGACGGCGGAGGCGCTGTTGCATGCGACGACGACGAGGCGCGCGCCGAGCCCGAGGAGGCCGCGGACGATCTCGCGGGAGCGGGCGCGGATCTCCTCGTCGGGGCGGGCGCCGTAGGGGCAGAAGGTCCAGTCGGCGGTGTAGAGGACGCGCGCGGCGGGGCGGAGGCGCAGGAAGGCGCGGGCGACGGAGAGTCCGCCCACGCCGGAGTCGAAGAACCCGACGGCGGGCTTCGGCGCGGCGGGCGCGGCGGCGCTGGCGGCGGAACCCGCCACGGCGCTAGTCGCGGACGCGGAACCGCGCGGCGATCTCGTCGAGCTCGGCCCGGTCGCGCCCGTTGAACGAATCCCGCGCGCGGAGGAGTCCGCGGACGATGTTGCGGGCCCGGTCGAGCTCGCCCTGCGCCTCGAGGATCTGCGCGAAATGAAGGTGGAAGCGCGGGTCGTTGTCGTTGTCCAGCTGCATCGCGTTGTCCATCGCCGCGCGGGCCGAGGCGGCGTCGCCGCGGGCGAGCATCACGCAGGCGAGGGTGTCCCAGGCGCCGCCCCAGCGCGGCTCGAGCCCGATCATGCGGCGGGCGAGGGTCTCGGCCTCGTCGTATTTTCGGAGGCGGAATTTGGCGAAGGCCAGGTCGTTCAGGGCGAGGCGGTGGTCGGGCTCGGCGCGGAGGACTCGCTCGAGGAAGGCCTCGGCGGACTCCTCGCGGCCGAACTCGAGGGCGTTGGAGCCCATGACCCAGTTGGCGAAGGGGTGGTCGGGCGCGCGGCGGAGGATCTCCTTGGCGTGGGCGACGCCGCTCTTGCGGTCGGCGAGGCGGAAGTCGAGCGAAAGGACCTCGGAGAGGAGCGGGACTGGGTCGAAGGAGTTGAGGGCGCGGGACGCGGCCTGCTCGGCCCCCTTGAGCGCGGCGAGCAGCTCCTCGCGGGCGTCGGCGGGCTTGTCCTCGAAGACGGCGGCGCGCGCGGAGAGGACGAGGACGCGCGGGTCGTCGGCGGCCGGGGTCTGGGCGAGCGCGGCGAGCTCGGACCGCAGGGCGGCGACGGCGGCGGCACGGCCCTCGGCGTCGCCGGCGCGGATCGCCTTCTCGGCCTCGGAGGCGTGGATGTGGGCGAGGAGCAGGCGCGCGTCGGCCGAGGCGGAGTCGAGCTCGAGGAGCCGGTTGGCGATGGCGCGGGCCTGGTCGGTGGAGCCCGCGAGGAGGTCGGCGGTGGCGGTCTCGTAGAGGATTCGCGAATTGGGGACGCCGGCGAGGGCGGCTCGCTGCAGCAGATCCTTCGCCTCGTCGAACCGGCCCTTGTAGAGCGCGATGCGGAAGAGGCCGAGGATGGCGTTGCGGTCGGCGGGGTCCTCCTCGAGGATCCTCCGGAACGCGTCCTCGGAGGCGGTGAAGTTGCCGCTGGAGAGGAACAGGTCGGCCATCTTGCGGCGGATCGCGCCCTGGTCCTCGGGGGCGATGCCGTCGAACGCCTCGCCGATCGCCTGGAGCGCGGGGTTCGCCTGGCCGGAGGCGGCCCAGCTGAGGCCGAGCTGGACGAAGACCCGCGGGTCGGCGACGTAGCCGGAGCGGGACGAGAGGTGCCAGCCGTCGACGGGCGGGCGCTCGGCGAGGTCCTCGAGGACGGCGGCGACGTCGGGCTCGCGCTCGGGGTGGACCCCACGGCGCACGAGCAGGATCCAGTTGAGCGTGGCCGAGAGGTTCTCGGGGTCGAAGTCCCGGACCCGCTCGAACAGGTCGAAGGCCTCGTCCTTGAGGTCCCGGCCGAGGAGGAGGAAGGCGGCGTTGTTGCCGGCCATCGAGACCTGGGAGCGCGCCAGCGCCGCGTAGGCGCGGACGCGCGGAGGGGCGTTGGTGGGAATCGACTCGAAGAGCGGCTGGAGCGCGTCCATGCGGGCGCGGACGCGTTCGGCGACGGGCCCGAGCGGCATCGCGGCGGCGTCCTCGGGCTTCGCCCCGACGAAGACGATGCCGTTGGGGACGTCGGCGAACGAGCCGAACTGCCAGAGGTGGGGGATGTAGGAGAATGCGAGGGACGCGGGGGCGTCGGAACGCCTCTCGAGCCATTCGTGCAGGAGGGCGGGCGCGCCGACCTCGGCCGTGTTGCGCAGGCCGATGTCGGGCAGTGCGTCCTTGATGATCGACAGGGAGCGCGAGGTCGTGTCGGCGAGGTTGATCGGGTGGAACGGCTCCCCGCGCTCCTGCGCCCGCAGCAGGAGGTTCGCGTCGAAGATCCCGGGGGTCACGAGCCACTCCCGCTCCTCCATGTCGTCGAGCGTCGCGTCGGCGTAGCGCGGGAGGAAGGCCCAGGGGCGGGGCGAGGCGTCGTCGGCGTTGTTCCGGACGGCGTAGAGCAGGACGGCGGCCGCGAGGGCGAGGACCGCGGTCGCGGGGGCGCGGACGTGCGCCGGCCGCTCCTGCGCGCGCGCGCGACCGGCGAGGTGGAGGATCGCCGCGAGCGAGACCGCGACGAGGTAGCCGACGCAGAGCGCCGTCATCGCGTAGGGCTGGATCGGATAGAGGCCGCCGCCGACGAGGCGCCAGGGCGAGTGGCGGAGGTCGAGCACGACCGAGAGCGTCGTCGCGGCGATCGCCAGGTGGAGCGCGACCATCGCGATCCCGCCCTCGCCGTTGAGCGCGCGGCGCCCGACCAGCAGCGACGTGAGCCACGGCGCCACCGAGACGCCGACGAGGATGATCCAGTAGGTCCGGTCGATCGACTGGTAGACGCCCTGGACGAGGCCGCGCCCCAGGGAGCGGAAGACCCACCAGAACGTCCGGTCGGAGCCGAGGATCGCCGCGCCGCGCGACGACGAGAACTCGCCCGCGTTCCACAGCAGCAGCAGGACGGCCGGAAGGATCCCCAGGAGCGCGAGGCCCAGGAAGGTGCGCGGCGTGAGCTTCTCCTCGCCCCAGAGGACGAAGACCGCGTAGAGGAAGAAGACGGGGGCCCAGCCGACGAACGCGGAGGCCTGCGACATCCCGGCGCCGTGCAGCAGCGCGAAGGCCGCCATCCAGGCGAGCCGCCCCGTCGCCCCGAAGCGGAGCAGGCAGAGGGCCGACAGGAGCAGCCACGCGAGGTGGAACGAATGCGGGTGCGTCTGCGCCGCCGTCGTCCACCACGGGGCGCAGAACGCGAGCGCCGCCGCCGCGGCGAGTCCGCTCGCGAGCGAGACGCGCCAGAGGGGGATCGACGGGTCGGCGCCGAGGGCGATCTCGAACGCGTCGCGGTCCGCCATCCGGAGGAAGAGCTGCGCGAAGACGAGGTAGAGCAGGGCGACGGCGAGGGCGGAGACGACGGCGTGGAAGAGGTTCGACGCGACGACGGCGCACGAGGCGGGCGCGAGCGCGAGGACGGCGGAGACCGCGCCGCGCCAGACGAAGTTCCGGTCCATGAGGTTCGGGCGCGCGCCGGAAAGCCCGGCGAGCGCCTCGGCCGCGTCCCCGGGGATCGCGAACGCGCGGAGCGAGAACGCGAGGTAGACCAGGAGCGAGACGCCGAAGACGATGGCGGCGACGGCGAGGTTGCGCCGGAAGAGCCGCGCGTCCGCGGCGCGCTCCTCGAGGAGGCGGTCCGCTTCGCTGCGGGGGCCGATGGCGGTGTTGGGCGTCATGTCGGAAGGGAGGGTTGGCGTGCGGGGGACAGCACCTTCTCCATCGCCTCGATGCGGGCGAGGGAGAGGGACTTGAGGTCGACGGCGCCGAAGCGCGCGGCGTCGAGGCCGGGGAAGCGCTCGGCGAGCAGCTCGGCGAAGGTCATGCCGTGGTTGGCGAACTGCAGGTTCTGGCGCCAGTAGCCGATCACGTCCTCGACGTATTCGTAGAGCCAGAAGGCGCGCGAGCCGGCGTCGTAGATCGTGCAGCGCTCGATCGGGTAGGAGGGCGACCCGTATTGCGACTCGACGAACTCCGGCGCCATGAGCGCGCCGAGGCGGATGAGGTCGGTGCCGGTGAGCCGGACGTGCAGCGGCGTGTCCGGCGCGGGCACCTCGAAGCGGCCCTCGAGGTAGATCAGGACCGTCCGCCCGTAGTCGGGGAAGCGCTCGCGGCAGGTCGCGTCGATCTCCCGGAGGATCGCGGCGGCCTTCGGCCCGCCGTAGGTGAAGAAGACGATGTTGCGGACGGCGACCTGCTGCTCGGCGGCGCTCTTCAGCAGCTCCTGGAGGCCGTAGCGCAGGCTCGTTCCGGTCGCGACGACGTCGCCCACGAAGAACGACGCGGCCTTCGGGAAGTAGACCTTGCGGTAGGAGTTCTCGGTGATGTGCCACTCCTCGGAGTCCTGCGCGTCGCGCGCGCGCTGCGCCGACATGAAGCAGGTCGTGTGCGCGTTCCAGCCGAAGGCGTCGGCGAGCGCGTCGCGCAGGCCGAAGTTGAGGCCGCCGCGGAGGATGTTCACGACGACGGCGTCGGACTCGGGGATGTCGGGCGACAGCGCGCGGAGGATCTCCGTGCAGGCCTCGCGCAGGAGTCGCGTGTAGCGGACGCCGGCGACGGTCGGGTCGTTGCAGATCGCGCGGGTGCCGGGCGTCGTGGCGACGTAGGACTCCAGCGCGCCCGGCTCGGCCGGGCCGATGCGGTAAAGGCGGGCGGAGCCGGATTCGTAGGCGAGGGAGAGGGATTCCATGTTGCGGTCTAGGCCTTGCGGCGGAACTTCGGTCCGCCGGCGTGCGGATCGCGCGTGGCGGGGTTGAAGACGAGGCGCAGCCCGAGGATCTGCGCGGCGAAGTCGGGCGAGTTGGAGCGGCGGGCGGCGCTGCGGCAGACCTCCGCGGGGTAGCACCAGGCGCCGCCGCGGAGGACGTGCGGATGCTGGCCGGGGATCTTGTCGGGCGGGCCGGCCGGGTCCATCTCCTCGGGCGGGTAGTCCTCCAGGAAGACGTCCTGGCACCATTCGCAGACGTTGCCGTGCATGTCGTAGATGCCCCAGGCGTTGGGCTTCTTGGCGGCGACGGGGTGCGTCTTCTCGTCGGAATTGTCCGCGAACCACGCCATCTCGGCGAGCGTCTCCGTCGCGAACGGGGTCTCGGTCCCGGCCCGGCAGGCGTATTCCCACTGCGCCTCGGTCGGGAGCGAGAACGTGCCGAGGCCGTGCGTGCCGCTGTTGAGGCGGCGGACGAACTCCTGGCAGTCGTTCCAGCTCACGCTCTCCACGGGGTAGTCCGTCCCGAGGTCGAAGGCGGAGGGGTTGTTGCCCATGATGATCATCCACTGCGCCTGCGTGACGGGCGCGTAGCCGATCCAGAACCCCTTGGTGATGAAGACGGAGTGGCGGCGCTCGACCGATTCCCGGCCCTCCTCCTCCTCGGGGCTGCCCATGAAGAACATCCCGGGCGGGCACCACACGAACTTCACCGCGACGCCGGCCTTGAGCTCGAAGGCGAGCTTCTCGCCGGCCTGGCGGCCGTCGGGCGAGACGGCCGACGCCCCGGCATCCTCCTTCTTCCGCGCGGCGAGCGCCGGGGCGGACGCCGGCGCGGCGGAAGTCGCG
>CAMVRE010000148.1 GCA_947169825.1 uncultured Verrucomicrobiota bacterium | reverse complement strand
GAGCCGAGGAACGCGGCCGCGGCGCCGGCGCCGAGATCCGCCGCCAGCGCCTCGCCCTGGCGCGCCGGCTGCTGCGCGAGACGGCCCGCCCCGTCGCCGAAATCGCCCGCGCCGCGGGCTTCTCCTCCGCCGCCTACTTCTGCACCGCGTTCCAGGCGGAGACGGGCGCCACGCCCGCCGCCTGGCGCCGCGCGAACGGGAGCGGCTACTTGACGAGGATCAGCGTGCCGCGGGAGCCGACGAGGCGCGCGCCCATGGCGAGCGGCATCGCCGTGTCGGCGGTCCACGAGGCGACTTCGGTCCAGGCGTAGGGCGCGTCGGCCGCGGCGGCGCAGAGCCAGGCGTCCTTCGCGGGCTTCGGGAGCGCGTCGAGGACGACGCGCGCGGGGTTGACGCCCGGCGCCCACGAGACGAGCGCGGTGTCGGTCTTGCCGAAGAGCAGCGCGGGGCTGTCCGGCGCGACGCGCAGGCGGATGGGGCTCGCGTTCGGGCCGCCGTAGGCCACGCCCGCGTCGGCCGAGCCGCCGAGCGGGACGGCGTAGCCGTTGCGGACGTCCTCGACGCAGCGCAGCGGCGCGCTCGCCCAGCCGCCCTTCGGGACGCAGAACTCCAGCACGCCTTCGCGATCGCCGGTGTATTGTCCGTTGAATCCGCGCAGCACGCCGGCGACCTCCAGCCGCGCATCCGGGCCTTCGAGCCGGACGCGCCCGCCGAGGGTGGAGGCGTTGGGGTGAAGATACCAGTCGGCGCGGACGGTCGCGTTGGAGACGTGCAGCAGGCCGTCGCCGCCGAGCGCGATGCCGTTGTAGTTTTCGTTCGTGAGGGCGGAGCCGCCGAGCACCTCGACGCGCCCGCAGTAGCCGGGCATCGTCTGGTATTTCGCCCCGATCCAGAGCGCGTAGTCGTTCCGGGAGCGCCCGTTCATCAGGACGGACGAGCCGTTGTCCAGCACGAGCGCGTTGCCGTTGCCGACCGGGACGTCGTAGAGGAACGTGGCGGTCGCGCCGTCGAGCCGGAAGACGCTGCCGAGCGCCTCGCCCGTCTGCGAGCCGAAGTCGAACGTGCCGATCCGGAGCGACGCGCCCGGCGCGCCGCGGACCGTCACGTGCGTCCCGGCGCCCTGCACGCGCAGCGGTCCGGCGCGGCGGGCGCCGTCGAGCAGGACGTCCGCGACGGTGCCGTTCGTGAACACGGCGCCGCACCAGGCCTCGCCGTTCCAGTTGCGCGCGTAGTCGGGGTAGCCCTTGCCCACCGTGGCGGGCGGGAGCAGCTCCCAGTTGTTCGTGTCGCTCCAGGCCGGCGTTTCGCCGCGGCCCGTCCAGACGTAGTCGGCGGTGTCCCAGAAGGTGCAGTAGGACGACCAGCCGGACAGCTCTTCCCACGTGTAGACGTTCGTCCAAGCGACGCCGCCGAACTCGCTCGAGACGCGGATTCGCCACTCGTAGGTTTCGTCCCAGGCGATGCCGGGATCGGCGGCCGAGTCCCATTCCAGCGCGAACGTCCCGCCCTCGGAGCGCACGACGGACGCCTTCTCGGCCTGCCCCGAGGTGAAGAGCAGCGCGAAGGTCGCGTCGCCCGCGCCCTGCACGGCGTCGATAGCGACCGTCGCCGTGCGCTGGGACGTGGAGAGCGATGCGGACGAGATCGTCCACGCGCCGAGCGTCGCGAAGGAGACGGCGTCGGTGCGCGCCGTCCCGCCGGCGCCGCCCGTCGCCTCGACGGCGGCGTAGTAGGTCGTGTCGGGATCGAGCCCCGTGGCGGCGAGCGAGAAGGCGCCGGAACCGGCCGGCGCGCCCGTGGCGGCGACGACGGCGCCGGAGAGGTCGGCCTGCGTCCCGACGAGGAGGGAGAGCGTGCAGTCCGCCGGGTCGCCGCCGAAGCCCGTGAGGGCGCCCGAGACCGTCGCGGAGCCGCCGAGGACGCCCGACACGACCGGCACGCCGCCGAAGATCGGCGCGTCGCTGCGGATCACTTGGAGCAGTTCGCTCGTCGAGTCCGCGGGCTCGCCGGCGACGTCCGGGCCGCGGTCGTCCGGATACGCGTCGAAGCCGCTCGTCGCGAACATCCCGCCCGTCACGCGCTCGAAGAGGCGGGGCACGCCGTTCGAGACGACCGGAACGAAATCGCGCACCAGTTCGCCGTTCTTCCAGATCCGGTAGGTCCAGAGCGAGCCCCGGCAGTCGTATTGGGTCTGGTGGTTGCCGTTCTGGAGACCGAGCGTCCAGATCGCGACCATGACGTTCTGGTCCGGGTTCTGGTTCCCCCAGTAGCGCTCGGCGCCGTTGCCGTGGGTGCCGCGGCTGCCAAGGAGGTTCCCGTCCTGGTAGGCGTGGAGCCAGTAGGGCTCCTCCTCGTTGTAGGAGATCGTGATGTGCGACTTTGTCGCGGGATCGGAAAGAAGGGCGGTGTTGAGCTGCAGAAGCCAGTTGCCGCCGATCCATCCCGTTTGCGCGAACGACGAATCGGTCTCCAGGCGCCAGGCATCCTCCTTCGTCCCCATCCGGATGCCCGTGTCGATCCAGTAGCCCTTGAGGTGGCACGTGACGTATTCGATGCGCGTGTCGTAGGGCATGCCGCTCTTCGGGACGAGCGCGAAGCGAAGGCACGAGGCGTCGTCCCAGAAGCCGGCGGGGGTGGTCCACGTGTAGGTCGAATCGTTCGGCCCGATGGTCGCGACGACGTTCGTGCGCGCCCAGGCGGCGAGGTCGTCTCCGGCGTCCGCGAGGCCGGACATCGCCACGAGGTCGAACGTCCAGCCCGCGCGGCCCGCGCCGAAAGCGAGCGTCGCGGTGGCGATCTCCTCGCCGGAGCGGGTGACGTTCGTCACGGCAATCGGCCGCGGGCCGTCTGCCAGCGCGAGCGCAGGAAGAAGGAGAAGTGGAAGGAGGCGCTTCATGGCGGAGGGCGGGGGTGAGCGGTTGAAACGGTTGAAGGGGTTGAAGGGGTTGAAGAGGTTAAAGGGGGTGAAGCGGTTGAAGAGGTTAAAGGAGTTGAAGGGGGCGATGGGGCGATGGGGGCTTGGGCCTGGTCCGTCCCGTCCGTTTTCGATTATAGGCGGGCGCGGGGGCGCGAAACAAGGAACGGAAGCGCAAGAATCTTTCGGTAGATTTGCGAAATGGAGGACAATCTGCTAGACTTGCCGCAGTTTGCGATTCATGAAGTTCCCGCTCATCCACACCGGTCGTCGCTTCTTCTTCTTCTTCACGTTCGTCGTGGAGGGGAGGATGCCGGTGCTTTCGCGGCTCGTTCGAGGAGCCAAGCGTCCGGTGCTGCTGCCGGCAGGCGAGCGCATCGCCGACATGGCGGCGCGGGCTTCCACGAGCGACGGGGGGCGCCGCCCCCCGAACCCCCTGGCTCCGGCCTCCGCCACCGGGGGTTCGGGGGTGTCCCCCGTCGTTCGCAAGGAGGGAGCCCGATGAAACCCTTCCGGGTCGTGATCGACCTGAACCTCTCGAGCTTCACCGCGCAGAACCACCTGCGCGGCATTCTGCGCTTCGCGAGGGAGCACGGGTGGGAGACGTCGATCGCGATGCGGCGCGAGGACGGCGTCTGGGGCATGGACGCCCGGCACCTGGCGGCGGACGGCGTCCTGGCGGGGCGCGGCTCGCCCTTCGGGCTGGAGCGCGTCGCGATCCGGCGCGGCATTCCGCTCGTGGCGTTCGACGCCCGGATCCGGCGCGGCGCGGTGGCGAGCCTGCTCTGCGACAACGCCTCGGTCGCGCGACTCGCGGCGGAGCACCTGCTCTCGCGCGGATTCCGCTCGTTCGGGTTCGTCGGCGAGGAGAACGGCATCGCGTGGTCGCGCGAGCGTCTCGCGGCGTTCCGGCGCGCACTCGCGGCGCGGGGCTTCTCCTGCGCGGCGTATCCGATCCTGCCGGCCGCGCGCCGTGCGGACCTCGCCTTCGCACGGCGCGACCTTGCGGCGTGGCTCGCGCGGCTGCCACGGCCGGCCGCGGTGCTGGCCGCCTACGACATCCGCGCGCGCCACGTGCTGGAGGCGGCCCGCGCCGCAGGGCTCGCCGTGCCGGCGGACGTCGCGGTGATCGGCGTGGACGACGATCCGCTGCTGTGCGAGACCGCCTCTCCCGCGATTTCGAGCATCGCGATGGACACCGAGGACGCCGGCTACCGCGCCGCGGCCGCGCTCGACGCCGCGATGCGCGGCGAAACGCCGGCGGAGAGCGTCGTCCTCTTCCGCGGCGTCCGCGTCGCGGCGCGCGCCTCGACCGCGCGGTTCGTCGGGCTCGACCCGCTCGTCGCGCGGGCCCGTGCGACGATCGCCGCCGCGGATCCCGCCGCGCTCTCGGTCGCGGGCCTGCTCGCGGGCCTGGGAGTCTCGCGGCGGACCCTGGAGCTGCGCTTCCGGGCGGAGACCGGGACGACGCCCGGCCGGGCGATCGCGGAGACGAAGCTCCGCCGCGCCCGCGACCTGCTGCGCACGACCTCCCTTGCGCAGGAGAAAATCGCCGCCGCCTGCGGCTTTTGCGACGCGAGCCACATGGGGCACCTTTTCCGGATCCACTTCGGCGCGGCGCCGTCTTCCTTCCGGCCGTCCTCCTGAACGCGAGCCCGCATCCCGTGCTCGTGTGATTGAAAACCGAAATTCTGGATATGAAATTCCGAAATTGAAATCATGCGGCCTTTCTGCGATAATGGTTCGCATGAAAGCCCCGTTTCTCCTTTTCGCGCTTGCCGCGGCTTCCGCGGCGGCGGCATCCGGTCCGGACCCGAGCATCCACTGCATCCGGTTCGACGGCAACCAATACGTCGACACGGGCGTTCCCGCCCGCACCGGCGTGAAGATCGAGCTCGTGGCCGAGTGGTCGTACCCGAACGACGACAGCGGCGTCTTCGGCGCGCGCATCGGGGACAGCCGCTTCTATCCGGTCCACGTCTACGAAGGCAGGCTCTGCTACGGCGCCGGTGGATTCAACAAGATTTCCGGGGCCGTCATCGCAGCCAACACGGTCTACACGATCGTTTCGGACTTCGCGGACGACCTCCAGACGATTTCCCTCGACGGGACGACCGTCTGGAGCGGCACGCCCGCGACGGGCATGTCGCTCGGCGTGAACCTCTATCTCGGCGCCGTGAACTACTCCGGCGCCAAGTACAACTGCGCGATGAAGGTCTACTCCGCCCGGATCTGGCTGGACGGCGATCTCGTCCACGACTACGCGCCCGACTTCCGCGACGGCGTCGCCGGCTTCTGCGACGCCGCGAACGACGGGGCCTTTGTCCCGTCGTCCTCGAGCCGCGACTTCGCAATCGTCCCCCGCTGGACCGCCGGCGCGCCGGACACCTTCGTCGAATGGGTCGCCGGAAGCGGCGGCGGATGGCAGTGCATCGACACGCTCGTCCCCGCGCGGTCCGACCTCTCGTTCGAGGGAAAGATGCGGTGGAACTACATCGAAGACCAGGCGGAAGGCCGCGAATACAACTACCTCGGCGCGTATCGCTCGAGGGCGCACTACCTGGCGCCGGTCCATGTCGTCTCCAACCAGCTCTGGCTGGCCTACGGCAACGGAAACACCTACGGGACCCACAAGTTCTTTCTCACGCACGCGAACGGGACCCCCGCGACCACGACCTCCGGAACGGACCACACGTTCCGCGCCGTGATGGCCAACGGCGAGCAGACGCTCGTGTGGGACGGCGAGACCGTTCACAGCGGGACGCTCGCCCATTCCGTCGACTTCGACGACGACATCGCGGTCTTCGCGGCCGGGTCGTATGGCGGCTTCTCCGAAAGCGCCTCCGCGCGCTGCTACTGGCTCAAGATCTGGCGGGGGGACACGCTCGTGCGCGACCTCGTCCCCGCCGTGAAGAACGGCGAGGGCGTCCTCTACGACCGCGTGGACGGCATCTGCCTCTACGCGTGGGCACCGCTCGGCCCCTCGCTCATCGGCCCGCCGCTCGAGGCGCCGACGAAGCCCGT
>CAMVRE010000147.1 GCA_947169825.1 uncultured Verrucomicrobiota bacterium | reverse complement strand
GTCGCCCCGCGCGGGAGCGTGGCGGGGTCCGCGCAGGCGGTCACGCCGAGCGCCGCGAGGCGCGCGACCTCGCGGGCGTTGTGGATGAGGGGGCCGTCCGTGCGGACGGGCGCGCCGCCGCCCTCGCGCGCGACGCGCTCCGCGGCCTCGATGGCGCGCCGGACGCCGAAGCAGAAGCCGGCGTGTTTCGCGCGGACGATCTCCATGGCCGGACGGCGCGCCCCTACCGGGCGTGCGGGCGGATCTCCTGCGCGAAGACGGTGGGGAGGGCCGTCTCCTTGAACCAGTAGACGGCGCCGACGATGGTGAGCATGGAGCCGTTCATCTCGCCGAGCTGGCCGGAGTTGCCGTGGACGTAGGCGACGGTCTCGGGGTCTCCCTTGGCGTCGAAGCGGACGAGCCGGAACTTGGTGGGGTGGCTCCCGAAGCGCGGCGTCCGGGCGAGCGTTCCGGAGAAGGCGCCGGACGAGGCCTGCGCGATGTCCGACCGGAGCCGCGAGGCGGGGATTCCGGCGGGCCCGATCTTCGCGCCGGAATCGGCGTGGGCGGGGCCGAGAAGCGTGGAGGGGCGCCCCTTGTCCGACGCGATCGGCGTGGGCGGGGCGGGCCGCGGCGCGACGGGGGATTCGGGCGAGCGGGCGTCGACGACGTCGCGAATCGGCTGCGCCGGCTGGGCCGGCGCGGCCGTGGGCGCGGGCGCGACCGGGACGACGAGCGGCTGGACGGGCGCCGGGGCGGGCTGCTGGCGGGGCGCGGGCGGCTGCGGCTGCGGCGCGGGCGGCGGAACCTCCGCCTTGACCTTCACGTAGGCGTTCGTGACGTAGGCCGAGACGCCGGCGATCTGGGGCGGGGCGATCTTCGTCCAGTCGCCGGACTTGCCGCGGATCTTCACCTTGTCGCCGCGGTGCAGGTCGCCGACGACGGAGTAGTTGAGCCCCGCGCCGGCGCGCAGATGGACGGTCCGGACGTTGACCTCGTCGCCCGTGAGGAACGGCGAGGAGATCCACACGTCGCATCGTTCGGGGATCGCGACGGCGACCCACGGGTCGGCGGGGGAGCCGTGCAGTTCGAGCTCCTCGCCGTAGGAGAGCTGCGTCACGACCTCGGATTCGCCCTTCGCGGTGGCGCGGAGGTTGACGCGGTCGCCGGTGACGACGACCTTCGCGGCGCGAGCCGCGGAAACGGTCGCGGCGGCCAGCGCCGCGGCGAGAAGAATGGCGTTCGTTCTCATGGCGGCGAGTCTACCACGCCCGCCCTCGCGCGCGCAACCCTTGCGCGATCCGATCCGCGATGATCCGCGATTTCGCGGACCTTGCGGAATCGCGGAGCCGTGTGATAGACTCCGCCGCGTCGATGAACGAACGGTCCCCAGACGCCGGAAGGGCGGACTCCAGGGTTCGCCGGAACCGCCGCCGGGCGCTCCGGCGCACGCTTGCCGCGATCCCGCAGAACCTTTTCCTCTGGCTCGGGTCCGCCTTCGTTCCGCTCCTTTCCCGCCGCGGCGAGAGGCGGCTTGCCCGCTTCATCGCGTGGCTGCTCTGCCGGCCCCCCTTCCAATGGTGCCGCTGCGCGCGGACCAACCTCGACATCGTCTACGGCGGGACGAAGACGCCGGAGGAGAAGAGCCGCATCCTGCGCGCGAGCTTCGAGAACGCGGCGCTCGTCGTCACCGACTACTTCTGGTTCGGGCGCCGGACGGAGGAGCGCCTCGAGCGGCATTGCGCGGCCGGCGACGACACGGTCCGCCGCTGGATCGAGGGCGACTTTCCCGGCGTGTTCGTGACCGCGCACCTCGGCAGCTGGGAGACGGGCGGACTCTACATCGCCTCGCGCGGGCGCCGACTCTGGAGCGTCTTCAAGCCCATCGGCAGCCGCGCCGTCACGCGCCGGATGCGCCGCTTCCGCAGCCGATGCGAGCAGCGCGTCATCCCGCGCGAGGGCGCGATGACCGGCGTCCTGCGCGCGCTCCGCGCCCGCGACGTCGTCGCGATGGTCCTCGACCAGCACGTCGACGGCCGCGACGGCGGCGTCTACCTCGACTTTCTCGGGCTTCCCGCGGCCTTCTCGCCCGCCGTCGGGACGCTTGCGCACCGGCTCCGCGTCCCGGTCCTCGTCGCCGCCGGCGTCCGCGACTGGGAGACGGATCGCGTCGTCATCCGCACCTTCCGCGAGTTCACGGCGGAGGAGACCGCCGCGATGGAGCCCGACGCGCTCACCCGCGCGATCGCGGACGCCATCGGCGGCATGATCCTGCGCTGGCCGGAGCAGTGGCTCTGGACCTACCGCCGGTGGAAGCGGTGGCAGCCGGGCGACGACCCGAAGCGCTTTCCCTGGTATGCCAAGGAGGATCCGCTCGCGACGCCGTTCGTCCCGCCGGCGGCGCCGCCGGAGGCGCCGGCGCCGTGAGCGCCGCGGCGGCCCTCGCCGCGGCGCTCGACGGGGTTCCCTTCTCCGTCGCGGAGGCGCTGCGCGCCTGGCGCAGGCGCCTGCTCTCGCCGGAATTCGTCCCGGACGTCGCCGCCGCGCCCGATCCGCTCGATCCCGCGCCGCGCATTCTCGCGGGCGCCATCGCGGCGTCGATGAAGCGCTGCGCCGCGGAGGGCCGGCCCGTTCGTCTCCTCCTCGCCCGCGCGCCGGGGGCGGATTTCGAAATCCGCCTCGACGCCGCGCGCCGCCGCTGTTTCGTCGACCGCCTCGACGCCGCGACCGTTTCGCCGCCGACCTCCGGCCCGCCGCGGCACGCCGAGGCGGGACTTCCGGAGTTCACGCCGGGCGCGGAGCGCGCCTTGTTCCGGCTTTCGGGCGGAGACGACGACCTCCGCCTCGAGTTCCGCCCCGCCGGCGCGCGGGGCGTCGCCTATCGCGAGCGATAGGGGTTCGGCCCTAGCCGATCTCGATGCGGCGGGGCTGGTTCTCCGGGCGCTTGGAGACGGCGACGCGGAGGACGCCGTTCTCGACCGCGGCCTTCACGGTGCCGGCGTCGGCCAGCTCGGGCAGGTCGACGGTGACCGCGTAGTTGCGGTCGGGATCGAACTCGCGCACCGCCTCCCGGAAGCCGGCCGGCTTCTCGGCGGGCTTCTTCGTCGTGCGGAGGCGCAGCGTGCGGCCGTCCACGTGCAGGTCGACGTCGTTCTTGCCGGCGCCGGGAATCTCGAAGGTGATGTCGTACCCCTCCGGGCGCTCCGCCATGTAGACGGCGGGCGTGGCGAGGTTTTCGTTGCAGTTGCAGGTGTTGTTCATGGGTGAAGTCCTTTCTGGTTGGTTGGTCTGGATGGTCGAATGGTCTGGATGGTCATTCAGCCTTCAGCATTCGATCTTGATGCGGTGGGCCGGCGTCTCGACCTTCTTCGGAAGGCCGATGCGGAGGATGCCGTCCTTGAAGGAGGCGTTCGCCTTCGCTTCGTCCACGCGGAACGGGAGCTGGACCTTGCGGACCCACGCCGGCGCGCGCTTCTCGGCGGGCTTGCCGTCCTTCGCCTCCGGCTCGGCGGGATGGTCCGCCAGGACGATCGCGTCGTCCTCGATCGTGAGGTCGACATCCTTGGCCGTGCGGCCGGGGAGCAGCACCTCCAGGCGAATCGCGTCATCGTCCGTGAAGACGTTGACGGGCGGGAAACGCCCGGCGGCACGGCACTCGAGGTTCTTCCACACGTGGTTGAACTGGTCGGTGTCAATGTTGAGCAGGTCGTGGAGCAGTCCCCACGGAGTCATGTCGAAAATCGTGTTCATTCGTGTTTTTCCTTTCCGCCCCTCGCGGGGCATTGGTTGTTGACGTTTCCCTTATTGCATTGCCCGTGCCAACCGCTCGGGGCGATTCTTCGCGACAACCATGGGACAATCTGTCTCAAAAGTCGATTCATTTCCATTCAAAGAAGGACAAAACGAGCCATCACCGTCCAATCCGTCCCCGCCCGCAAAGGTCCGAAAACTTGAAATCCGCAACTCGGTCGGAGTCCGGATGCCGATGGTCTGCACGTGTAATTCCACCGTGCGTGATTTTAATGTATTTGTTGTCTCTGGTAGCGGAAAATTGATAAAAATCACGCACGGTGGAATTGGAATACGGAGGTTCGCACAGGTGCTAGTTCGGGACCTGTTCTAAAGTCGGGACTTGCGAACAAACGGGTTTTCGGATACGTTTATTTCCCTGACGCAACCCATGAACGATTCCACTTCCTCCACCCCGCCCGCGGTCCGCGCGACCGCGCTTTGCAAGTCCTTCGGCTCCGGCGAGGCCCGGGCCGAGGTCCTCCGCGGCCTTTCCTTCGAGCTCGCCCCCGGCGCCTTCGAGGCCGTGATGGGCGCGAGCGGCTCGGGCAAGTCCACGCTGCTGCACCTGCTCGCCGGCCTGCTCGCGCCCGACACCGGCCGCGTCGAGATCGGCGGCGCGGACCTCACCGCGATGTCCGACGGCGCCGCGACGCGCTTCCGCCGCCGCCACGTCGGCGTCGTCTTCCAGAGCTTCAACCTCGTCGAGACGCTCGACGTCGCGGAGAACGTCGCGCTGCCCGTCCGCCTCGGCCACGGCCGCCCGGACGAGGCCCGTCTCGCCGCCCTGCTCGCCCGCCTCGGCCTCTCCGGCAAGGAGCGGCGCCGCCCCGCGGAGCTCTCCGGCGGCGAGCGCCAGCGCGTCGCCATCGCCCGCGCGCTCTTCGCGGAGCCGGACGTCCTCCTCGCCGACGAGCCCACCGGCAACCTCGACCTCGCGGCCTCGCGCGGCATCTGCGCGCTGCTGCGCGAGCTGCACGCGGAGGAGAGGAGCGCGATCCTGCTCGTCACGCACGACCCCGTCGTCGCCGCCGCCGCGGACCGCGTCCACTTCCTCAAGGACGGCGCAATCGCCGAGTCGTTCGACACCGGCCACGACGCCGCGGAGATCTCGCGCCGCTACCTCGAGACGTGGGGCCCCGCCGGCGGGGACGCCCGCTAGGGGAGGGCCGCGCGATGTCCGTCACGTCCACGCTGCTCCTGCGCGGCCTCGCGCGCGGCAAGGCGCGCTTCGCGTGCGCCGCGCTCGGCGTCGCCGCCGCCGCGGGCGCCGTCGTCTTCGTCTTCTCGCTCGCGGCGTCCAACGCCGCGCAGGCGCCCTCCCTCGCACGCAGGGCCGCCACGCCCTGGGCCGCATGGCGGTTCGAGGGCATGCCCGCGGGCCCGTGGGGTGCGGGCGCCCCACGTACGCCTTCTAACCCTTCGAGGGAAAGGTCCGGCGCCGAGGCGCCGGACCTTTCCCTCGACCTGGTTTCCCTCACTTTGGACTACCGCCCCGGCGGGCGGGTCCTGCAGGGTCCGCCGATGCGGGCGGTCGTCGCGGCGGCGCCGGCGGAGAACCCGTGGGGCTGCACGCGCCTCGCGGAGGGCCGCTGGCCGGACGACGCCGCGGCGGACGCGGAGGTCGTCTGCACGCGCGGGACGCTCCAGCGCTTCGGCCGCGGCGAACCGCCGCCGCTCGGCGAGAGGCTCAAGTTCGTCGGCACGCAGGGCACGATGACCGCGACGCTCGTCGGCTACCTCGAGGACGCGAAGCTGCCGCCCGGCTGGCCCTCCGTCTTCGCCAACCGCGCCGCCTTCGCCGCCCTCTCCGCCGAACACCAAGGCACGCTCCGGCTCTGGAGGGAGGCGCCGGCGGACGCCGGCGCCGACCTCCTCGGTCCGTCGTCCGAAATGGTCGTGAACGCGTTCAAGGGCGACGAGAACCGCCGCATGGACTACGCGCGGCCGCTGCTGCTCGTCGCGGCGGTGCTCACCGCGCTCTCGCTCCTCGTCAACTCGCTCCTGCTCGCGGTCGAGGCGAACCGCCGCACGCTCGCGCTGCTGCGCACGGTCGGCCTTTCGCGCGGCGGGGTGGCGCGGCTCGTCGCGGCGGAGTCGCTGCTCGCGGTCGCCGTCGGGTGGGCGCTCGGCTGCGCGGCCGCGCTCGCCGCGCTCGCGCTCTACGTCGGCGCCGACCCGGTCGCGTTCCCGACCGGCCCCG
>CAMVRE010000146.1 GCA_947169825.1 uncultured Verrucomicrobiota bacterium | reverse complement strand
GCGGCCGCTATCCGCGGCACGTCTGGCCCGAGGACCCCGCCACGGCGCAGGCCACCCGACGCGCGAAGCCGAGGGCGACGTAGGGAAGCGAAGAGCGAAGCGTAATTTTTCCGTTGCAACTCTGACGGGGCAGGAGTATAATTTGCCCCGTTTTCACACTTCGTCACGTTCCTTCCGGAGAAACCGCACCCATGCACGGCAAGAAATCGTTCCTCGCCCTTTCCACCGCGTTCGCCGCCCTCTTCGTCGGCTGCGAATGGACGGGCACGTCCGAATCCGACTCGTGGAGCAGCGCCTACGACGCCATGAACTTCTCTGGTACCTACCGAGCGGTGACGACGGCGACCCAGATTGGCAGCGAGACGGAGGAGGAGATCACCGATACGTCTTTCGCTTCGGTTTCCGGCGAAAAGGGAGGGACATTCTCCGCCGGTGCAAAGGTCCTGTCCGGAAGCACGGGCTTCTCCAACGTCGTTCCCGGGTCGTTCCAGGCCTCCTCGTCCGGCGGCTACGTGTGGAATGACAACGGCGAAGGCAAACTCATTTTCACCGATCCGAACAGCGGCGCGTCCGGCGGCGACGACACGGCGGAGTTCGTGAACGTCAAGAACGAAACGGTTGGGACGGTTTCCTCGAAAAACCAGAAGTTCGCCCTCACGGGCAATACGATCACGCCCGGCTCTGTCAAAGTTCAGGCGGGCTCCTACGTGCTGAGCGACGACGGTGCGACTAATCTAACCATGGACAACGGATCCAACTCTGCTTCGGGCAAGGTCGACTACTCCGCCGGTACGATCACGCTGACCTTTTCCGGCGCCTTTCCGAGCGGGACGGCCGTCAACGTTTCCTACCAGTGGGAGAAGAGGAAGGACCAGTCAACCCAGTCGGAGGATCTTTCCGGTTCCGGCACGATCCTCTACTCGTCCGGAGCATGGTCGCTTCAGATCAAGCCGGCGATGACCTCCTCTCAGTCGATCACGATCAGCTACTCCTACTACCTCGAGAACTCGAAGAAGACGTCGACCTATACGACGATCACGTCCGGGAACGACGTCTCCGCCCTCACGGTCTCCCAGAACGGCCAGAACCTCACGATCACGCTCAACAACGGCATCGTGATGACCGGAAAGTTCACGAACGTCCAGCAGACGGGCAAGGTCAACCAGGACACCAACGCGGGCTACAACACCTACAACGCGCAGTTCCAGGTCCAGACTCCGGACAGCAAAATGGTCGGCTCCCTCAATTACGACCTCTCGAACGGCTATCGCATGATGAACGGCACGTGGACCTGGGGCAAGAACTCCTACGACGTCCAGGCCGTCGGTCCCGCCTGGCTCAACAGCGCCGACGCCTCGACGCTCTCTCCCGGCGTCCTTACGAAATAGTATTTCCGCCGCGCACGCTACGGGGCGAAGCGGTCCTCCGCTTCGTCCCGTTCGTTTTTGAACACCCCCGTTCCTTCGTCCCTCCAACCTTTCAACCCTTCAACCCCTTCAACCTTTCAACTCCTTCAACCCCTCCCATGACCCACGCCACCTTCCGCTTCCTCGCCGAATCCCTCGGCAAGGCCACGCAGGTCGAGGTCGTCCTTCCGGACGGCATCGACCGGTCGCGCCCCATCCCCGCGCTCTACCTTCTGCACGGCCTCTCGGACGACCAGACGCTCTGGATGCGCCGCACGTCGATCGAGCGCTACGCGGACGGGCGGCGCCTCGCCGTGGTCATGCCCTGCGGCGACCGCTCG
Organism: uncultured Verrucomicrobiota bacterium; assembly: GCA_947169825.1. Classification (GTDB taxonomy): domain Bacteria; phylum Verrucomicrobiota; class Kiritimatiellia; order RFP12; family UBA3636; genus UBA3636. Next base: position 4,237 of record CAMVRE010000146.1, on the reverse strand, counting down.
TTCTACTCCGACCTGCCGGACGGCTCCCGCTACTTCGCCTACGTCACCGAGGAGCTGCCCGCCCGCATGGAGGCGCTCCTGCCGATCTCGCGCGAGCGCGCCGGCCGCTTCGTCGCCGGTCTCTCGATGGGCGGCTGGGGCGCGTTCAAGTCCGCACTGAACCGCCCCGACCGCTACGCCGCCGTCGCGGGCCTCTCCTCCGTGTGCGACATCGGCTGGCTGCGCGAGGGCAACCCCGCCCTCTACGCCGCCGACTTCGGCGCGGACTACGAGCCCGCGCCGCCGAACGACCTCTTCGCCGCGGCGGAGAAGGCGGCCGCGCTCCCGCCCGCGGAGCGCCCCGCGCTCTTCCAGTATTGCGGCGAGGACGACTTCCTCTGGAAGGACAACCTCCGCTTCCGCGACCATCTGCGCGCACTCGGCCTCGACCCGCACTGGGAGCAGGGTCCCGGCGGCCACACGTGGGAGAACTGGGACGAGCGCATCCGCCACGTCCTCGACTGGCTCCCCCTCTCGGAGAACGTCGCGAAGACCGGCGCGATCGGCGTCTAGGAGGCGGGGGCTACCGCGCGGAGGCGACCATCGCCTTCAGGGCGGCGGCGGCGGTGACGCCGACGCGGACGTCGGCCTCGACGCCGTCCTTCAGGACGAGGATCGTCGGGATCGACTGCACGCCGAACCGCCCGGCGACGGCGGGCGCCTCGTCGACGTTGACCTTGAAGAACTTCGCGCCCTCGGTCTCGGCCGCGACGGACTCGAAGATCGGGCCCTGCATGCGGCACGGGCCGCACCACGGCGCCCAGAAGTCGACGACGCAGACGCCGCTCGCGACGGCGGAATCGAAGGTTTGCTCGGTGAGATGCTCGACGGACATGGCGTTCTTCTCCTGCGCCGCGCCGCGGACCGCCCGCGCGCGACGCCGGCCATTCTACCATGCCGCCCTCCGCCTTCGCAAGCGCGTTGCGCGGCGGGCGGGGTTCTGGTAGACTGCGGCGCCATGCAAGGCGAACCCTATTCCCAGACCGTTTCCGACATCCGCCCGAACGTGCGCTTCGAGGGCTGGCTCCTCGTCAAGGAGTCCGGCATGCGCGCCACCGCGAACGGAAAGAAGTTCCTCGACGTCTCCCTCGTCGACCGCACCGGCGCCGTCCCCGCCAAGTGGTGGGACTATTCCGGCGAGCCGCCCGCCGTCGGCACCGTCGTCCGCGTCCGCGGCCTCGGCAACGAATACAACGGCCACCTCCAGCTCCGGATCGACTCGCTCTCGCCCGCGAGGCCCGAGGACGGCAAGGCCCCCGCCGACTTCATCCCCGCCGCGCCCGAGACGCCCGAGAGCATGCTCGCCGAGGTCCGCGCCACCGCCGACTCCCTCCGCGACGACTCGCTCCGCGCCATCGTCGGGAAGCTCCTCGACCATGCCTGCGAGGGCGGGCGCCTGCTCACCGCGCCCGCCGCCAAGTCGATGCACCACGCGACGCTCGGCGGCCTGCTGCACCACACCGTCACGATGCTCCGCGTTTCCCGTGCGCTCGCCGAGATCTACCGCTACCTCGACAAGGACCTGCTCTTCGCCGGCGTCATCGCGCACGACCTCGGGAAGCTCGACGAGATGAACACCAGCTCGCTCGGGCTCGTCGACGGCTACACCGTGGACGGCCGCCTCGTCGGCCACATCGTCCGCGGCGTCGTGAACGTCGAGCGCGCCGCCGCCGAGACCGGCGCCGACCGCGAGAAGGCGCTCCTGCTGCAGCACCTCGTCCTCTCGCACCACGGCGAAGCCGAGTTCGGCAGCCCCGTTCCGCCCAAGATCCCCGAGGCGGAGGTCCTGAGCTTCGTCGACCGCCTCGACGCCAAGCTCTACCAGATGGTCGCGGCGCTCAAGGGCGTGAAGCCCGGCGAGTTCTCGCCGCCCGTCTGGGGGCTCGACCACGCGGAGATCTACAAGGCGAGGTAGGATGTCCGCGAGGGGCGCCGCCCCGCGCGGACATCCGCGAAAAACCGCAAGGAAGCACGTCGGATGTCGTATCATTCAGCATTCAGCATTCAGCATTCAGCATTCGCGGCGATCGCCGCCGCCGCGGCGATCGCTGCGGCCGGCTGCGCCTACGCGCCGACGGAGAAGCTGCCGCACAAGCAATACGACGTCGTCCAGTCGGGCCTCGACAACGCGACGTTCCTCTACCATCCCGCCCCGAACGACCTGCGCTTCCGCTGGCCGTGCCGCCTCGAGCTCTACGGCACCGGCGCCGCCGTCCTGAAGACCGGCCCGAGCCCGCAGGTCGTCGATTCCTTCGCCCAGGACATCTCGCACCGCTCGTGGAACTCGTTCGTCGAGGCGCGGCGGGAGTTCACGCCCGCGCAGATGCGCGAGGTCTTCCAGGTCTTCGTCGACGAGGGGCTCGTCCCCTCCCGCCGGGTCCGCGAGGAGGGGCCCGCCCTGCCGCTGCTCCAGTGCGCCGGCACGATCGGCCCGAACAAGTTCGTCCGCTCCACCCGCAACCGGCTCCTCGTCGACGCCTTCGAGGACTTCGTCGAGACGAACTTCTCCGACGCCCTCCGGCGCGCCGGCGGGATGAGGTAGGAGCGGGGGCTTCGGCGGGCCGGATGAATTACTGGAAGGTCACCGCGTCCGACCTGGAGGAGCCCACGACCCTGATTTCAACCCCGGTCGGGAAGTTCGTCGCCGTGAATTCCGCGATGTGATCGACGACGTCGACCGTCTCGACCCGCGTGTTTCCAACGTACATCGACAGGGCGTCGCCGTCGTTGGTGTAGCACTTGATCACGCGTTCGGTCGTCTTCGTGTAGTCCTTGCCGCAGATATGGACGAACTTGTCCTCCGAATTCCATTCCGCCTTGTAGAGGTAGAACGTGTCCTTTTTCGTGACGTGGTCGCGTTCCACGAGACCCTTGTTGTTCAGGTGTTTGAGGTCGTCGTTGGTCGTCGCGTTTTCGCCGTCAAGGCACTCCGTGTAGCCCTCGTTTCTGTTCCACACCGCGATGTCGAACAGCTGCCACTGGCTTGTGAAGAGAAGGTCCGGGTAGGTTTTGATCGCGGCGATGTGTCCTTCATGCAGCCACATCTGGTACTCGATGTCGTGCCTTGCGAAGTTGCCGGGGATTGTCGTGTTCTTGAAGTCCTCGGAGTGGCAATGCTGCGTCCCCCCGCATCCATACTCCGAAAACGCAAGCGGCTTGCTGTGCTTTGTCAGGGTGTTCGCCAAGCGCGTGTTCAACCGAGACGAAGGGTTGTTGCTGTTTTTGTCGATGTACCATCCGACATAGATGTTGCAGCCAAACCAATCCACCTTCGGGTCGTTGTATTGCCCGGAGGGGTCGGCGACGCTGTGAGACATGACATAGCCGACCATGCGTTCGGAATCCAGTCTCTTGATGAGGTCGTAGTATTCTTCGATCTTTTCCTTGGCAAACGCCTTGTCGTCCGTGGTTGTCTCGTTGCTGAGCCCCCAGAACAGAATGCACGGGTGGTTGAAGTGCTGCTCAACCATGTCCGTGTATTGCGTGGCGAGGTGCGTGTAGTATTCCTCCGGCATCGTCGACTGGAGCTTGTTGACGCAAGGCACTTCGGTCTGGACGACGATTCCGAGCCGGTCGCACCGGTCGTAGACCTCCTTCGGGTGAGGGTAGTGCGCGAGCCGGATGAAGTTGCACCCCAGCTCCTCTATGATGGCGAACTCCTGGTCGTAGTCGCTGTCGGTGAGCGCGTTGGCCTTTCCTTCCACGTCGTCGTGCATGCAGACGCCCCTCAGCTTGTAGGGCCGCCCGTTGAGCAGGAATCCCGTGTAGCTGCCTTCCGGGAGGATGCCGCCTTGGTCGATGACGTATTCGTAGTACCGGAACCCGTAGGGACGCTCGTATCGGTGGTACAGGTCCCCGTCCTTGTAGATTTCCAAAGTCACCGTGTAGAGATGGGGGTCGAGCTTGCCATTCCAGAGATGCAGATCGTCTCCCGCGATGGTGGTCGTGAAGGTCTGTTCGATTCCCGTGCTTGCCTGTGTCTCTGTCCAGGTGTTCGTCCAGGTGTGCGAATCGTCGGAATTGACATCGGAAATGGTGCATACGAGGGACGCTCCGACCGGAACCTTGGTCTCGACGTTGATCGTTGCGTTGGTTGCTGCGGAGGAAGCGGACACCGTCGAGGTAATGTGGAATCCGTCGTAACCGTATTCCATCGCCGGAAGGACGGGGCTCGTGAACAGCTTGACGTTGCCGAGCG
>CAMVRE010000145.1 GCA_947169825.1 uncultured Verrucomicrobiota bacterium | reverse complement strand
CTCCGCCGCGGCGACGCCCGCCGCGGCGACGAGCGCGGCGGCGAGCGAGACCGCGGAGCGAAGGGGATGCGTCATTCCCCGTAGGCCGTGACGGTGAACTTCGTGACCAGCCCCAGGAACGAGTTCTGGTGGTAGTCCGCGAAGTAGACCTTCGAGAGGCCACCGTTCTCGATCGCCTCCTGGAGCGTCATGTCCACGAGGGAGGCGTCGAGGAATCCGGCGAGCGGCCAGGCCCACACGTAGAGGCCCTTCGTGGCCGAACCGCTCTTCAGGTCCGCGCAGGGCACGGGCTCCGAGATCGGGGTGAGCGGAGCCGAGAAGTCCGCGAAGAGCCCCGACGGGGGCACGACGGTCTTCTGGCTCGCGACGGAGACGCAACCGCCGCACAGCGCCGCCAGGAGCGGCAGGACGGGCAGCAGCTTGCGCATGTCACTCTCCGTAGACGACGACGGTGGTTTCCTGGACGATGCCGAGAATGTTCTTGTACCGGTAGTCGACGTGGTTGATCTTCTTCAGGCCGCCGTTCTTCGCGGCCGCCTGGATCGAGCAGTCTCCGGTGGCGACGAGGCCCAGGATGGTCTTCTCCGTGGCTTCGCCGGACTTCGGCCCGATCTGGATCGGACCTTCCGTCGAAAGCGGGGCCGAGACTTCGGAGTAGAGGCCCATCGGCGGCTTGAACGGCGCGCTGATGCAGCCCGCGGCGAGAACGGCGGTGCAGGCGACCGCGAGGATTGCGGGTGTTTTCATCTTGTCGGATTCGGGTTCGTGTGGTTTCGGCAGGCGTCCGTGCGCGAGCACGCGGACAGGTCGCAGTATGGCACAGAACCCGCCGGCGCGTCAAACGGCGCGCAGGACGGACGCTAGAAGAACGCCTTCGGGTCGAAGACCGACGGAGGGAGCTCCTCGTTCACGCGGAGACGGTCGAAGCGCGAGACGGTCCGGACCGGGCGGCCGTCGATCGCGGTCTCGAACACCTCCCGGCCGAACAGCCACGCGCCGGAAACGGCCTCGACGGGGGATTCGAAGGATAGGGTCGCCAGAAGCGCCGTGCGCGATTCGTCGGCGAACGCCTCCAGCCGGACGACGCGCCCCTCGGCATCGAACGAGACGACCGTTGCGGCGGCGGCGGCCTCCGCCGGCGCCGATCGCGGGCGAAGCGCGATCTGCCGCGCGAAGGGAGCGGCCGGCGGGACGATCTCCGACGCCGTGGCGGGGTCCAGCGGGGCGAGGCGCTCCTCCGGCGAGGCGGGAACGGAGAAGAGGTTCGCGGCCTGCACCGGGTTCTGTTCGGCGACCGCTCGGGCCGAGGGCTTGTCGCCCTTCGCGGCGCTCCAGACCGAGACGCCGTCGATGACCGTGCGCTTCTCCGCGGGCGCGAGCGCCTGGACGTTGAGCCGGCCGCCGCGCGCCCAGACGACGCGCGAGACGGTCTCTCCGGCCGACGAACCGCCCGTCCGCGTTTCCCGGCGCACGGTGCACGAGAGGTTCGTCACGGCGGCGTAGCGCGCGGAGACGGCGGCAAGGATGTTCGTCGCGGGAACGGACAGCTCGGCCGGAACGGGTGCGCCCGCCCCCTCGGCCGCGGCGTACGCGGCGAGGAGAAGGAAAGCGCCGGCGGCGGACCGCAGGGTCCGCCCCGGCGCGTGGGATGCAAGAGCCGGCACGGCCTAGAAGTAGGCGGGCTCGGCCTTCTGCAGGTCGCTGGTCGTGACGCCGCTGTAGCCCTCGAGACCGGCCCAGACGTAGCCGACCCAGATGAGCTGGAGCCACTCGCGGATGTTGATCGACTTGCCTTCGTTGTAGGCCGCCGCGGTACGGATGCCGAAGCAGCAGCCGACGATGCCGCCGACGACGCCGCCGCGACCGGGGGCGGCCTCCGCCTTGGCGGCCGGGGCCGCCATGAAGATCGCCGCAACGAGGGCGATCGCGAGAAACTTCTTCATGTTTGTTTTTCCTTGTCTTCGTTGTGGCGGTATCCCCGCCGTGGTTGAATTGCCGCCTAGTCTACCAGAATCCGCCCCGCATTCCAAGCGAAATCGTCAATGAGCCACGCGTTGCTCGCGCGTGCGCGATGTGCTAGACTTCCCCCCATGGAAGACGAAACGCCAAAGATGCTCGAGACGATCCTCGGGCCGGCGGCGCTCGCGGGGATTCCCGAGGGAGGGCCGTGGCGCGCGTCGCTCGCGTCGGTGCGGCCGGAGGAGGGGCTCGAGGAGATCGTCCTCTCGCTCGAGACCGGGGACGGCGCACCGCACGCGCCGCCGCGCGTCGCGCTCGCGCTGCACGCGCCCGTCCGCGGCGCAGTCGCCTGCTGGACGCCCCAGCACGTCCACTTCGAGATGCCGCTCCCCTGGACCCAGGCCCGCGTCGGCGCCAACGCCGCGCGCGACCTGCCGCTCTACGCCAACGTCGGCCCCGACGGCGCCGCGCGCCTCGTCCTCGCCGTCTCCGAATGCGTCCGCCGCGTCGCCATCCGCGGCGTCGTCGACGAGTTCCGCGCCGACGAGGAGCTCGAGGTCGCCTTCTTCACCGAGCCCGAGGACGCCCTCTCCCGCTACTCCGTCCGCATCCGCCTCGACACCCGCCTCCGCCCCTTCGCAACGGCCCTCGCGGAGGCGGCAGACTGGACGGACGGCTTCGCCTCCGCCCAGCTCGCCGCCTCCGCCGCTCGTCACTCGTCACTCGTCACTCGTCACTCCGCCGAGCCGCCGGAGGCGGCCCGGCGACCGTGGTACTCCACCTGGTACTCCTACCACCAGAACGTCACCGCGGACGCCGTCGTCGCGGAGGCGCGCGCGTCGCGGAGGCTCGGCATGCGCGGGCTGCTGCTTGACGCGGGCTGGATGAAAAGCCGCCCGGAGGTCCCCGGCGGGTGGATGGCGGAGGCGCGCTTCGGCGACTGGACGCCCGATCCGCGGAAGTTCCCGGACATGCGCGCCGTCTCCCGCGCCGTGCGGGCCGAGGGGCTCGCCTTCGGGCTCTGGTTCGCGCTGCCGTTCGTGAGCCGCCACGCCGCGGCCTGGCGGAAGTGGCACGACAGGACGCTCTGGATCCGCCGCGGCGGCTCGGCCGAATGGGGCATCCTCGACCCGCGCTTCCCGGAGGTCCGCGCGCACCTCGCGTCGCTCGTTGGCCGCGCGACGCGCGAGTGGGAGCTCGACGCCCTCAAGCTCGACTTCATCGACTCCTTCGAGCTGCGCGCCTCGGCGCCGGCAAACGCCCCCGGCGCGCTGATCGCGCCGAACCTCCCGCAGGAGGCCGCCGAACGTTCGAACCCTCGGGCCTTCGAACCCGAAATTCCGGCCGAAGGACGGGATTTCGTGAGCGTGCCGCGGGCGGTCGTGGCGCTGATGGAGGAGGTTTCCGCCGCGATCCGCGCCGCGAACCCGGACGCGCTCGTCGAGTTCCGGCAGGGCTACGTCGGCCCGGCGATCCGTCCGTTCGGGAGCATGATGCGCGCGTCGGACTGCCCGTCGTGCATCGCGACGAACCGCATCAAGACCGTCGACCTGCGCCTCACCTCCGGCGCGACGCCCGTCCACGGCGACATGCTGGAGTGGGACCTCGGCGCGAGCGCCGAGGACGCCGCGCTGCAGCTCCTCGCCACGCTCTTCGCCGTCCCGCAGGTCTCGGTGCGCCTCGCGGAGCTGCCGCCGCGCCACCGCGCGATGCTGCGGTTCTGGCTGCGCTTCTGGAACGCGCACCGCGCGACGCTCCTCGGCGCGCCGTTCCGCCCGCTGCACCCCGAGGCCGCGTATCCGGTCGTCGCCGCCGCGGGCGCGAAGGAGACGGTCACGGCCGTCTACCAGAGCGGCGCCGTCGCCGACGCCCTCCAGGACGGCGCCGCGACCGGCTACGTCGCGAACGCCACCGCCGCCGAGGGGCTCGTCGTCCGGTTCCCCTCCCCTCCCCGCTCGCTCGAACTCTACGACTGCACCGGCCGCAGGGTCCCTTGCGCATCCCGCCTTCCGCGCTCGGCCGCGATCCTCGACCTCCCCGTCCCGCCTTCCGGTTTGCTCGTCGCCCACCGCTGATCCCCGCTTGCGGCGGAACGCGCGTTCGCGTAGAATCCGGCCGCTCAAGCCACGACGGAGGGGTTCCGCCCCGAGGCAAACGGAATCCCGTGCGATTCGGGAGCTGTTGCGCAACCGTGAGCTTCCGCATGCGACGGCCGTCGCGCCACCCCGGACGAGGTTCTCCGCCTCGCGAGGGGGAAGGCCTGGCCGGAGCCTCCAGGGGGCGAGCCGGAAGACGTGCCGGGGGGAAGGGCAAGAAGGCAACCCCGCCCTCCCCCGCCCCTTCGCCCGCTGGTCGCAACGGAAACCAATGAAGACCTCCCTCCGCGCCGCCGCGCTCGCCGCGGCCCTCCTGCCGTGCCTGGCGCTCGGCTTCTCCTTCGACGACGTCCACTTCTGGGTCGGCGAGGGGACGAACCGCATGGTCGTCGTGATCGACTGGAACGTCCCGGACGAGCCTTCGTCCCTCGCCTGGGGCTACCGCTGGAACGGTGCCGCGCCCGCGATGGCCCGCGCGATCTCCGACATCGCCCGCGAGGATCCGCGCCTGCACTACGCCTCCTCGCAATCGTCGTGGGGAACGTCCGTCGACGGCTTCGGCTACGACCTCGCGGACGTCGCCGCCGCGTTCGACCCGGCGTCGGGAACGGCCTCGGTCCCGGGCGCTCTCGCCGGCGGCTACGTCGGCCCCTTCTACTGGGCCCAGTCGCCCGGAACGGGCTCGGACTTCGCGTCCGCCGCGTGGACCTACGGAAGCGGGGTCGATCTCGACCTCGCGGCGCCCGGCGGCTGGTATTGCTTCAAGCACACGAACTGGCAGACCTGGGAATCCTCCGAGCCCGTCGCGGAGCCCGCCGCCGCCGAGTCGCCCTACGCCTGGCGCGTCGTCGCGGCGGACGTCGCGGCCTACACGGGGTGGGACGGCCTCTCGTCCGATCCCGTCGTCGCGCTCGGCGCGCCGGCGCGCACCGTGTCCGGCTACAACGACATTCCCGTCCACCCCGCCACGCCGGGGGATGTCGCCTGGGAGACGGATCGGATCGTCAAGCTCGCCACGGCCACGGACAAGGATGTCGGAGGCTCGATCACGCTGGAGTTCGACCACCCGGTCGCGGACGATCCCCGCAATCCGTTCGGCCTCGACTTCATCGTCTTCTCCTACCGGTTCCTCACGATCCGGGGCGGCTACTACTCGACGTCCGATCCGGCGTCCGTCTCCCCGCTGGCGGACACGATGTACGCTCCGGCGGCGCGCGTGGAGGCGAGCGCCGACGGCGAAACGTGGTTCGACGCCGGGACGGGACTCTCCGGCGAGAAGGCGTTCGCCCCGACGCTCGGCTATCGCTACGATCCGGAGAGCCCCGATCCGGAAATCTTTGCCGGCACGTCGTTCGAAAACGGGTGGTGGGGCGCTCCGGCCGACGCCACGCGCCCCGTGGACCCCGCCTTCGACCTTGAGGCGTGCAAGGGCCTCACGCTCGCCGAAATCTGCCGCCGCTACGATGGTTCCGCCGGCGGCACTGGATTCGACATCGGCGGCCTCGACCTGCCGCGCGACGAGCAGGGCCGCAAATACATCCGCTTCGTGCGGATCACGTCCCTGGAGCCCGGCGGAGAGATTTCCGTGGACGCCGTCTCCGACGTCGCGCCCGCGCCGTCCTTCCGCAACTGGGTCGACGCGCACTTCCCCTTCTCGGAGCGCCCGGGCGTGACGAAGTCGACCGTCTGCGCCAACGGCGAGACCGCGCTTGTGAACGCCGCTCTGGGGCTCGCGCCGGACGCACCCGCGCCGGCCGCCTGGGCCATCGAAGGCTTCGACCCCGCCACGCGCACGCTCGCCGCCCCGCTCGCGCCGCTGGCAAGCGACCTCGTCCGCCTGCGCGCGTCCACGAACCTCGCGGCCTCCGCCTGGTCCGTCTCGATTCCGCTCTGGACCGGCACCAACGCGCTCGGCCGCCCGCTGCTGCGCGCGCAGGACCCTGCCACGGCGGATTCCCCCGCCGCCTTCTTCCGACTGGAGCTGCATGAGTAGTCCTCTCGCCAGTCCGCCCCCCTCCGAGGG
>CAMVRE010000144.1 GCA_947169825.1 uncultured Verrucomicrobiota bacterium | reverse complement strand
TGCCCGACGCCGACCCCTTCGCGCCCCTGCGCACCAAGCTCGGCTGGCGCGGCACGATGATCGAGGACCGGAGCTCCGCCAGGCCGTCGGACCGGTCCCGGTAGCTATCGGGCGCCGGGCTCGACGCACACGCGGCGGAAGACCTCCGAGCAGCGGCCGCAATGCGTGCAGTCGCCGGCGCAGAGCCCGCCGATGCCGCTCGTCGCCCAGTCCGCCGGGAAGCGCCTGTTGTCCACGATCCGCGGCGCGAAGGCGGCGGAGTGGTCCGGGTCCATGAGCGAGACGAGATTGCCGTCGAACGAGTACTCCGCGTAGGCGCGCAGCGTCTCGACGGGGCTCGGGTGGCGGCGGATGGCGACCTTGAAGAGCGAGATGCCGGCCTCCTCCCAGAGCGGGACGTCCTCCGGGCGGATCCACGTCGCGCGCAGGAAGTCCTCGAGCGCGTCGCCGCCCCGGGCGTAGTGCGTCTTGCAGCGGAAGAACGAGAAGTCGAACGCCTTCGCCGTCTCGACGTCCTTCGGCCGGCGGCCGTCGCCGTGGCCGTGGAGGTTGTCGTGGAACGTCTGGAACGGGCACTCGCGCAGGCAGCCGCTGTTGACCTGCATGCCGACGACCTTGCCGCGCTCGCGCGCCCATTCGGCGGCGCGGCGCGCGTAGCGCAGGTCGCGCTGGCGCTCGCGCGAGAGGTAGAACTCGTCGAAGAGGTCGGACGCGTAGTCGAAGCCGATCGTGCCGTGCATCCGCATGTTCACGGACGCGCGGACGCGCACGCCGGGGAAGCGGACCCGGAGGACGCGCGCGACGAACGGCGAGGTCGTGGTGACGACATCCGGGAAGAGCCCCTCGGCGTCCATCTCGCGCAGGACCTTCGAGACGAAGTCCGCGAGCTCGGGCGAGATCGCCTCGTCGCCGTAGCAGTTCGCGTTGAAGAGCGTGTCGAGCCGCAGGCCGTTCGCGCGCGCCCACCGCAGGTCGCCGAGGAGCCGTTCGCGCACCTCGGGCGTGAACGTCGGCGCGGGGCGGCACGAAAGCACGCCGGGCCAGGCGAAGAAGACCTCGGCGATGCGCGGCAGGAAGGGCGCGCACGCCTCCTGGAAGGGGGCGTTGTAGAAATGGCCGACGGCCAGGTTCTTGCGGGGTGCGAGCATGGCGTGCACGGAAACGGGGTCCATCATACGATAGAAACGCGCGAAAGTCACGCGCGGTTCGGTTCGCGGGGACGAGGGCCCCGCCCTAGTCCTCGTCGTCGGGGATCGAGGCCTCGAACGAAAGGTCCATCCACGAAATCGCGATCCGGAAGGCGCGGCGCTGCGCGGCGAAAAGGAGCGTGCCCTCGCGCGACTCGCCGGGGGCGAGCGACGCATGGAGCGGATCGAAGGACTCGAGCCAGAGGATCCGGGCCGGCTTGCCGTCGACCGTGCAGGAGGCGGCCCAGTCGGCCACGAAGCGCGTCTCGTCGGACTGGTTCTTCACCTCGAAGTCGGCCGCCACCAGCCACGGGGCGCTCTTCGCGGGCTCGTCGTCGGGCCAGCGGAAGGCGTCCGCCCCGAGGAACCGGACGAGGAGCCAGTCCTTCGTCGTCGCCGATCCGCCGGGCGGAACGGCCTTCGGCTTCGCGGCCGCGGCTTCGGGCTTCTTCGTCTCGGGAGTCGGTTCGGGCTCCGACTTTGCGCGCTCGGCGAGGAACGCGGTGAGGATTCGCGAGGCGCCGGCCTCCTCGTCAAGGGCGCCGGCGATGCCGTCGCGATCCGCCGTGGCTCGGATCGGGAGGTCGGCCGACTCGTGCGACCGGAAGATCCGGACCGTCCCCTCGAGGTTGGTCGCGACGAAGATGGCGCCGATCGCGCCTCCCCCGCCGTCCGCGGCGGAGCGGACGCGGACGCCCGCGACGCGGAACGGGGCCTTGGCGAACTGCTTCGCGAACTGCGCCCTGAGCGCGGCCTCCGCCTCGCCGCGCAGGAGGAACGAGGCCGGGACCGGCGGACGGGACGCCAGATGGTGGATGGCGGCCATCGCGAGGATCGCGGCGGCCGCGCCCTCCGCGATCTGCAGCGCGATGGAGCGGGCGGGAATCTTCTGCGGGCCGCGCACGAGCGTGCCGGCGCGCAGGTCGTGCGCGTATTGGCGGTGGTAGCGCCACGCCGGGGCGTGATAGGCGGGCAGCGAGGGCCCGACCGAGGCAAGGAGGATCACGGCCGGATAGAGCCAGCGAATCGCGAACGGCCCGGGCGCGAAGGAGGACGCGGCGCCGAGCAGGTGGAGCGCGAGCACGAGCGCGGCGGCCCGCGCGAGGATCCAGAGGGAGGGCAGGAGCTTGGCGAAGGCCCGCTTCGAGGCGCGGGCGAAGTCGAGGCGGATGCCCTTGTCCGCCGTAACGATGCGGAGCCCGTGCGCGAGCTTGCCCGGCGTCGCCTGGAACCGCGAGGCGCCCCAGGCGGTCTCCCAGCCCCAGAACGCGGCCGCGAACGCGACCAGCCAGAGCGCCGCGCGCTCCCAGGGCGCGAGCGCCGCTCCCGCGACCGCGGCCAGGCCTCCCAGCGCGAGCCGGAGGATCTTCGCGCAGACGAGGACCGGGACGAGGTCGAGCGCGAACGCGCAGGCCCGCGCCCACGCGCCCCCGGCGGAGGTCTTCACGCGGAAGACGAATTCGTCGATGGTCTGTGAGATCTCGGTCTCCATCTCGTTCATGGCGTTTCCTCCGTTTGCGGGCCGGCGTCGCGCGGACGGCCTCCATTCTGCCCGTTTCCGCGCGGCGGCGCAAGCGATTTCTGCGCGCGGAATCCGCGCCTATCGCGCGACGAGGCGCGCGACGGCGGTCGAGACGCCCGCCGGGAAAGCGACGCGGATGCCGCGCTCCATGAGCGCCCTGCCGGTGGCGCGGCCGGGCGCGAGGCGCGGGACGGCGCCGGGGTTCGCCTCGGTCCACTCGTAGACGCGGCGCGGCGAGAGGCCGGACGGACGGATGCGCTGCGCGTGCGCCCTCTCCTCCGTGTCGTAGGCGAGGAGGACGGCCTGCGTCTTGTCGGGCAGGACGTAGGTCAGCTCGGTCGTCTTCGAGAAATGCGGATTGCGCCCGCGGTAGACTTCGGCGGCGTGCAGGATCGGCCGGAGCTCCTTGTAGGCGGCGATGCCGCGGCGGATGTCCTCCAGGTCCCTCTCGCCGAAGTCGGCGGGGTTGAGCTCGACGCCGAGGCGGCCGGCCATCGCGACGTCGACGCGCGTCTTCATCCCCCACGCGCCGCCGCGCGCGACGTGCGAGGCGAGCGCGCACGGCGGGTGGAAGTGCAGCGCGCCCCACTGGATCGGGATGCGCGGCAGGGCGCGCGTCTCGTCGCTTCCCCAGAACTCCTCGAAGTTCCGCATCGACGCGGCGTCGGCGCGGCCGCCGCCGCTCGCGCAGAGCTGGAAGGCGACGCCCGGGAAGTTTTTCCGCAGGCGCGCGGCGATGCGCTGGAACGCCTCGTCGTAGAGGTCGGAGAGCGCGCCCTGGTTCGCGCCAAGGCGCGGCGCGCCCTGGTTGCGCCCGTGCATGTTGTGGTCCCACTTGACGTAGGAGATGCCGGGGTTCGCGGCCAGGACGTCGGCGACGGCGTGGTAGACGAATTCCTCGACCTCGGGATTCGAGAGGTCGAGCATGAGCTGGTCGCCGCCGCGGCCGGGCGTCGGAACGCGCCCGTCTTCGCGCAGGATCCAGTCGGGGTGGGCCTCGAAGAGACGGCTCGTCTTGTTCACCATCTCCGGCTCGAACCACAGGCCGAAGTCGATGCCGCACGTGCGGCACTCCTCGATCAGCGGCTTGAAGCCGTGCGGAAGCTTCTTCCGGTTGACCTGCCAGTCGCCGAGGCCCCGGCGGTCGTCGTCGCGGGCGTAGCGCCCGTTGCCGAACCAGCCGTCGTCGAGGACGAAGAGCTCGACGCCGAGCTTCGCGGCGTTGCGGATCATCTGCAGGAGCTTCTCCTCGTCGAACGTGAACCAGACGCCCTCCCAGCTGTTGAGCACGACGCGCCGCGTCGTGGCGGGGTTCATCACGCCGCCGCGCGAGAGGCACCACCACTGGAAGGCGCGCGTGACGGGCCCGAGGCCGCGGTCCGACCACGCCAGGAGGAGGAACGGCGTCTCGAACGTCCCGCCCGGCGCGAGCTGCCGCGGCTCGGGGAAGGAGCCGCCGGCGACGGCGACCGCGTCGCCGCCGAGGCGCATCGCCCGCAGCGACCAGTTGCCGTCGCGGCCGAGCCACGCGCCCGCCACGCGGCCGCGCTCCTCGGCGATGGGGCCGTCCCATCCGAGGAAGAGGCCCGGGTAGTCGCCCTGCGAGTTGTGGCCGGTGTTGGTGGACGAAAGCTCGAGCGTCCCGTGCGGGAGCGGGCCTTCGTCGAATTCGGTCTTTTCGCGCCCCCACGCGCCGCTGAACGTGCGCAGCACGGGCTTGCCGGAGGGGAGCTGCACGAACCCCGCGTCGCGCCATACGAGCGTGACGGGCTTCCCGCCGCGGTTGCGGATCGCGCGCTGCAGGCGCCAGAGGTTCTTCCCCGCGTAGACCGTGATGCGCTGCTCCACCTCGACCGGGTAGTCCGGGTCCGCGAGGAAGACCGAGCGCTCCAGGTCGCCGTTCGGGAGCAGGCGTTCCTCCAGGCGGTCGAAGACGAGGCGACACGTGTGCGCGCCGTTCGCCTGGATCACGTAGAGCGAGAGCGGGCGGTGCCGGCCGGCGACGCCGTCCGTCGGCGGGAACGTCGGAACCAGGTCGAGGCGCGGGGCCGTCGCCGTCGGCCGCGCGCCCGCGAGGGCGAGCTGCGAAACGGGCCTGCCCTTCTCGAGCGCGTCGAACGGCCAGGCGACGCGGAGCGAACCGAAGTCCGCCGGCGCCTCCCAGAACGCGCGCGGCGCGCGCGGCCCCTCGTGGTCGATCGCCACGTCGATCAGGTCCACGTGGGCGCCGTCCGGCCCCGCCGGACCCGGATCCCAGCGAAGCCGGATGCGGCGCAGGCCCGCGAGCGGCACCCGGAAGGAAAGCGGTTTTTCCCCGTTGGCGAACAGCGGGGAGCGCCACACCTCGGCGGCCGAACCGTGTTCGACCACGGCGAGCGTCGCGGCGCCCTTCTGCTGGGACCATTCGTCGTCGATCGCGACGCGTCCGCGCAGGACGCGCGCGCCGGTTCCCTCGAGATCGAGGTCGACGTAGCCGGGCGCGTGCGAGCCGTAGCCGGACGCGCACTTCACGCGCCGGCCGGCGACCGTGAACGGGGCGCCGTCGAACGCCGCGCCGGGGCGGCTCGCGTGGTAGGGCTGGACGAAGAAGGACGGATCGGCGGATTGGAGGAGCCAGGTCTTCATGGTCGAGGGTCGGAGTTCGAAAGCCGCGGGACGGCGGTTGCGGGAGAGAATACCAGAACGCCCGCGGCAGGGAAAGCCGATTTGCCCCGCGGGGCCCGTTCTGCTAGAATCCGCGCCGTCATGCAACCGAAGTTCTACAACTCGCTCACCCGCCGCGTCGAACCGCTGGAGCCGCTCGTCCCCGGCACGGTCCGGATGTATACCTGCGGCCCCACGGTCTACAACTTCGCGCACATCGGCAACTTCCGCGCCTACATGTTCGAGGACCTGCTGCGCCGCACGCTCGAATACGCCGGGCTGAAGGTCACCCACGTCATGAACCTCACGGACGTGGACGACAAGACGATCCGGGGCTCGCGCGAGGCCGGCGTCCCGCTGCGCGACTACACCGCGACCTACAAGAAGGCGTTCTTCGAGGACCTCGACACGCTCGGCATCGAGCGCGCCACGGTCTACCCGGCCGCGACGGACCACGTCCCGGAGATGATCGCCCTCATCGGGAAGCTCTTCGAGAGCGGCGTCGCCTACCAGGCGCCCGACAGGTCGGTCTACTTCTCCGTCGCGAAGGACCCGGACTACGGCAAGCTCGCGCACCTCGACCGCTCCGGCATGCGCGCCTCGGTCCGCATCTCCAACGACGAGTACGCCAAGGACGACGTCGGCGACTTCGCGCTCTGGAAGGCGTGGGACGAGAACGACGGCGACGTGAAGTGGGACTCCCCCTGGGGCCCCGGCCGCCCCGGCTGGCACATCGAGTGCTCCGCGATGAGC
>CAMVRE010000143.1 GCA_947169825.1 uncultured Verrucomicrobiota bacterium | reverse complement strand
TCTGCGTCCTCTGCGCTCTCCGCGTGAGATTCATCCTCCGCGTGGAAAGCGCCGCTCCGCGTGACGCGGAAGCGGCGGGCGCGGGGGCGGTCGCAGTCGGGCCACAGCGTGACGGCGGGCGCGGCGAGGTCGAAGACGGCGGACCACTGCGTGGCGACGATGGCTTCGCCCTCCGGCCCCCAGTCGTCGCGCCGGTGGGACACGGCCTCGAGGAGGTCGGCCGCTGCGTCCGCGTCGGGCAGGACGCCGCCCGCGGGGGCGAGCGCCGCCTCGAGCGCGGCGAAGCGGTCGGCGCCGATGCGCGCGGGATCGTCGGCCACGGCGGATTCGGCGCCGTCCGCGAGGCGGAAGTTGGTGCAGCACTGGTGCGCGAACGCGCCCGGCGCGGCGGGGGCGGCGGGCCGGACGGCGCGCGGCGCGCCGCCGGGGCCGTCCCATTCGACGACCGCGGAGGCGCCGGTGGCGTCCGCGAGGTGGAGGTGGAAGGCGGAGCCGATCGCGTGGTGCATCTCGTAGCGGCCGAGGAGGGCGAGCGCCTCGTCCACCGTCGCGGCGCGGTCGAGGACCAGGCGCACGGCGAGCGTCGTCTGGATCGGCGTCCGGCCGGTGTGCGGCTCGGGCGGGCGCTCGCCGGGGAGCATCAGCACGGCGGCGGCGAGGCCCTTCTCGTTGACGCCGTCCACGGGGACGAACGGTGCGGCGAGCAGGGCGAGGCGGCGCGGGAGCGGCGAGGGGACGGCGCCGTCCGGGAAGCCGAGGAAGAGCAGCCCGGTGGTCGAGACGGACGCGTAGCCGCCGCGCGGGCGGGTGCGGACGACGAGCGGCGGCGTGCGCGGCTCGAGGTCGAAGTTGCGGCCGAAGAGCGCGCGGCCGTCCGGCGTCCGCGCGACGAACGTGCTGCACCCGAAGTCCGGCAGCGGCGGCAGCGCCGCGCGCGGGAGCAGCGGCGCGAATTCGGCCCGGACGGCCTCCAGCAGCTCGCGCTCGTTCCGCGCGCCGCGGGCGAGCACGCGGTCGAGGCGGTAGTCGCCGTGCACGTCGAGCGTCCAGCAGGCGGCGTCCGGGTCGGGCCGCCGCAGCGAGAGCAGCGTCCGCACGGGGTTGCGCAGCGACCACGCGGCGAAGGCGAGCAGCGCCGCCAGCGCAAGGGCGGCAAGCCGCCTTGCGCGTCGGCGGGGAGGGGATTTCATGGGCTCCATAGGTTGAAGGGGTTGAAGAGGTTGAAGGAGTTTAAAGTTGAAAGGGTAAAGGGAAAAGTGGCGGAGCGTGGCGGGGGCGGGGTCAATGCTGAATGCTGAATGCTGAGTGCGGCGTGGAGGGGTGCGGGGATGAATGTTGCCAGCGGAATCTCAACGTTCTCAATCGGATGGTGTTATCGTCTGTGATTTCGATCCCGGATTCTCATCGACTTTTAACTTGACTTCTTCATTGGAACTCCTATGACTGACAACGTCGGAATATGTGGCGCCAAAAAGAACCAGTAATAATATTCCGATGATAGTTCCGTGGTAAATCAACCAGCGAATGAATGACGCCCCATCGCTAACACGAGTTCCCTTCCCTTGTTCAAATAGTATTTCACCTCGGCGGATGGACATGATGAATAGCATGAGCGCATAAAAGACAAATACGTAAAAAACCATCATTACTATTATGTCTTCAGTATTCATCGCAGTCTCCGGTTCGCTCGCCGTTTATGCCATCACCGGAAAACCGGCGAAAAGTCCGAAATCCGGATGGATCCCGCCGCTTTTGCAAAGGACGGCGAGGGCGAGGAGGGGGAGGAGGATGGCGAGGCGTTTCATTGCGGGCGGGGGCGGGGTCAATGCTGAATGCTGAATGCTGAATGCTGAATGCGGCGGGGCGGGGGTTGGGCGGTCATTCCCAGAGCTTGGAGACAAGGGACTCCTTGCGGCAGTAGTCCGCTAGGGGGGAGTCGCGGAGGATGACGTCCTGGAGCAGCGCCTTAGCGCGGGCGATGTTCGAGGTGTCCGAGAGCATTTCGTAGAGCGGTGCGTCGAGTTCGTCGCCCATCAGGAACTGCGGGGAGGAGAATTCCGCGAACCACGCGGCTGCGGCGGCGGCGCGGAGACCGCCGACGGCGTCGAGGACGACGGGGGTGGCGGCCTTCCCGAACGGACAGGTCCCGTAGCCGCGGGGCGTGCCGTTCAGTCCGAGCACGAGGCTCTCGACCAGCGACGCATCGGCCGGGGAGGGAACGTTCCGGCCGGGGCGCGTGCCGAACCGGATACGGAATTCGGAAAGGCACGCCCGGAGCAGCTCCTGCATATGGGCGCGAATCGGGGCGAAGAGGCCGTCCGCCTCCAGCTCGGCCCGTTGCTCGCCCGCCCAGTCGAGGAAGTTCTTGGCAAGGTCGCTCGCGCAGTCGCCGCGCTCGTCGATGAACCGAACCGCACGCGGGATGAAGTAGGCGCATTCCTCGTAGGTCCCGGCGGGCAGGAATCCCTGGAAGATGTTTCCGAGCTCGGGCCAGCCGAGGCGATCGTCGGGGACGGCGAGAATGGCGGCGCATTCCTCCGGCGTGAAGTCGCAGCCAGGGTCGCTTAGGCGCGTCGGACGTGGATAGCGGATGAGATTCTGCGTGATTTCAGTCATAGGATGGCGTTCGCTCCGTGTTCGTGGCGGGGTCTTGCGCGAGCGCGGGAAGCGCGAGGGCGAGGAGGGGAAGGAGGAGGGCGAGGCGTTTCATTGCGGGCGGGGGCGGGGTCAAGGGGAGTGGTTAGTGGTTAGTGGTTGGAGGCGGGGGACGGCTGCGGCCGGGTGTCGCGGCTTCGCCGCTCGCGGGCAAGTTTCTCGTTCATTGTCTTGTTCATTGTCTTGTCGTCTTGTGTTTAGACCGATGCTCGGGACGAGATCAATAGTCCCGTGTCACGAAACGATCCCGAGGAACGGATTTCGCGACGATTTGCCGATACGCTGGAAGGAAGGACTCGCGGAAGAAGAAGTACTTGTCGTCGTCGCTCTCCTCCTCGGGATTACGGGACGGGGAGGTTTTGTCGATCAATGTCCGGAGAACGCCATCGAACCCACCCTCGCCCTTCATCGCCAAACGGATGTCCAGGCGTTTCTCGGCGCAATCGACGTCCAGACGGAACGGTCCGCACGTCCCGGAGACTTCGGCCGGACCGCGAGTGTCGGATTCGTCGAACTTGAAGTCGAGCGAATCGATGGACATCCATGATTTCAGGAAGACGTGGAAAAACACGTTCAGGGCAATGTCGACGGGACTCGATGCGAACGGAGTGTAGTTGCTCAGCATCATGCGGGCGAACCAGCCGACGGCGGCGGCTTCGGTTCGGAAATAGCACACGGCGACCTGTTCCCCCCGTTCGACGTAGAAGAATTTCCAAACCGCCGTCCGATAGGGATTGTTCTTCGTCCGGACCAGGCATAGCCGGTCTTCGCTCGGCTGGCCGATGCAGAAACCGGAAATGAAGTATTCGTCCCGTTGCAGGCCAAGGCGCGTCAATGTTTCGACGAGTTGTTTGCAGTCCATGTTTTCGTTCCTTTCACGAACGCGAGGAGGGGGAGGAGGAGGGCGAGGCGTTTCATGGGCGTTGTGCTTTCGGGGGCGGAAGGAGGAAGTGGTGGGCGGCGGCTTTGCCGCGCCCGCGCGGAGCGGACAAGGGGGCTAGGAGCCGAGGAGGATGCCGGGGTCGAGGAGGAAGGGGACGACGCCGACGGTGACGATGCCGTCTTCGCCGGCGAGGGGGCGCTGGAAGCCGTCGGTCACGACGATCTTGCGGAAGAAGTCGCCGGTGTGGCGCAGCGAGAAGGTCTCCTGCTCGCGCTTGGCCTCGTCCGGGATGGCGAATGCCGACTGGACGTAGACCTTGCGCGTCCCCGTGTTCACGACGAAATCGATTTCCGTGTTCGAGCGGACGGACTTGCCGTTCTTGTCCTTGACGACCGTTTCCACGACGCCGACGTCCACGTTGCAGCCGCGCAGGACGAGCTCTTCGTAGATGGCGTTCTCCATCAGGTGCGAGCGTTCGTGCTGGCGGAAGTTGAGGCGCGCGTTGCGGAGCCCGAGGTCGGTCGCGTAGTATTTGGAGGGAGACGAGAGGTAGCGCTTGCCCTTGACGTCCCACCGGTCCGCCTTTTCGAAGAGGAAGGAGTCGGTCAGGTGCTCGACATAGGCGGCCACGGTCGGGCGGCTGAGGCGGACGCCCCGGGCGGACTCCAGCGCGTCGGCCAGCCGGTAGGGGTTCGTGAGGGAGCCGACGCCGGAAGCGAGCACGTCCACGAGCGCCTCCATCGCGCGGCCGTCGTCGGACAGGGAATACCGCTCGACAATGTCCCGGAGGTAGATCCGCTCGAAGAGCGACCGGAGGTAGGCCGCGCGCTCGGCGTCGTCCGGCGCCAGCACGGCGAGCGGCATCCCGCCCCAGAGCAGGTAGTTCTCCCAGGCCTCCGCCTTCTCCCGTCCGCTCGCCTCGAGGTATTCCGCGAAGCAGAGCGGCCGGACGCGGACCTCGATCCCGCGGTCGCGGAAGGAGGATGCGACGTCCTTCGAGAGCATTTCGGAATTCGATCCCGTGACATAGACGTCGACGCCCGGCTTCTTCATCAGCGAGGCGAGGACGTCGTGGAACGTGACGCAGCCGGGCCTGTCCTTCTCCTCCTCGGGCGGCTTGCACATCTGGATTTCGTCGACGAGAACGTAGGTCGGCCGACCATCGGACGGAAGCCGCGCCTTGATCCACGCGGAAAGCGCCCGCGGCGTGCGGAGCGGCGCGGCATCGTCGTCGTCGAGCTGGACGGCGACGACGTGCGCGTCGTCCACCCCCTTCCTGCGCAGCACGTCGCGGAACAGCGTGAAGAGCAGGAAGCTCTTGCCGCAACGGCGGATGCCGGTGACGATCTTCACGAGCCCGTTCCCCTCCAGTTTGGCGAGGCGGTCGAGGTAGCGCGTGCGTTGGATGATCATTTGCCCATATTCTCCCGATTTCAATATCCGTAGATTTCTACGGATTTGGAAAGCGACGTTATTCTTGCAGTCTTTCGGTTCGGTGTCAAGGGCGAATGCGCAAAGCCGCGTGCCGGGGGAGGAGGAAGAGGCGTTTCATTGCGGGCGGGGGCGGGGGTTGGGCGGCCTTGCACGGCGTGGCGGGGTGCCGCCACGCCGGCTGCGGCCGGGTGTCGCGGCTTCGCCGCTCGCGGGCAAGAAGGTTCACGGGGCGGGCTCCTTCACACCCTCCGCGGCGGGCGCGTGAGGCTCGGGCGCGGCGGGCTCCGCGTGGGGATCGAAGACGAGGATCCCGAACGCGCTTTCGTCGGAGAACGGGCGCTTGGGGTTGCCCGTCCAGTAGAGCGCGTGGTTGCGGCGCCCTCCGCCGTCGTCGTCCTGCACGCCGATGTTGAAGCCGATACGGTCGGGCCTGTTCGTCCGGCCCATCGCGGACCAGGGAACGTGGAAGATGTAGAGCGTGAGCGGGGACGAATCGGCCGGGCGCCCCGGTCCGGCGGGGAACGGCATCGCGCAGCCGGACCACCAGGCGTTCGTGGATTCTCCCAGGGCCTTCAGGGCCGCCAGCGTCTTCTCGTCGAACCGTTCCGGGTCGATCCGGAAGAACGTGTTCGGATAACCTGAGAAGTCGCTGTTCGCGGCGCCGTTGGCGACGATGGCGAATTCGCCGCCGTGCCGGAGGTGGACGCCGCCGTCCGCGCGGCTGTCGGGCAGGCGCGCGCACTCGCCGTCGACGAAGATCTCGACCGCGTCGTCGTCCCACGCGGCGCAGGACGTCGCGTTGGACGGACAGGTGTCCGCGCGGCGGAAGTCGTCGTCGAGGACTGCCGCCCAGACCGTAAGGGTCTTGTCGTCGTAGGTGCAGTTGAACCAGTAGCTCAGGTCGTCGTCGTCGTCGGGCGGCTTCGTTCCGGCGTCGACGACGCCGTTCGTGACGGAGACGAACACGCCGTGCGGTCCGAACATGTCGATGTCGGCCAGACCGTCCCGGGAGGGCAACGCGTGCACGACCGGCGCGCCCGTGGCGGGGTCTGCGGCACGCGCCGGCGCGGCGGTGAGCGCGAGGAGGGGGAGGAGGAGGGCGAGGCGTTTCATTGCGGGCGGGGGCGGGGTCA
>CAMVRE010000142.1 GCA_947169825.1 uncultured Verrucomicrobiota bacterium | reverse complement strand
GCGTCCGCGAGACCGAGATCGCGTGCCCCGCCGCCGAGCCCGACGCCCTCTCGCGCGCCCTCGCCGCCGCGGCGGCCGACGGCCACCGCCTCGTCTCGCTCGAGATCGACCCGGTCCCCAACGGCCGCGTCAAGGCCCGCCTCCGCTTCCTCTCGTTCCTCCCGGGGCCATGAGCGACTCCCCGTTCCATCTCGTCTCCCCCTACGCGCCGGCCGGCGACCAGCCCGAGGCCATCGCGAAGCTCGTCGCCGGGTTCCGCGCGGGCGTGAAGGCGCAGACGCTCGAGGGCGTCACCGGCTCCGGCAAGACGTTCACGATGGCGAACGTCATCCGCGACCTCGGGATGCCGACCCTCGTCATCTCCCACAACAAGACGCTCGCCGCGCAGCTCTACGGCGAGCTCAAGGCGTTCTTCCCCGACAACGCCGTCGAGTACTTCGTCAGCTACTACGACTACTACCAGCCCGAGGCCTACATCCCGCAGACGGACACCTACATCGCCAAGGACTCCGCGATCAACGACGAGATCGAGCGCTTCCGCCTCTCCGCCGCCAACGCCCTCGTCCAGCGCCGGGACGTCGTCGTCGTCGCCTCGGTCTCGTGCATCTACGGCATCGGCTCCTCCGACGACTACGCCGGCATGACGCTGCACCTCGCCGTCGGCCAGGAGGTCGACCGCGACGCGATGCTCGCCCGCCTCGTCGAGATCCGCTACGAGCGCAACGACTTCGACCCGAAGCCCGGCTCGTTCCGAGTCCGCGGCGACACGGTCGACGTCTTCCCCGCCTGGAACGACAAGGTCGCCTACCGCATCGGCCTCTTCGGCGACGAGGTGGAGGAGCTCTCCGAGTTCGACCCCGTCTCCGGCCGCACGCTGCGCCGCCTCGACCGCACGATCGTCGCCCCCGCGCGCAACTACGTCCTCCCGCAGGAGAAGATCGAGGCCGGCCTCGCCGCGATCGAGGCCGAGATGCGCGAGCGCGTCGCGTGGTTCAACGCGAACGGGAAGCTGCTGGAGGCGCAGCGCCTGCAGCAGCGCACGGAGTACGACCTCGCGATGATCCGCGAGATCGGCTACTGCACCGGCATCGAGAACTACTCCCAGCCCCTCTCCGGCCGCCCGCGCGGCACGCCCGGCGAGTGCCTGATCGACTACTTCCCGAAGCCGTTCCTCACGATCATCGACGAGTCGCACGCCACGCTCCCGCAGGTGCAGGCGATGTTCCACGGCGACCGCGCGCGCAAGACGATCCTCGTCGACAACGGCTTCCGCCTCCCCTCCGCGCGCGACAACCGCCCGCTCTCCTTCGAGGAGTTCGAGGCCAAGCTCGGCCAGGTCCTCTTCGCCTCCGCCACGCCCGGCCCCTACGAGAAGGCGCACGCGAGCCGCGTCGTCGAGCAGGTCGTCCGCCCGACGGGCCTGCTCGACCCGCCCGTCGAGGTCCGCCCGCTCGCCGGGCAGATCGACGACGTGATGGAGGAGATCCGCGCCGCCGCCGAGCGCGGGGACCGCGTCCTCGTCACCGCCCTCACCAAGCGCACCGCCGAGGACCTCGCCGCCTACCTGCGCGAGGCGGGCCTGCGCGTGGAGTACCTCCACTCCGACATCGACGCCCTCGACCGCGTCGCGATCCTCACGCGCCTGCGCAAGGGCGACTTCGACGCGCTCGTCGGCATCAACCTGCTGCGCGAGGGCCTCGACCTGCCGGAGGTGGCGCTCGTCGCCGTGCTCGACGCGGACAAGGAGGGCTTCCTGCGCTCCACCACCTCGCTCATCCAGACCGCGGGCCGCACCGCGCGCCACGAGCGCGGGCGCGTGATCCTCTACGCCGACCAGGTCACCGACTCGATGAGGGAGATGATCCGCATCACCGAGCGCCGCCGCCGCATTCAGACCGCGTTCAACGCGAAGCACGGCATCGTCCCGCATTCGGTGAAGCGCACGCTCTCCGAGGACAGCGCCGTGCGCGCCGTCGTCGGCGACGTCGACGCCGCGCTCACCTCCGCCGCGCTCCCGACCGACGCCGCCGCGGCGATCGAGCGGCTCAAGGCCGAGATGCTCGAAGCCGCGAACGCCCTCGAGTTCGAGCGCGCCGCGCTCCTGCGCGACCAGCTGAAGAAGCTCCAGGCGGACGGCGCGCCGCCGCCGTCCCCGCCGCCGCCGCGCGCCAAGCCGCGCAAGACGTCCCGCGCGTGACATCGCCGCCGCGTTCTGCTACAATCCCCGCCGATGTTCGCGCCCATCCCAGAAGTCCTCAAAGCACTCCGCGCCGGCCGCTGCGTCCTCGTCGTCGACGACGAGGACCGCGAGAACGAGGGCGACGTCGTCTGCGCCGCCGAGTTCGCGACGACCGAGAACGTCAACTTCATGGCCTCGCACGCGCGCGGGCTGATCTGCATGCCGATGTCCCGCGAATGGACCACGCGGCTCGGCCTCCCGCAGATGGTCTCGCAGAACACCGAGAAGCTCCAGACCGCGTTCACCGTCTCGATCGACCACGAGGACACCACGACCGGCATCTCCGCCGCCGAGCGCGCCCTCACCGCACGCAAGGTCGTGGAGGACGGCGCCCGCCCCGAGGACTTCCGCCGCCCCGGCCACATGTTCCCGCTCGAGGCGCGAGAGGGCGGCGTCATCCGCCGCGCCGGCCACACCGAGGCGACGGTCGACCTCATGCGCCTCGCGGGCCTGAAGCCCGTCGGCCTCTGCTGCGAGATCATGCGCGAGGACGGCACGATGGCGCGCCTGCCGGACATCGAGGCGTTCGCCGCGAAGCACGGGCTCATCCTCTGCTCCATCGCCGACCTCATCGCCTTCCGAACGAAGAACGAGTCCCTCGTCGAGCGCGTCGAGGAGGTGGACATGCCCACGCGCCACGGCCGCTTCCGCCTGCGGATGTACCGCTCGCGCACGGACGGGCTCGAGCACCTCGCGCTCTTCATGGGCGACCTCGCCGGCGACCCGCCGCCGCTCGTCCGCGTGCACTCCGAGTGCTTCACGGGCGACGTCCTCGGCTCCGCCCGCTGCGACTGCGGCGAGCAGCTGCACCGCGCGATGGAGATGGTCGCCGCCGAGGGCCGCGGGTGCGTCCTCTACATGCGCCAGGAGGGCCGCGGCATCGGGCTGGCGAACAAGCTGCACGCCTACCGCCTCCAGGAGGGCGGGCTCGACACCGTCGAGGCGAACGAGCGGCTCGGCTTCGCGCCCGACCTTCGCGACTACGGCATCGGCGCGCAGATCCTGCGCGACCTCGGGATCACGCGGATGCGGCTGATGACCAACAACCCGCAGAAGATCTCCGGCCTCCAGGGATACGGCCTCGAGATCGCCGAGCGCGTCCCGATCGTCGCCTCCCCCACCCCGTTCGACGCGCGCTACCTCGAGACCAAGCGCGAGAAGATGGGGCAGCTGCTCTAGCGCGACCGAGGGACCGCGAGATGGCAGGCGAGATCCGGCAGTTCTTCAAGGCCCTGATGGCGGGCGCGGCGCGCCACCCCGAGACCGTCACGGTCGAGGCGTGGGGGCGGCCGCGGACGTTCGTCCGCTTCGACCTCTTCGACGACACCTTCGTCTTCGAGGACGGCATCTGGGACCGCCTCGAGAACCGCGACCCGGTCGTCATCGTCTCCAAGGCCGCGCTCTCCCCGGCGCCGGACGACTCCACCGCCCGCGTCTTCGGCAACGTGATGACCGTGACGAGCGGCAACCACGCCGTCGCCTCGCTCCCGCTCGCGGACGGCCGCCTCTGGGGCTTCTCGACGCTCGACGAGGCGGGGCAGTCCGACGCGCTCGCGCGCTCGTTCGTCTACGCCAACTGCGTGGGCGACACGATCGAGATCTCGCAGCGCGGCGCGGCGACGGAAGACGTCGTCGAGATGGACGAGTGGCTCCAGGCGCTCGGCCTCCCGATGCGCCGCATCGTGCTCTCGGACCGCGTGGACGAGACGCTCGAGTTCTACTCGCGCCGCGGCCAGGAGTGGCGCATCAAGCCGCTCGCGTGGACGCCCGAGGAGATGGCCGCGGCGCTGCGCGGCGCCGTCGCGCGCATCCACTCGCCCCTGCGCTACTACCACAACGTGAAGGGCGTGCACTTCCTCACGCTCGCGAACTTCCTCGCCTGGGGCGCGCTCGCGCGCACCGACTTCGCCGGCTTCCGCGCGGGGCTCGAGGAGCTGTGCGCGACGGGCCCCGACCAGCCGCGCCCGAACCTGCTGCTGCCCAAGTTCCAGGCGCACCACGAGGTCGAGCTCTTCGGGCCGCCGCCCGGCGTCGCCGCGCGCACGCTCGTCCCGGCGCTGCTCGACCTCTGGGAGCACGTCCGCGCCGCCGCGCCGGACGACCCGCGCGCCGCGGAGGACGCCGCGGAGCGCTTCGCCGCGCTCGCCGGGGAGTTCCGGTCGCTCCTCGCGGACCCGGCCTTCGCGGACGAGTCCTCGCCGCGCTTCCTCGAGGCGATCTACCGCAACCTCAACGGCGCCGTCTACCAGGACGAGCACGACACCGTCTCGCGCGCGTTCGACGACCTGCGCACCGCGCTGCCCGGCGCCTCCTACGCGCTCGGCAACCGCTTCCCGCACGACGGCGTCGACGCCCGGACGCTCGCGATCCTCGACTCGATCGAGTCGGAGCTGAGCCACGGCGACCGCATCGAATACGCCAACGTCTACGAGATCCGCTCCGTCACGGAGCGCGTCCGCCTCGGCCAGGGCAAGACGCGCGAGATCGTCTTCAAGACCGTCTGGAACCCGCTCCCCACGCGACTCGTCGAGAAGCGCCTCGCGCGCCGCTCCACCGGCTACGGCGCCTACACGCTCGCGCGCACGGACGCGTTCCGCGCGCTCGGCGTCTCCTACGGCCGCCACCGCCTCCTCGCGCGCAGCGACGGCGCGATCGGCGAGGTGCACTACTTCACGCGCGCCCGCTACCCCGGCACGCCCTTCAGCCAGCTGCCGCCCTCCGCCTTCCGCGCGCGCGACCCCTCGACCGGCGCCTACGCCGCGGAGGAGTCGCCGGACATCGTCCGCGCCGTCATCCTCCTCGCCGGCTCCGCCGCCGCCGAGAACCTCGTCCTCAAGAAGTGGACGTCCGACGGCTCCACGCGCTTCGCCGTCGGCAAGGAGATCGTCGAGTTCGGCTACGACGTGCGCTTCGGCAAGGAGATGCCGCTGCGGATCCGCCTCTGCTCGGTGCGCGGCACGATGGGCTGGCCGTGCCTCGACCAGACCGAGGAGAACCTCGGCCGCTGCTTCGACGCCTTCCTCTCGCGCTACGCGCAGGTCGCCTTCGAGTATGCGCGCAGGCATCCCTCGGCCGACCCGTGGGACGTCGCCGACGCCTTCTGGGAGGGCTTCGCCGCGCGCACGCGCCAGCTGGACTGGAACTACCGCAACCGCCGCGAGTTCTTCGACCGCTACGACCCGCGGCTCTACGGCGACTACCGCTTCGGCGCGAAGTGGTCCTTCGTGCTGTGGGCGCTCGAGCGCCAGAACGAGCGGCTCGGCGCCCTCGCCGAGCTCTTCCACGCCAAGTTCCGAGAGAGGATGGAGCCCCCCGAAACGCAAGGAGACGGACGATGACCGAACGCAACGCGATGACGATGAGCCTCGAGGACTACCTCGAGGGCGTCTACATGCTGATCCTGGCGAAGAAGCCCGCCCGCGTGCGCGACATCGCCGCGAGTCTGGGCGTGAAGACGCCGTCCGTCGTCTACGGCATCGCGGCCCTGAAGCGCCTCGGCTACGTCTCGCAGGAGCCCTACGGCTCGGTGGAGCTCACGCCGGCCGGCCTGCAGCACGCCAAGGACATCCTGCGCAAGCACAAGACGCTCACGACGTTCTTCGTCTTCATCGGCTCCTCGGAGGAGGCGGCGGAGGCCGACGCGTGCAAGTTCGAGCACGCGATCTCGCACGAGACGCTGACGGCCATCGAACGCTTCCTCGAGCGCAACAAGGTCAAG
Organism: uncultured Verrucomicrobiota bacterium; assembly: GCA_947169825.1. GTDB lineage: Bacteria > Verrucomicrobiota > Kiritimatiellia > RFP12 > UBA3636 > UBA3636. Next base: position 149 of record CAMVRE010000142.1, on the reverse strand, counting down.
GTCGGCGTCGGCCGCCTCTTCCAGTCGCGCAAGTAGGGGCCGCGCGCGGGCTCAGGCGCCGCGCGCGAGACGCTCGACGAGCCCGGGCGGCGGCGGGCGGCCGCCGGGCATGGTGCAGGCGGCCGATCCGGCCGCCACGGCCCAGCGCG
>CAMVRE010000141.1 GCA_947169825.1 uncultured Verrucomicrobiota bacterium | reverse complement strand
TGGCCGGCTGCGGTGCAGGCGTTCCTCGACCGCGACGCGCCGCCCGCTCTGCGCATCGCGCGTCCCTCCGACGGCACGACGCTGCGACTCCCGGGCGAGCCGCCGTGGCGCGTCTCGTGCGCCGTCTCCGGCGCGCCCGCCGGCGCGACGCTCTGGTGGACCGTGGACGGCGTCCCGGCCGGCTCCCAGCCCGCCTCCGAGCCCTTCGCCGCGGAAATCCGCGCGCCCGGCCCGCACCGCGTCGGCTGCTGCACCGCCGGCGGCGCCGAGGCGAACGTCTCGTTCGAGGTCGAGGCGGTCTCCGTCGCGCTCTAGCGCACGAGGGCGGCGAGGTCGGACCAGGCGCGGGCTCGGAGTACCGGCGCCGCGGCGCCGGGGGGCGGGGCCCAGGCGCGGTTCCACGGGCGCTCGAAGACGGCGTAGGGGCACAGGCGCGAGCGCGCGAGGACGTCGAGCGCCGCGGGGGCGTCCTCGACGGCGAGGCCGAAGCCCATCTCCGCGAGGGCGGGGAAGGGGACGACGCCCGGCGCGGCGGGGTCCGGGAAGCGCGCGTACTTGTCCACGTGCAGGACCGGGACGCCGGCGAGGCCGCGCTCGGCGAGCCAGCGCGCCGAGTCGGCGGCGGCGCTGACGGGGCGGCCGGTGACGACGACGGGCTCGTGCCCCGCGGCGATCCACGCGCGCAGCGCGGCGCAGGCGCCGGGGATCTCGGGGATGGCGAGGAGCCTCTCGGCGTGGAAGCGGTCCATGAAGAGGCGATACTCGGCGTCGGAGAGGCCGAGCGACTCGTGCAGGTCGAAGTGGACGGACCTCCCGGGCTCGGGGTCCTTGCCGAACTCGGCCCGCGCGAAGCGCTCGAGCTCGGCGAAGGTCTCGCAGAGCACGTCGTCGAAGTCGAGGTAGACCTTCATGCGGACTAGCCCCAGGTGGCGCGCTGGAAGTCGTCGATCTCCGCCTCGATGCCGGCGACGGTCTGGTGCGCGAGCAGCCGCGAGGCGTATTGGCGGCACTGCGGGACGGTGAGGCGCGCGACGAGCTCCTGGCACTTGGGGATCTGCGACGGCTCGAGCGAGAAGGTGCGCACGCCGAGCCCGACGAAGAAGGGCAGGTAGCGCGGGTCGCGCCCCATCTCGCCGCACACGGCGCACGGGATGCCGTGGCGCGCGGCCGCGCCGGCGGCGATGCGGATCGCCCGGAGGACGGCGGGGTGGTGCGGCACGTAGTTCGGCGCGACGGCGGCGTTGGTGCGGTCGACGGCGAGCGTGTACTGGATCAGGTCGTTCGTGCCGATCGAGAAGAAGTCGCACTCCTCGGCGAGGGCGTCGGCGATGCCGATCGCGGCGGGGACCTCGATCATCGCGCCGATCCACGGGTCGTGCATCGGGCGGTCCCCGAGCTCCGTGTGGAGCGCGGCGAGGCAGGTCTCGACGCGCTCGCGCGCGGCGCGGAACTCCTCCACCGACGAGATCATCGGGAACATGATCGAGACGTCGTCTCGCCCCGCCTCCTGCATCGCGCGCAGGATCGCGCGCAGCTGCTGGTCGAAGACGTCCGGGAACTTGAGCGAGAGGCGGATCGAGCGGAGGCCGAGCGCGGGGTTCTCCTCCTTCTCCTTGTAGAGGTAGGGCACGCCCTTGTCGCCGCCCGCGTCAAGCGTGCGGAACGTGACGGGCCGGCCGGGCATGCGCTCCAGGACGCGGCGGTAGATCGCGAGCTGGTCGTTCTCGGAGGGGAGCGACGGCCGCATCAGGTAGGGGAACTCGGTGCGGTAGAGGCCGACGCCGGCGGCGTGCGCGTCGACCGCGGCGTCGAGGTCCGCGAGGAGGTTGATGTTCGCCTCGAGGCGGATCGTCTCTCCGTCGCGCGTGGCGGTGTGGTCCGAGGCGGGGCGGGCGAGGCGGAAGTCGGCGGCCTCGTCGCGCGCGCGGTTGCGGAAGCGGCGCTCGAGCGCCTCGTCGGGGTGGACGTAGAGCGTCTCGTTGGCGCAGTCGAGGATCGCGCGCTCGCCGTCCGGGAGGCGAAGCGGGTCGCGCGTCTTGACGATGAGCGTGGGGATGCGCAGCGAGCGGACGAGCAGCGAGACGTGCGCGGTGGCGCCGCCGGCGCAGAGCACGATGCCCGCGGCGCGGTCGCGCGCGACGCGCAGGACGTCCGAGGGGAGCATCTTCTCCGCGACGACGATCGACGCGGCGCGCGTCTCGTCGGCCTTCCACGGGTCGGCGTCCGTCGCCGCCTCGAGGAGGCGCAGCGCGAGGTCCTCGACGTCGCGCGCCTTCTCGCGCAGGTACTCGGTGTCGGACGCCTCGAAGAGCGCGATGAAGTCGGAGGCGACGCGCGCGATGGCGTCGGCGAGCGGAACGCCCTCGTCGGAGGCGAGCTTGGCGATGCGGCCGGCGAAGCTCTCGTCGTGCAGCATCATCACGTCCGCGTCGAGCAGCATCGAGGCCGCCTCGGGGATGCGCTTGTCGAGGTCGGCGGCGAGGACGCGGAGGCGCTCCTCGACGATGCGGACCGCCTCGTCGAGCGAGCGGACGGCGGGCGGGCGCGGGGCGCCCTCGCCGCCGCCCGCCGGGGCGAGCGAGAGCTTCGCCTTCGCGACGCGGACCGGGCCCATCGCCCAGCCGTTGGAGACGGCGGAGCCGCGGAAGGCCATCTGCTCGGTCGGGACGAGGACGCCGGAGCGCGCGGCGATCGCGGCCGCGGCCGCGGCGCCGTGCTCGGCGAGGAGCAGCGCGCCGGCGCTCTGGATCGCGTCGGCCATCTCGGAGGCCTTGAGGCGGGCGGCGGAGATCTCCTCGGCGAGGAACGGATGTCCGGTGCGGCGGTAGAGCGCGACGACGCCGATGCGCTCGCGGCCGCGCAGGAGCGGGATGCCGAGGAACGTCTGCGTGTCGCCGTCGGGGAAGTTGGGGTGCGAGACGTAGCCGCGCATCGACGAGGCCATCTCGGTGTAGATGGGGCGTCGCTCCGCGAGGGCGCGGCCGGCGAGGCCCTCGCCGAGCTTCACGACGATCGTCGCCTTGCCGAACATCGGGAAGCCGAGCGCGGCGCGCATCGAGAGCGAGTTCGCCTCCTCGTCGTAGAGGTAGAGCGCGGCGCGGTCGGCCTTGAAGGTCTTCGCGAACAGGGCCACCGCCGCGTCGAGGTAGGCGCGCGAGCCGCCGCGGACCTCCGGGAGGGAGGCGTCGGAGGCATCGCCGGCGGACGCCGGGGCGAGGGGTTCGGCGGGGGGGGGCATGTGCGTTTCGGCCGCCTGGGTCGGCGGAGGGGCGCGCATTCTAGCAGAAGGGCCCCCCGTTGTCATTCAAAAAGACGACCCCCGAAGCGCTGGAGCGGTTTCAACTGTTCCGTGGCCGCGCGAGCGCGGATTCCATGGTTTCGGCAGCGGCCGCCGTCCCGGCGGCCGCACATTTTGTGAAACCGCGCTAGCGGATGGTCGCGTGGTATTCCTGCAGGGAGCGGACGGCGCCTTCGCCGTCGCGCGCGGTGCGGATGCCGCGGGCGGCCGCGAGGGCCGCGGCCGGCGTCGTGAGGTACGGGATCCGGCCCTTGATCGCGGCCTTGCGGATCGAGGCGTCGTCGGCGCGCGCGTCGCGGCGGCCGCTCGGCGTGTTGACGATGAGCTCCACCTCGCGGTTGGTGATGACGTCGATCACGTTCGGGCGCCCTTCGCCGATCTTGGCGATGCGCTCGCACGGCACGCCCTTGCCTTCGAGGAACTTCGCCGTGCCCTCGGTCGCGAGGATGGTGCAGCCCAGGTCCGCGAAGCGCAGCGCCGCCTCGGCGGCGTCCGGCGCCTTGTCGGAGAGCGAGAAGAGCACCTTGCCGATCTCGGTCGGGAGCGGCAGCCCCGCGGCCTCCTGGCTCTTGAAGTAGGCCAGGCCGAAGGTGTTGGCCATGCCGAGCACCTCGCCCGTGGAGCGCATCTCGGGGCCGAGGACGGGGTCGACCTCCGGGAACTTCTCGAACGGGAGGCACGCCTCCTTGACGCCGTAGTAGGGGATGCGCTTCTCCTTCAGGCCGAGCGAGGCGATCGTCTCGCCGAGCATGAGGCGCGTGGCGAGGCGCGCCATCTGCGTGCCGCAGACCTTGGAGACGAGCGGGACGGTGCGCGAGGCGCGCGGGTTGGCCTCGATGACGTAGACCTTGCCGTCCTCGATCGCGAACTGCATGTTCATGAGGCCGACGACCTTGAGCTCCTGCGCGATGCGGCGCGTGTAGTCGAGGATCGTCGCGCGCTGCATCGGCGGGATGGAGACGGGCGGCAGGACGCACGCCGAGTCGCCGCTGTGCACGCCCGCCAGCTCGATGTGCTGCATCACGGCGGGGATGAAGACGTCCTTGCCGTCGCTGAGCGCGTCGGCCTCGCACTCGAGCGCGTGGTGCAGGAAGCGGTCGAGGTAGAGCGGGCGGTCGGGCGTGACGCCGACGGCCATCGCGACGTATTCGCGCAGCATCTGCTCGTCGTAGATGACCTCCATCCCGCGGCCGCCGAGGACGAAGCTCGGGCGGATCATGAGCGGGTAGCCGATCTCGCCGGCGGCCTTGAGCGCCTCGTCGAGGTCCGCCGCCATGCGCGACTCGGGCATCGGGATGCCGAGCTTGTCCATGATGGCGTGGAACTGGTCGCGGTCCTCGGCCGCCTCGATGGAGTCCACCGACGTGCCGAGCACGTTGCAGCCGGCGTCCCTGAGGCCGCGCGCGAGGTTGAGCGGGGTCTGGCCGCCGAACTGGACGATGACGCCCAGCGGCTTCTCGGCCTCGTAGATCTGCAGCACGTCCTCGAGCGTGACGGGCTCGAAGTAGAGCTTGTCCGAGGTGTCGTAGTCGGTCGAGACGGTCTCCGGGTTGCAGTTCACCATGATCGTCTCGTAGCCGGCCTCGCGCAGCGCCATCGCGGTGTGGACGCAGCAGTAGTCGAACTCGATGCCCTGGCCGATGCGGTTCGGGCCGCCGCCGAGGATCATCACGCGCCCCTTGGTCGCGCGATGATCGGTTGGATCGTTGGATCGTTTGGTCGTTGGATCGTTCGGGGTTCTGGACTTGGAACCGTTGTAGGTCGAATAGTAGTATTCCGCGTTTTCAACGCCCGAGACGGGAACGGCGTCCCAGGTCTCCACGCAGCCGAGTTCGGTGCGGCGCTTGCGGATCGCCTTCTCGTCCACGCCGAGCAGCTGCGCGAGGTACTTGTCGGAGAAGCCGTCCTTCTTCGCCTTGATCAGGAGGTCGTCCGGCAGCATCGCGCCGCGATGCTGCAGGATGATCTCCTCTTCTTCCACCAGCTCGCGCATCTGCTGCACGAAGTAGGCCTTGACGCCGGTGAGCTCGAAGATCTGCTCGTCCGTGGCGCCCTTGCGCAGCGCCTCGTACATCTGGAAGTGGCGCTCGGAGGAGGGCGTGGCGAGCATCTTCAGCAGCTCGTCGAGGGACTTCTCGTGGAAGTCCTTGGCGAAGCCGAGGCCCGCGCGGCCGCGCTCGAGCGCGCGGATGGCCTTCTGGAGCGTCTCCTTGTAGGTCTTGCCGATCGACATCACCTCGCCGACGGCCTTCATCTGCGTGCCGAGCTTGTCCTCGACGCCGCGGAACTTCTCGAACGCCCAGCGCGCGAACTTGAGGACGACGTAGTCGCCGTCCGGCGTGTACTTCTCGAGCGTTCCGTCGCGCCAGTAGGGGATCTCGTCCATCGTCATGCCCGAGGCGAGCTTGGCGGAGACGAGCGCGATCGGGAAGCCGGTCGCCTTCGAGGCGAGCGCGGAGGAGCGCGACGTGCGGGGGTTGATCTCGATGATGACGACGCGGCCCGTCTTCGGGTCGTGCGCGAACTGGACGTTGGTGCCGCCGATGACGCCGATCTTCTCGACGATGCGGAAGGCGTCGCGGCGGAGGCGCTCCTCGAGCTTCTTGTCGATCGTGAGGAACGGCGCGGCGCAGTAGGAGTCGCCCGTGTGGACGCCGACCGCGTCGATGTTCTCGATGAAGCAGACCGCGATCATCTGGTTCTTCGCGTCGCGGACGACCTCGACCTCGAGCTCCTCCCAGTTGAGGATCGACTCCTCGATGAGGCACTGGTGCGTGAGCGAGGCGTCGAGGCCGCGGGCGCAGATCGTGCGCAGCTCCTCGACGTTGTAGCAGAAGCCGCCGCCGGCGCCGC
>CAMVRE010000140.1 GCA_947169825.1 uncultured Verrucomicrobiota bacterium | reverse complement strand
CTTGAGGACGTGGAAGATCCGGTCGAGGCGGTACTGCGCGTTGTCGGCGAGCGTCTGCAGCAGCGTCGCGACGGGAACGGCGGGGGACGTCCTGCAGCACCAGCGCCAGCCGCCGGAGCCGGGCTTCAGGACGACGGCGAGGAGGTTCGGGCCCTTGCGGACGCGGACGGGGAAGGCGAAGTTGTCGGCGCCGATCGGCTTCCTGTCGTTGCCTTCCCGGCGGTCGAAGACGAGCTCCCCGTTCACGTGCAGCGTCCAGTACCAGTCGGCCCCGCAGCCGAGCGAAAGCCAGCCGTCGTCGGAGGCGTCGATCGCGGCGAGGAGCACGGCGGGACCGACGGCCTTCGCGCGCCCGTGGATGTACCAGTCGCCCTCCTCGTTCCTCGAAAGGGTTTCGGCCGGCGCGCCGCAGAACGACTCCGGGATTTCGCGCAGCGCGGCGAGCGCGGCCTCGCCGTCCGCGTCGAAGGCGGCCTGCGCGGGGCGGAACAGCGCCCACGCGGACGGCAGCTCGGCGGAGACGAGCGCGAGCCGCGCCGAGCCCTCGATCTCGCCGCGCAGACGGGCGACCTCGTTGGAGAGCGCGGCCTCTCGGGCGAGGAGCGCCGCGGGATCCTTGGACGCCGCGAGCAGCTCCTCTCGCGTGTAGAAGACGTCGGAGGCGTTGCTGTTGAGCCCGGCGGAGCGGAAGACGAGCCCCTGCCGGACGCGGCGCCCGTCCAGCCCGACGCGCCCGCCGAGGTCGCGGACGTTCGGGACGGCCCCGCCGTCGATCAGCCGCGGCGCGAGGTCCTCGGTGCGGAACGTGCCGGTCGCGGCGGCCCCGCCGCGCGCGCGGACGGTCCATTCCCACTCGCGGGCGATCTCGAAGCAGCCGTCCGCCTCGAGGCGGCGGTCGTCCGTCCCGCCGCGGAAGAAGAGCTTGCCGTCGGGCCTGCGGCGCACCTCGACCGTGAAGGCGGGCCCCTCGCCCTCGCCGGCCTCCCCCTCCCAGGCGAACGCGACCTTCGCGGGGACCTCGCCCCCGTCGCGCAGCGCGCGGCGGAACGCCTCGTTCGTGTAGGCGTTCACGCGCTCCTCGCGCGGCATCCGGACGTAGCCGCGCTGCGTCTCGTTGAGGAGTGGCACGACCTCGCCCTCCGCGGGCGCGACGAGGCGAATGCCGGCGTCCGCGGCGAAGAGCGCGGGGGCGAAGAGGAGGGCGGCAAGGACGGCGTATCGTTTCAATGGCAGGGGGTCTTGGCGGCGGCGGAGTCCCCGGCGCTTGCCGGTCGTCAGTAGCGCAGGGTGCTGCCGCCGATGTATTCGCGCAGGATGGAGTCGCCGGGGACGGCGGTGGCGGGGATGGGGTGGAAGTTGCGCAGGACGGACTGCAGGCGCCGCGCGAGCGGATACTCGGCGTCGCCCGGCTTGATCTCCGCCAGGAGCGCCTCCGCGAACGGCCGCAGGACCGAAAGCTCGTAGTCGAGCGACGTGTTGAACGAGACGTCCGCCTCGCCCTGGAACGGGAAGATCCACTTCTCCTCGCCGCGCCGCACCGAAGGCCACATCGAGAGCGTCCGCTTCGCGTCGTGGCCGCGGAAGAGGTGGTCGCGCACGAGGCGGCGCACGAGGCGGTTGTCGGAGGTGGAGAGGATCGTGTCGTCGTCGATCCCGAGCTGCGTGAGCGCCGAGAGGTAGATCTTGAAGGTCTGCTCCCTCGGGATGCCCTCGGAGAGGATCGGGTTGAGGGCGTGGATGCCCTCGATGAGCACGACGTCGTCCGGCCCGAGGCGCAGCGACTCGTCGGTCCACGTCGGCGCCTTCGCCCGGAAGTCGAAGACGCGCCGCTTCACGGGCCTGCCGGCGATGAGCGCGGCGAGGTCCTTCCGGAGGCCCGCGACGTCGACCGCGCGGATGTCCTCGTAGTCGGGCTTGCCGTCGGGGCCGATCGGGTCGTCCTTCTCCGCGACGAAGTAGTCGTCGGTCGAGAGCTGCACCGGCCGCAGCCCCACCACGCGCAGGTGGATCGCGAGGCGACGGCAGGAGGTGGTCTTGCCGGCGGACGACGGCCCGGCGATGAGCACGAGGCGCGGCCTCGGCCTCCGCGCGGCGATGAGGTCGGCGAGGCGGCTGAAGCCCTTGTCGTGCAGGGCCTCGCCCATCTCCATCACGTCCGCGATGCGGCGCTCGGCGACGGCCTGGTTGAGCTCGCCCACGCCGTGGACGCCGAGGATGTCGCCCCAGCGCGCGTGCTCGCGGTGGACGCGCATCAGCGCCGGCTGCGGCGCGAAGGGCGCCACGCGGCCCGGGTCGGAGCGCGAGGGCATCTGCAGCAGCAGCCCGCCCTCGTAGCGGAAGAGCTCGAAGAGCGAGAGCAGGCCGGCGCGCGGGACGCACGGCCCCTGGCGCAGGTCGCGGAACGCGCCGCAGCGCACGAGCGGGACGATCGGGTCGTTGCGGTGGCGCAGGAGCCCCACCTTGTCGTGCCGGCCCTCGGCCGCGAACTGCGCGACCGTCTCCTCGTAGCCGCCGAGCTCCTCGACGAACGGCTCGTCCGACGCGGCGATCGCGCGCATCTCCCTCTCGACCGCGGCGCACTCGCGCGCCGTGGCGGGGCGCTCGGGCGCCTCGTCGCCGTCGCGCAGCGTCGCCCAGACGCCGCAGCCGAGCGAGTGGCGAACGCGCAGGAAGCGGTCCGGCAGCGCGCGGCGCACGGCCATCGCCAGCAGGAGGCACATCGAGCGGCGCAGGATCGCCCAGCCGTCGTCGTCCGCCGCCGTGAGGCCGCGGACCCGCCCGCCGACCGCGAGCGGCGTGTGGAGCGAGACGATCTCCCCGCCGGCGATGGCGCCGAGATACGGGAGGCCCTCCGGCGAGCGGGCGGGCAGGACGTCGCGGACGGGCGTCCCGGCGTCGACGACGCGGGACTCCCCGGATTCGGAAAGCTGGATGGTGACGGGCATGGGCTCTCTCCTACTCCCCGCCTCCGGGCGGGGGCGGGCCGCGGAAGCCGCCCGGTCCGCGGGGGCCGCCGCGCGGCCCGCGCGGGAAGCGGCGCGGACGGTCCTCGGCGGACGCGGCCTGCTCGCGCGCGGCGGAAACGTCGAAGCCGGCTTCCTCGAGTTCGTCCAGGTCGCGGTCGTTCAATTCGATCGGCAGCGGCGGACCGCTGTCGTTCACGATGATGTCGACGGCGATTTTGTGCATCCGTTCCTCGCGCTCCTCGGGCGTGAGCGCCGCCATCTCCTCGGCGTGCTTCTTGCGGCGCTCCTCCATCTCCTTGCGGCGCTCCTCGCGCTCGGCGCGCTTCTCCTCGAGCTTCTTCTTCGCCTCGGCCCGCTCCTGGTCGAGCTCCCACTTCGTCTTCGTCGGGAGCGTCGAGAGGTCGACGGGCTTGCCGCCCGGCTGGCCGAAGGTCGTCACGTCCGCGCGGTTGGTCGTGGCGGGGTTGATCCAGAGCGGCAGCTCCGCCTCGAGGCCGGACTTGGCGAGCGTGACCATCTGGTTCTCCAGGTCGACCGAGCGGCACTCGAAGCCGTCGAACTCCTGGCCCTCGAAGAGGAAGTAGGGCTTGCCCGACTCGCCGTCCATGAAGCCGACGGCCTTCGTCCCGCGATAGCGCGAAAGGAGCGTCACCTTCACCTTGTCGAGCCCGGGCGGGATGACGTAGGGCTCCGGCTCCGGCTCGGGGACGGGGACGCTGTTCGTCATCGCGGCGAGCTCCTCCGGGGTGGGCCCCTTCGGCGGCGGCGGTCCGAACGGCGCCCGGTCGAGGATCGGCCGGTAGCGGTCGCCCGACATCTCGGCCGACGTGATCGTCGCCCCCGCGCGCGAGGCGCAGAGCACGCAGGCCGCGAGCGCCAGCGCCGCGACCGCGAAAAAGGGGACTCTCGCCTTGTGGAACATTGCGGCGTTCATTCTAGCACAGCCGGGCGCCCGCGTGCAACCGCTCGCGCGCCACCGCCCGCGCTACGCTTGTGCGCGCAGGGACGAGGATGTCACGGCTCCCGTTCGAGCCGGATGCGGAAGGCGATGCTGCGCGGCGTGGGCAGCGCGTCGAAGCGGATCGCGTAGGCGCCCTTCTCCTCGTCGACCGCGACGATCTCGCCCGGACCGAACACCGCGTGCCGCACGCGCTCGCCCGGCCGCAGCCGGCCCTGCGCTCCGGGCTTCGGCCCGGAGTCCGGCTCGAAGAGCCGCTCACGAGCCTGCGCGAGCAGGCTCTCCGCGGGCTTGGGCCGCCAGTCGAGGAGCGCCGGGTCGATGTCGAGGAGGAAGCGCGACAGGACGCGCGGCGTGCCCTCGAAGTCGGCGCCGGCGGCCTGCGTGAGGCAGAGCTCGTCCTTCGCCCGAGTGAGCGCGACGAAGCACAGCCGCCGCTCCTCCTCCATCGCCTCGGCGGTGCGCGCGCGGCGCGTCGGGAACACGCCCTCGGAGAGCGAGCAGAGCGCGACGCGCGGGAACTCGAGCCCCTTCGCGGCGTGGACGGTCATCAGGCGCACGCGGTCCGCGGCGGCGTCGTCCGCGTCGCGGTTCGAGAAGAGCGCGACGCGCGAGAGGTAGTCGGCCGGAGTCGCCTCCTCGCCGCAGGTCGTCTCGTAGTCGTGGACGCTCTGCTTGAGCTCCGCGAGGTTGTCGAGCCGGTCCTGCGCGCCCTCGGTGCGAAGCATGCGCTCGTAGCCGCTGCGGTCGAGCGCCTCGGACAGCAGGTCCGAGGCCTGCCGCGTCTCGGCGCCCTCGGCGAGCGACTCGACGAGCGCCACGAACTCGCGCGCGCCCGTGCCCTTGAAGATCGGATCGTCGAGATTCGCCCGGAGCGTCTCGTAGAGCGGGCGCCCCGACTCGTCCGCCCGCTCGCGGAGGAACGCCATGCGCTTCTCGCCGAGGTTGCGGCGCGGCGCGTTGGCGACGCGGGCGAAGGAGAGGTCGTCGCGCCACACGGCGAGCCGCAGGTAGGCGAGCGCGTCCTTCACCTCGCGCCGACCGAAGAACGGAACGCCGCTGTAGATCGTGTAGGGGATCCTGCGCCGCACGAACTCCTCCTCGAGCGGCCGCGTGACGTAGTGCGCGCGGTAGAGGACGGCCCAGTCGCGCAGCGGCGCGCCCTCGGCGCGCGCCTTCTCGATGCGATCGGCGATCCACTTCGCCTCGCGCGAGGGCGACGGCGCCAGGTGCGCCACGACGGGCGCGCCGCCGGGCCGCTGCGCGGCGAGGTCCTTCTTCATGCGGTTGCGGTTCCTCGCGATGAGCGAGTTCGCGACCGCGAGGATCTGCGGCGTGGAGCGGTAGTTGCGGTTCATCAGGATCGTGCGCGTGCCGGGGAACTCACGGTCGAAGTCGAGCAGGAACCGCACGTCCGCCCCGCGCCACGTGTAGATCGTCTGGTCGGGGTCGCCCACGACGAAGAGGTTCCGGTGGTGCGCGACGAGGACCTTGAGGAGCCGGTACTGCAGCGGGTCGATGTCCTGGAACTCGTCGACCATCACGTATTCGAGCCGCTCCTGCCACTTGCGCCGCACCGCCTCGTCGAGGTCGAACGCCAGCAGCGAGAAGAGGATGAGGTCGTTGTAGTCGAGCGCGAAGCACTTCTTCGCCTTCCAGAGGTAGCCGTAGAAGAGGATGTCGTCGAGCTCCGTCGCCGCGTCGTAGCGCGCCTTGAGCGCCTCGGTGGACATCTGCACGACGTCGGCGCAGTAGTTGGGCTCCTCGAGGCACTTGCGGATCTCGAAGCGGTCCCGCGCGGCGGCGAAGGTGCGGTCGCGCAGCGTGAGGCCGCGCTCGGCGTAGATCTCCTTGAGGATGTCGTCGATGTCCGCGTTGTCGAGGACGACGAAGCTCTTCGGATACTGGATCACGCGCGAGTCCTCGCGCAGGATGCCGACGCAGAAGCCGTGGAACGTGTTCACGTAGCCCGTGTCGGAGTCGCCGACGAGCCGGTGGATGCGTTCGCGCATCTCGACGGCGGACTTGTTGGTGAACGTGACGCAGAGGATGTTGCCCGGGAGGATCCCGAGGTCGCGCACGAGCCAGGCGAAGCGGCGCGAGAGGGCGCGGGTCTTGCCGGAGCCGGCGCCGGCGACGACGCGGACGTAGCCCTCGGTGGCGGTGACCGCCGCGAGCTGTTCCGGGTCGAGGTCCTGGAGCGTCCCTTCCATGCCGGCGATGATACC
>CAMVRE010000139.1 GCA_947169825.1 uncultured Verrucomicrobiota bacterium | reverse complement strand
AGGGGAAGAACTTCACCAAGGAGATGATGATGACGAAGGACGAGGTGAAGCGCGAATACAAGGAGATGGAGGGCTCGCAGGAGGTCAAGCAGGCGCAGCGCCAGTTCCGCGACGAGCTGCTGAACGGCCCGGACCCCGTCCAGGCGACCAAGGAGTCGAACGTCGTCGTCACCAACCCGACGCACCTCGCGGTCGGCATCCGCTACGATCCGGAGGAGTGGCCCCTGCCGCGCATCGTCGTCGCGGGCGCGGACAACATCGCCCGCGTCATCCGCGAGACCGCGATGGCCGAGGGCATCCCGATCATGGAGAACGTCCCCCTCGCCCGCGCGCTCTACGCGGAGGGCAAGGTCGGCGACTTCATCCCCGAGTCGCTCCTCGAGCCCGTCGCCGAGGTCCTCCAGTGGGTCAAGCGCCTCTCCGACGCCCGCAAGGAGGAGGAGGAGCTCGACTCGGTGAACCTTTGAGCGGAGCGGGGGCATGCGGAACGAAGGCGACATCGGGCTCGTCCTGTCCGGCGGCGGGGCGAAGGGGGCCTACCAGGCGGGCGTCTGGAAGGCGATGTGCGAGCTCGGGCTCGCGCGGCGCGTCCGGGCGATCTCCGGCACGAGCGTCGGCGCGCTCAACGCCGCCGCGTTCGCGACGGTGCGCGACCCGGAGGCGATCTGCCGCTTCTGGCGCACGCGCGTCGGCGAGGTCGCCACGCCGTATCTGCGCAAGCTCACGGTCGGCTCGTTCCGGCGCGCGGCGGAGAACGTCCTCGCGGGGAAGGCCTTCCCGTTCCACGGCCTGCTCGACCGGCGCGCGCTGGAGCGGCTGGTCCGGGAGCTCGTCCCCCCGCTGTGGCCGGCCGACGCGCCCGAGGTCGTGGCGTCCTCGCTCGAATGCCGCGGGGGGCTCTTCGAGGAGCTGCGCTCGCGCTCCTACCGGCTGCGCCGGTTCCGGATCCACGAGGAGCCGGACAACGACCGCCGCATCGCGCAGATCCTCGCCTCCGCCGCGATCCCCTGGGGGTTCGATCCGGTGGAGATCGACGGCCGCCGGTTCGTCGACGGCGGGTGGGACGAGAAGGGCGGCGAGAACGTCCCCGTGTCGCCGCTGCTACGCGGCCAGCCGGAGATCCGGACCCTCGTCGTCGTGCGCTGCAACAGCGCGGAGATCGATCCGGCGCCGCTCCGCGTCCGCGTCCCGCGCGGGATGCGCGTGGTGGACCTCCGCCCGTCGAAGACGCTGCCCGGCGTGCTCGGGGACCTCGCCGGCCTCGTGCCGGACGTCTCCCGCGTGAAGCGGGTCCCGCTCGTCGGGACGCTCGCGGAGGGCGTGGAGTCGGTCGCGCGGCTTCTCCTCGCGTGGTCGGGGACGTTCGCGTTCGACGGCGCCTTCGCGCGGCGCTACATCGCGCGCGGCCACGCCGACGGCCTGGCCGCGCTGGGGTAGGGCGCGGCTACTCCGCCATCCGGAGGAAGTTGCGCAGCATGCGCTTGCCGGACGGGGTCATGATCGACTCCGGGTGGAACTGCACGCCGTGGACCGGCAGCTCCTTGTGCCGCACGCCCATGATGCAGCCGTCCTCCGCGGTGGCGGTGACGACGAGGCAGTCCGGCAGCGTGGCCGGGTCGATGCAGAGCGAGTGGTAGCGCATCGCCTTGAACGGGCGCGCGCCGAGGCCCTTGAAGACGCCCTCGCCGTCGCACGTCACCTCGGAGACCTTCCCGTGCATGATGCGCGCGGCCTTGACGATCCGGCCGCCGTAGACCTCGCCGATCGCCTGGTGGCCGAGGCACACGCCGAGGATCGGGATGCGCCCGGCGAAGCGCCGGATGGCGTCCATCGAGATGCCCGCCTCGGACGGGCGCCCGGGGCCGGGCGAGACGACGAGCGCCGCGGGCGCGAGGGCGTCGAGCGCGTCGACCGTGATCGCGTCGTTGCGGAAGACGCGAAGGTCGGCCTCCATCTCGCGCAGCTCCTGCACGATGTTGTAGGTGAACGAGTCGTAGTTGTCGATCATCGCGATCATTGCGCGCCTCCTTTCCCGCGAAGGGCCGAGATCTCCGAGCGGAGCGTCCGTGCGGAGCCGAGCAGCGCCACGCCGCGGGCCATCGCGCCGCCCTTGTTGACGGTTTCCTGGTATTCCTTCTCGGGGACCGAGTCGTAGACGATCCCCGCGCCGGCGCGGACGGTCATGCGCCCGTGCTCGATCGCGGCGGTGCGGATGCAGATGGCGAAGTCCATGTCGCCGCCGAAGGCGAAGTAGCCGACGGCGCCGCCGTAGGGGCCGCGGGGCTCGTCCTCGAGCTCGGCGATCGTCTCCATCGCGCGCACCTTCGGCGCGCCGGTGAGCGTGCCGGCGGGGAACGCGGCGGGGAAGAGGTCGAAGGCGTCGCGGCCGTCCTCGAGCTCGGAGACGACCTTCGAGACGAGGTGCATCACGTGCGAGTAGCGCTCGACGGACATGAGGTCGACGACCTGGACGGTCCCGGGGATCGAGACGCGGCCGAGCTCGTTGCGGCCGAGGTCGACGAGCATCAGGTGCTCGGCGCGCTCCTTCTCGTCGGCGAGGAGGCCGTCCGCGAGGGCGCGGTCCTCGCGCTCGTCGGCGCCGCGCGGGCGCGTGCCGGCGATGGGGCGGAGGCACGCCGTGCGGCCCTCGAGGCGGATCATCGTCTCGGGCGAGGAGCCGACGAGCGTGCAGCCCTCGAGCTTGAAGTAGTAGAGGTAGGGCGAGGGGTTCACGAAGCGCTGCATGCGGTAGAGCGCGACGGGGTCGCGCGGGGCGCGGGCGACGAAGCTCTGCGACGGCACGCACTGGATGAGGTCGCCCTCGACGATGCGCTCCTTGACCTTCGCGACGATGCCCTTGAAGTAGTCCGGGTCGTGCGTCGGGCGGAGCGGCCCGAGGTCCTCGCCGGCGGCGTCCGGCACGGGCCCCGGCTCGGCGAGGACCTCCAGCAGCCCCGCCACGCGCTCGCGCGCCGCGGCGACCGCGGCGGCGGCGTCCGGCGCGTCGCCCGGGAAGGCGAAGCTCACGACGTAGAGCGCCTGCTGCACGTTGTCGAAGACGAGCATCGAGCCGGGCATCATGAGCTCGGCCAGCGGCCGGTCCGCGGGGAGCTTGTTCGGGACGCGCGGCTCGAAGAAGTGGGCCGACTCGTAGGCGAAGTAGCCCGCCAGGCCGGCGCACGTCTTCGGCAGGCCGGGCGTCTCCGCCATCCGCAGCGGCGCGACGAGCGAGCGCAGGACGGCCATCGGGTCGCCGCCGTGGGGGACGCGACGCTCGTCGAGCCCCTGGCGGATCACGACCTCCTCGCGGAACACCGTCGCCGTGAGGCGGGCGTCGAGGCCGAGGAAGCTGTAGCGGCCGCGGCGCTCGCCGCCCTCGGCCGACTCGAGGAGGAAGAGGGACTTCTCGCGGCGGTCGAAGCGCGCGAGGACCGAGACGGGCGTCTCGGCGTCGGCGAGCACCTTCACGCCGACGGGCACGACGGCGCCGTCGATCGCGGGCGTATCTTTCGGGAATTCTTCGAGGATCATGGCTTCTCGTCCCGCGTGTCGCAGGGACGGGGCGGGATTCTAGGTGTTTCTATTAATAGAGTCAAGCGGAAATTTTCCGCTTCGTTTGACGCCGCCGCGGGCTTGGCGTAGAATGCGCCGCCGTTTTGGAAACACGCGCCATGAAGATCACCGCCGACCAGCTCCGCAACCTCTACCTCGACTTCTTCAAGTCCAAGGGCCACGCCGTCATTTCCGGCGCCTCGCTCATCCCGGAGAACGACCCCACCGTCCTCTTCACGACGGCCGGCATGCACCCGCTCGTGCCCTATCTCATGGGCAAGATGCCGCACCCCGCCGGGACGCGCCTCACGGACGTGCAGAAGTGCGTCCGCACGGGCGACATCGACGAGGTGGGCGACAGCGCGCACCTCACGTTCTTCGAGATGCTCGGCAACTGGTCGCTCAACGACTACTTCAAGAAGGAGGCGATCTCCTGGAGCTTCGAGTTCCTCACGACGAAGCTCGGCTTCTCGCCCGATCAGCTCTCCGTCACGGTCTTCCGCGGCGAGGAGGGCATCCCGGCCGACGAGGAGGCCGTCGCGATCTGGAAGTCCCTCGGCATCCCCGAGGAGCGCATCTACCGCCTCCCGCGCGAGGACAACTGGTGGGGCCCCGCCGGCGAGACCGGCCCCTGCGGCCCGGACACGGAGATGTTCATCGACACCGGCAAGCCCGCCTGCGGCCCCGATTGCCGCCCCGGCTGCCACTGCGGCAAGTTCATCGAGATCTGGAACGACGTCTTCATGCAGTTCAACAAGACCGCGGAGGGCAAGTTCGAGCCGCTCGGGCGCCACAACGTCGACACCGGCATGGGCGTCGAGCGCACGATCTGCATGATGAACGGCCTGGACACGGTCTACGACACCGACGTCTTCGCGCCGATCATGGCGAAGATCCGCGAGCTCTCCGGCAAGGAGGCGTTCGAGACGCCGGAGGACGTCCGCTCCTCGCGCGTCGTTGCCGACCACATGCGCACCGCGACGTTCATCCTCGGCGACCAGAAGGGCGGCGTCACGCCCGGCAACGTCGGCGCGAACTACGTCCTGCGCCGCCTCATCCGCAGCGCCGTGCGCCACGCGCGCCGCCTCGGCATCGCCCCCGGCTTCACCGAGAAGATGGCCGCGGTCATCGTCGACGAATACAAGCATGTCTACCCCGAGCTCGACCAGAACCGCGAGCGCGTGTTCCAGGAGCTCCTGGCCGAGGAGACGCGCTTCGGCAAGACGCTCGACGAGGGTAAGCGCGAGTTCGACAAGACCGTCGCCGGCATCCGCCGCAAGAACGAGTTCATGGGCGCCAAGGACCCGAACTACGTCCCCGACACGCAGATCTCCGGCAAGCAGGCCTTCCGCCTCTACGACACTTACGGCTACCCCCTCGAGATGACGCAGGAGCTCGCGAAGGAGGCCGGCTTCACGGTCGACGTAGCGGGGTACCAGGAGTGCTTCAAGGCGCACCAGGAGCTCTCCCGCGCGAACGTCGGCTCCGCCAAGTCGGGCCTCGCCGAGCACAGCGAGGAGACGACGGCGCTGCACACCGCCACGCACCTGCTGCACAAGGCGCTCAAGATCGTCCTTGGCGACCACTGCAACCAGAAGGGCTCCAACATCACCGCCGAGCGCCTGCGCCTCGACTTCACGCACGGCGAGAAGATGACGCCCGAGCAGATCAAGGCGGTCGAGGACCTCGTGAACGAGCAGATCAAGGCGGACCTCCCGGTCTACCGCGACATGATGACGCTCGAGGAGGCCCGCGCCGCCGGCGCGACCGCGCTCTTCTCGAGCAAGTACACCGACGAGAAGCTCTCCGTCTACACAATTGGCAAAACCCGCGACGACTTCTTCTCCAAGGAGGTCTGCACGGGCCCGCACGTGGAGCACACGGGCGTCCTCGGGCACTTCAAGATCAAGAAGGAGGAATCCTCCTCCGCCGGCGTCCGCCGCATCAAGGCGGTCCTCGAGCGCCCGGCCCAGTAGGCGCGCGCCGTGCAAAAGGAAACGGCCGCCGCGGGATTCCGCGGCGGCCGCTTCGTTTGAATCGCGACGCGCTATTCCGCCGCGGCGGGCTCGGCCTCGGGGGCGGGCGTCTCGGCCTCGGGCGCGGGCTCGGCGTCCACCACGGCCGCGGGCGCGGGCTCGGCCTCGGGATCGGCCGCGGGCTCGGCCGCGGGATCCGAAACGGACTCCGCCTTTTCGCAGACTGCCTCCTCCGCGGGCGCTTCCGCGGCGGCCTTCCTCTCCTGGTAGGACTTGTTCCAGCAGTAGGCGCCGAAGGCGAGCGCGAGGAGGACGACGAGCACGCCGAGCGTGACGGCGGCGCGCTTGGCGGGGGTGCCCTCGGCGCCCTCGGGGTAGGCCTTGGTGAGCGTGAACTGGCGGCGCAGCCTGCGCGTGAGCCGCATCGACTTGTTGACGGCCCAGCCGCAGCCCTCGATGATCGGGCCCATGTCCTGGCGCATCAGCTTGAGGACGCCCGCGAGCACGATCGGCCCGAGCACGACGGCGAGGATCACCAGCAGCGCGGTGAGGCGCTGCGCGCCGGACATCGCCGAGACGGACTTGGCGATGAACGCGAAGGCGGAGCCGAGGGCCGCGATGGCGACCGAGACGCCCATGAAC
>CAMVRE010000138.1 GCA_947169825.1 uncultured Verrucomicrobiota bacterium | reverse complement strand
CTTGCCCGCGAGCGGCGAAGCCGCGACACCCGGCCGCAGCCGGCGTGGCGGGGTGCGGACCCCGCCACGGCGCAAAAGGCGACTTGGCGACTCGGCGACTTGCCGACTTGGCCCAAGTCGACGGGTCGACAGGTCGCCAAGTCGAAGAAACGAAACCCCGCCACGGCGCGGAAGGCCACTCCGCGGCGGGCGGTGGGTCAGGGAGCCGGTTCGGAGCGCGCCGAGGGGATCGGGAGGTAGACGGGCTGGCCGGCGCGGACGAGGTCGGGGTCCGCGATCTGCGGGTTGGCGGCGAGGAGTTCGGCCAGGGTGATTCCGCGCGAGCGGGCCAGGTTCGAGAGCGTCTTGTCCTCCGCCGTCATCGTGTGGATTTCAAAGCCGTCCTTCGGCGCGAGCGTGTCGTCGGGCGGAAGGACGACCGCGGGAACGGGCACGGGCGCGCAGGCCGCAGCGGCCCGACCGACGGCGGGCGCCGATGCGGCGCGCTTGGTGCTGCGGGCCGGCGCGGGGGCGGGCTCGGGCTTCGGTGCTGGCTCGGCCACCGACAGATCGACCAAGGAGTCGGTGCCGGCGTCCCCACTGTCGCCAACGTCCCCACGGTCCCCAAAGTCCCCACGGTCCCCAACCTCTCCGGCGGAGGGCTCGACCGTCACCGGCGCTTCGATCACCGGCGCCGGCTCGGCTACGGGAGGCGACGGTTCCTCGGGACGGGGCCGCGGAACGAGGAGCGTGGCGACGAGGATGACGCCGAGCGTGCCTGCGCTCCACCGCAGGGCCTGGAGGAACGGACGCGCGGCGGGGCGGTCGCCCGCGTTCCAGCGGTAGCCGCGGCCCCAGACGGTCTCGACGCGCCAGCCGGACGGACCGAGCTTGCGCCGCAGCCGCGAGACCGTCGAGTCGACCACGCGCGGCAGGACGCTCCCCGCCGCGTCGCCGTGGATCTCTCGGAGCAGCGCCGCGCGCGAGACGGTGCGGCCCGGCGCCCGCGAAAGGACCTCGAACACGGCTCGCTCGAGCGTCGTGAGGTCGACCGAACGTCCGTCGATCTCGACCTCGCCCGCGCCGCCGGCCGGCGCCGCCGCTCCCGTCCGCTCCGCGAACGCGGCCCGCGCCTCCTCCGGCGATCCCGCCACGACGACATCGCAGCCCGGCGGCAGCGCGCGCCGCACCGCGTCCGCGCACCCCGGAGGGCAGAGCACGAACGCAGGGGCCGAATCCGTTTTGCCGGTGTCGCCTTTCATGGCGCGCAGTCTAGCAGAAGCCACGCGGCGTTTCAACGCCACGCCGAATTTTACACACTTTTCGCACAAACGAGGGGGACCTCGCTCGCGGCGGGCGCCAGCGCCCGCCGCGGCGTCGGTCGTATGGTCCGGCGCGCGCGCCGGACCGCTTCGCGGACTTCGAAAGCGCGACAAATTTTACACACTTTTCGCATATTTTTTCGATTTCGATATGGTAGAATCCACGCTCGTTCGCATCCCCTCAGTCTTGGTCCAATCCCAGCACCGCTCTCTCATCTCTCACCTCCAACCTCTCACCTCTCACCTTTCGCCATGCCCGCCCATCCCCGTTCCTACTCCCCCGTCGCCGCGGAGAAGCTCCGCCGCGCCCTTCTCGCCCTTGCCGCCGCCGCGACGGCGACGGTCGCGGGGACCGGTTGCACCGTCTCCGGCGCCCGTGTCCAGAAGCCGGGCGAAACCGTTCCGCCTCCCACCGTGGAAGGCGGCTCGGGCGATTCCATCCGCTGCGGACAGCAGCTCTACGTTCCGGAATCGGAACCCACGCCGCCGTCGCAAACGTCGGCCGTCGAGCCCCGTCTCGGCGGCGTGCCGCTTCCGCCGCCGCGCACGCCCGCCGTCGAACCGAGGGTTCCCGGAGGCATACCGATTCCACCCCGCGCGGACGGTTCCGCTTCCAAGGAGTCTTCCTCGGGCGACTCCCGCTCCCTTCCCCCGAAGGACGGCTACGCGGTCTACGTCGTGAAGCCCGGCGACACGCTCTCGGCCATCGCCCAGCGGCACGAGGTCCTGCAGAAGTCGATCATCGAAGCGAACGGCCTCGCCGACCCGAACCGCATCCGCGCCGGGCAGCCGCTCTACGTCCCGACGCAGAAGGACCCCTCCTACACGCAGCGCACCGGCGGCAGGTTCCTTTTCGCCCCCTAGCCCCAACCCCGCCACGCCATGAACCGTGCAATCCTCATCTCCCTCCTCGCGCTTGCGCTAACCATACCCCACGCGGAGGCTGCGGAGTTTGAATCTCACGCGGAGCTCGCGAAGTCCGCGGAGATGACATCTCACGCAGAGAACGCAGAGAACGCAGAGCCGCAGTCCAATGTCCCCGCCGAGTGCTTTTGGTACACGGGCGAACCGGACTACCAATGGCATCCGCTCTCGTCGGCCGATTCCGCCCGCGTCCTCAAACGGCTCGCCGCACTAGACGACTGGCCGCCCGCCCCGGGCTACCGTCCCGATGTCGGCGTGTGCGAGATCCGAAGAATTCTCCGCGTCGTCCGTGCAACCGGAGCCACGAACGACTATTCGTTCAGCATGTACGGAAACGCGGACGACTGTTTCAAGAACTGCCAATCCGACCCCGCCGGGACGGTCCGCCTCGTGCCCGAACCGGTGCGGCGCGAACTCGTCCGCCTCCGCGAAGCCTGGGACCGCGAAATCGAAGCCGCGCGGACCGATCGGATTCTCGACGCCTCGTCAACCGTCCGATACGAGCGCTTTTCGGAAGAGGACGGCGACGGCGAAACGCACGCGGTCTCCAAGTCCGACGGCGACGAAATTCTCGATTTGCTCAAGGACTGGCGGCTCTTCGAGGATTGCCGTCCGAAGCCGGCCCCGGGCGAACCCGCCCCCTGCGTCCTTCCCGCCCCGCCGACGCTCGTTCTCACGTGCTTCAGGACGGACGGTTCATCCGTCGAGATCGAGTTCTTCCGATATGTCGATCGCAAAACCCGGAAGCCGGTCCTTGACGTGCTGCCGCCGTCCTTTTCCTGGCAGCGCCATATCCCCGCCGACTCCGCCCGCGCGATTCTGGCGAAACTGGACGCCTGGTCCGCCGCCGACCGCGCGGCGTTCCTCGCCGTCCCGCTCCCGCGTACCTATGTCTTCCGATCGACCTTCTGGGACGGCGGCACGCTCTCCGGCGTCGCGAAGCTCTTCTACGGAGACGGCAACAAGTGGCGCGTCGTCTGGGAGGCGAACAAGGAGGCCGTCCCGAACCCGGACTACGTCCTTTCCGGAACGCCCCTCGTCATTCCAGCCCTGCCGAGCCCTTGACCCGTTGGCCGCATTCTGAACGCGTCGGTAGCGGCGGCGGGTGGCTAGGGCTGGTCGTTGCGTAGCATGACCGCGCGGCGGCTGGCGCGGCGGACCTCGGCGTCGCCGGGATCGGGCGCGGGATCGGGCTCGGAGCGGCGGAAGTTCTCGACCGGGACGAGGGAGACGGCGGGGAAGCGGACGCGGGTTTCGTCCTCGAAGTCGGGCGCGCCCTGGAGGAGGGCGACGGCGCCCGGCTTGAGCCGGAGCGTCGCCGCGACCGTCCGCTCGGGGAAGAGCGGCTGCTCGAGGAAGGTCTTGACCCGTTCGACCGTTCCGCCCGCGGCACGGACGGGAAGCTCGGAAATCTGGTTGAACCACGTCGGAACGCCACGCAGCTCGATGCGGACGAAGAGCGGGACGGCGCCGTCCTCTTCCGCCGGAAGGGGACGCGCCTCGAACGTCGTTCCGACCGTCCGCGTCGTGAACGCCCGCGGCTCGACGTGGACCGCCGGGGCGTCGCCGGCGCCCCCGACTTCGTTCGTCGCCGCGTAGAAGTCGTAGCGCGTCGGATAGATGTATTCGGTCACGGCGCTGGCGGAGCCGGGCGCGCCCGCGAACGTCGCGACCGTGACATCGCGCGAGACCTCGGCCGTGGGGCCGACCGCCGCGCGGAAGTCCGGCTTGGACGGGAACGTGGCGAGCACCGTGCCGAACGCGGCCGCGGGGTTGTCTTTCGCGCCGACCGCTTCGAGGAAGGCCGGGAGATTCTCCCGAGGGACGAGAACCGACTCCAGGTCGATTTCGCAGCCCGGCAGGGAGCGGGAGCCGATGATTTCCAGCGCCTCTTCGAACGCGCGGACGTTCTCGGGCGAACCGCGGAAGAACAGCTTGGCGGGCAACTCGGGAACGAACCGGATGCGGCAGCCGTCTTTCTCCCCGAACCCGAGCGCCGCGAAGAGCGCGACGGCGTTCGCCGTGTCGAGCCGCGGCGCTACCCACCGCGGCGGGTAGTCCGTCGCGAGCGAGAGGAACTTGAACGGGTCGGGCGCGAGGACGAAGAACCGCGATTCCAGCCCGTCGTCCGCGCCGGCCTCCGCGGACGCGGCGGGCGGGGAGACGGCCGGGGCCTTCGGGAGGGGCGCGGCGGGCGTGCATTCCAGGACGACGAGCGGCGAACGCGTCGTTCCGTCCCCTGCGCGGAAGAACACCACGGATCCGGGAAAGACGTCGACGGACGTGGCGAGCTTCCGCACGGGGACGAACGGCCGTTCCGGATAGACGCCGTCCGCGCCGGCGGGCGTTTCGGGGGACGGGCGGCCAATGTCCGTCAGGCCGAGTTCGAACGAGATGGACCAGCAGCCGGGCGACGGGGATTCCAGGCGGGGGGCGACGGACAGGAAGAACCCGGAGGTCCGTTCCTCGACCGGGGACTCCTGTCCGTTCCGATACCGGAAGACCGACTTGAGGAAGGAGAACTGCGCCTCCTCGCCGCCGTTCCAGCGTTGCGTCTGCCGGAACGTCGCGAAGCAGCCGAATTCGTTCGTGAGGCGCAGAAGAAGCAGGTCGGCCTGCGGTGCCGTGAAGATCTGCGTGAAGGTCGCGACATCGTCCGAGACCGGCTCGCCGACGTTGGAATCCGCCCCGGCGAACGCGGCGCGGAAGAAGTCGTTCGTGAGGGCGGCGTCGGTGAGTTCGACGAACCGGACCGACAGGTCGAGCGGCACGGCGGGCGCGTTCGTGGCGGGATCCTCCGCCCGCGCCGACGCGGCGGCGAGGGCAAGGAGGGGAAGGATGAGGGCGAGGTGGCGCATGGCGGAGTTGAAGGTGGAAGGTTAGCGGTGGAAAGTGGTCGTAAGGCGGAATCAGTTGGCGAGGACGACTTCGCGGATGTCGTAGGCGGGCGGGCCGGGGGCGTCGGAGACGATGCGGACGTCGCGGATCGGATTGGAGAAGACGATGGTCTTCACGAGCGAGGCGGGGGTGACGGGGGCGAGGCGCCGCCAGGTCGTTCCGTCCGACGTCGCCTCGACCCACGCCGTCGCGGCGTTCCCCGCGTGCGGCGACGGAACGCAGACGACGGTGACCTTGTACGACGGCGGCCGCGCGAGCGCGGCGAGAAGCGCGGGCGGGACGTCGTAGACGCGGCATTCGAGGGGAGCCGCCGCCGGCGGAGAGGGATTGTCCACCAACTCACATTGTCCACCATTGTCCACCAATTCCAAATCCAAATTCGACTCCGCGGACTTCGCGAACTCCGCGTGAGGTCTTTCATCTGCGATCTCTGCGTGAGAATTTGACTCTGCGATCTCTGCGCTCCCTGCGTTAGATTTGGTCTCTGCGCTCTCTGCGCTCTCTGCGTGAGATTTGGTCTCTGCGGTCTCTGCGCTCTCTGCGTGAGATTTGGTCTCTGCGGTCTCTGCGCTCTCTGCGTGAGACTTCGACTCCGCGGACTCCGCGAACTCCGCGTGAGACTTCGACCCCGCGACCCCTGCGTGCAGGGCGAACCCCAGCGCGACGAGCAGCGCGCCGGCGCCGCCGCGCAGGAGCCGCCGCCACGCGCCGCCGCGCGGCTTCGCGTTCTCCGGGCGCCAGCGGTAGCCGGTTCCGCGGATGGTCTCGATCCGCGCGCCGACGGGGCCGAGCTTGCGGCGGAGGGAGACGATCGTCGTGTCGACGGTGCGGTCGCGAACGTTGCCGCCGCCCTCGCCGTGCATCTCGCGCAGGAGCTCGCCGCGCGCGAGGGTGCGGCCGGCGTTGCGGAGGAGCGCGGCGAGCATCAGGCTCTCGACGGGAGAGAGGCCGGCGGGCTCGCCGTCCAGGTAGGCGCGGCCGGACTCCTGCTCGAGGACGAGCGGGCCGCTCTCGAGGCGGTCGGTAAACAAGGCTTTCGCCGTAGTTGTAGTTTTTGCTGATGCAGTTGATTGTTACA
>CAMVRE010000137.1 GCA_947169825.1 uncultured Verrucomicrobiota bacterium | reverse complement strand
CTGGGGGCTCCGCGCCGCGGGCGCCTCCGCGCTCTGGGGCCTCCTCCTCGCGTCGTGCTCGCTGCCCTCCCTCCTGCGGCGCGCCCCGGGCGGACCCGCCGGGGCGCCGGATCCGCTGTTCGTGCTCGGCGGCGCCGCGGTGCCGCTCGTCGCCGGGCTCGCCATCGCATCGTGGGTCTCCCGCCCGCGCCCGTGGCCGGGCCTCCGCGGCGTCCTCGGGCTCGGCGGCCTCCGCCGCTCCTCGGCCCTGCTCGCCTGCGGCTTCTTCGCCGGGCTTGCGGCCGCGGTTCCGATGGCCGGCCTGTTCATGCTTTCGCAGGCGCTCCTCGAACCGCTCGGCTTCGCGCCCGAGCCGCAGCCCGCCGTCGCGTGGCTGATGGACCCCGCCACGCCGCCCGCCGCGGTCGCCGCGCTCGTCCTCGCGGCGATCGTCCTCGCGCCGCTCGCGGAGGAGATCCTCTACCGGGCGATGCTCTTCGGCGGCCTCGCGGCGCAGGGGCGGCCCGTTCGCGCGGCGGTCCTCTCGTCGCTCTTCTTCGCGGCGCTGCACCTCTCCGTGCCGGCCGTCCTCCCGCTCTTCGCGCTCGCGCTCCTCCTCTGCGCTCTCTGGCGGCGCTGGGGCCTCGCCGCCTCCGTCGGCGCCCACGCCGGCTTCAACGCGGCGAACGCCGCGCTCGCCGCGTTCTTCCTCCGGTAGCGAGGACCGGCGCGCCCTAGGCCTCGAACTCGACGATGCGGCGCTCCTCCGCCGAGCGGCGGACCGCCTCCATGAGCTTCATCACGCGCATGACCTGCGGGAGCTTCACCTCGATCTCGGCGAGGCCGTCGATCGCGTCCATCACGTTGCGGTAGTAGTCGCGGATGTCGGAGTGCACCGCGGGGAGCGGGAACTCCTTGATCGTGTCGTCCGTGCGCGGCGCCATCGTCTTGGTGAGCCCGGCGGCGGTGCGGATCGGGACGGCGTCGTTCTTGCTGCGGTCGGTCACGCAGACGATCCGGCCCTTGCAGCCCCAGTCGATCTCCGCGGAGCCGTCGCGCCCGAAGAGCTTCCAGCGCGGCTTGCCGATGAAGTGGCTCGTGCCGACCTCGACGTGCGCGACGACGCCGTTGTCGAGCGTCAGGTCCGTGTAGAACCCGTCGTCCACGAGCTCGTTGGTCACGTGGTCGACCGTCGCGTAGACCGTGCGGATCTTCCGTTTCGGGAACATCTGGCAGATCTGGTCCAGGAGGTGCACGCCCCAGTCGAGGATCATGCCGCCGCCGTGCTCGGGCTCCTGGCGCCAGTCGCCGGGGATGCCGCGGCAGCCGAGCACGGCGCTCTCGACCCGGAAGACGGGGCCGAGCGTCCCGGCGTCGACGACCTTGCGCGCGCAGACGAAGTCCTCGTCCCACCGCCGGTTCTGGTGGACCGTGAGGAGCATGCCGGTGGCGTCCGCCACGTCGATCATCTGCTGCAGGTCGGAGGAGGAGAGCGTGACGGGCTTCTCGCACACGACGTTCTTGCCGGCGCGCAGGGCGGCGATCGCCATCGGGCGGTGCAGGTCGTTGGGGACGGCGATCGTCACGATGTCGACCTTCGGGTCGGCGAGCATCGCCTCGTAGGAGGGATACGGCTCGACGCCGTGCTCGCGCGCGAAGGCCTGCCGCGCCGGATCGATGTCGAAGGAGCCGACGAGATGGAGGTTCTCGATCGGATCCTGCCTCCCGTTGTCCCAGTTCCCCGTGATCGTCCCGCGGTGCCAGTTGCCCATGCCGCCCAACCCGCAGATCGCGATGTTGAACTGGCGCTTGTCTGTGCTCATGTGTGCTGGTGCATGTGCGCGTCTTCGCCGCCGGGCCGCGCCGCGGCGCGCCCCGGCGCCGGGCCCCGCCCTCGGGGGCGGCGGAACGGGGCGGGAGTCTACCGCACGCCCCCCGCGATTTCAAGCGCAATCCGCGGTTTGCGCGGCGCGGCGGCGTCTGCTAGACTCCGGCGCATGAGCAAGACCATCGACCCCCGCTCGTTCGGCGCCGCCGCCGACGGCAAGACCCTCGACACCGCCGCGCTCCAGCGCGCCATCGACGCCGCCGCGCCCGGCGACTGCGTCCGCCTCGCCGGCGGCACGTTCCGCACCGGCACGCTCGGCCTGCACGGCGGCCTTGCGCTCGAGATCGCGCCGGACGCCGTCCTCGAGGGCTCGCCCGACATCGCCGACTACCGCGACTGCGGCTACCACCACCGCGAGATGGGCGAGACGGTGTCGCTCCTCTACGCGCTCGGCGGCGACGGCATCGAGATCCGCGGCGGCGGCACGATCCGGATGAACGGCCCCGCGTTCATGGACTGGGACTTCGCGCACTACTGCCCGCGCGAGATCGACCCCGCCACGGTGGAGCCCGACGTGCGCGAGCAGATGGTCTGCGCGCTCAAGAAGCGCCCCACGCAGCCGATCTTCCTCGACTCGTGCCGCCGCGTCCGCGTGCACGACGTCACGGTCCTCGACGCGCCGTGCTGGACCTTCACGTTCTCCAACTGCGAGGACGTCGCCCTGGAGCGCGTGACGGTCGAGAACCACCGCCAGATCCCGAACTGCGACGGCGTCCACTTCAGCGCCTCGCGCAGGATCCGCGTGAGCGACTGCACCTTCCTCTGCGGCGACGACTGCTTCGCCGCGACGTGCATCACGAACCCGGATGGAGTCTGCGAGGACATCGTCGTCGAGCGCTGCCGGATGCAGTCCCGCTCCGCCGCGATCCGCTTCGGCCACCTCGACTCGACCGTCCGCAACGCCGTCGTGCGCGACATCAAGGTCGAGAGGTCCAACCGCGCGATCTGCGTCTTCGCGAAGGACGGCGGGAGCGTCTCCGACATCGCGTTCGAGCGCATCGAGGCCGAGACGAAGATCCACGCCGGCGGCTGGTGGGGCAAGGGCGAGCCGTTCGTCGTCTGCGCCGCGGAGTCGACGGGCCGCATCGACCGCGTCGCGATCCGCGACTCGTCCTTCGTCTGCGAGAACCCCGGCGTCGTGGCGGGGTCCGGCAACGTCCGCGGCGTCGTCCTGGAGCGCTGCTCGTTCCGCCACGAGGAGGGGCATACCCACCCGTGGTTCCGCGGCAAGATCGACCTCCAGCCCAACGCGAAGCTGCGCGAGGCCCCCTGGGCCCCCGGCGCGACGCTCTACGTCTCCGGCGCCGAGGTCGAGGTCCGCTAGGAGACGCGGACGAAAACGCTTGCGTCCGCGAGCGGTTTCGGCTAGACTCCCGACCCGTTTCCGACCCCCTTGCGTCTGTAGCTCAATTGGACAGAGCGTCAGCCTCCGGAGCTGAAGGTTGTGGGTTCGATCCCCGCCAGACGCACCATGCCGTTCGAGCCGCTGCGCCCTCGCCGCGCCGGCGCGGCCGCCAGGACGAGGGCGACCATGACGAGGTAGGAGAGCGGCACGAGCGCGAAGGAGCGGGCGAGGCCGAAGCGGTCGCCCGCGAGGCCCATCAGCCACGTGAAGAAGCCGCATCCCGGCACGCCGGCGCAGGACAGGACGATGAATGCGAGCGTCGAGTCGAGCCGCGGGAGCCGGTCGACGCAGAGGCTCTGGATGCTCGGCCAGAAGGGCGCCGAGCCGACGCCGCAGAGGAAGAGCAGCAGGAAGAGCGCGGGCTTCACCGCGCCCGGCGGGAGGGCGTCGGCGTGCAGCGCGAACGGGACGACGAGCGCGGAGACGGCCGCCCCGAAGAGCCCCACGGTCACGACGAGCCGCTTGAGATGGCGCTGGGGGACGTAGCTGCCGAAGCCGGTGCGCCCGAGGAACATGCCGGCCGAGAAGGCGGCCGTGCCGAGCGCGCCCGCGAACGCGCTCGTCCGGAAGTTCAGGCGCACGAAGCTCGTCGACCAGAAGGTGAGGCAGTATTCGCCGCCGCCCGCGAAGAACATCGCCGCGAAGAAGAGCCAGAAGCGCCGCGTGCGCAGCAGCTCGACGAGCCGCCGCCACGTGCGCGACGGCGGGTCGGCCTGCGCGCGCTCCGGATACGGCGTCCGCGACGGCAGGAAGAGCAGCAGCACGGGAAGCAGCGCGACGAGGGCGACCGCCGCGAGGATGGCGCGCCAGTGGACGCGCCAGACGAGCGCCGCGCCGGCGAGGAGCGCGAAGGCGAAGGTGCCGAGCGACCAGAAGCCGTGCGTGAAGTTCACGTAGCGCCCCGGGTCGTCGCGGTGCATGTCCTGGACGAACGGCGTGCCGAGCCCCTCGACGACGCCCTCGCCGAGCCCGGCGAACAGCAGCGCGGGCAGGACGAGCAGGTAGGAAGGCGCGAAGGCGCAGAGCAGGAGCCCGGCCCCCATCGTGCCGACGGCGACGCCGAGCGAGCGGCGGTTGCCCCAGCGCGCGGCGGCGAACCCCGCGAAGACCATCGACGCGCACATCGCCAGGCTGCGGACGACCTGGAAGGAGCCGCCCGTCGCCATGCCGCCCTCCAGCAGCGGGAAGCGGAGGTCCTCCGCCATCTCCACGAGCACGACGGGGATCGCCAGCGAGGAGGCGGCGTAGGAGGCGAAGGTCAGGAATGCGGCGTAGTCGAATCGGCCGAAGCGCAGCCGCGCGCGGGGTCCGCCGGTCGGGACTTGTTGCATGGCGCGAAGTCTACCATAGTCCGTCCGCCGGCGAAAGGCAGGAGAACGTCCCGGCGGCTGCGACGGGGCCCTCTTGCCCGAACGCGGCGGCGCTAGCGCCGGCGGGCGCGGCCCATCCCGAGGAAGGGCAGCACCAGGAGCGTCAGCGCGCCGGCGACGAGGATGCCGCCCACCGAGGCCGCGCCGATGCCGACGCGGTTCACGGCGCCGATGCCCGTCGAGAGCGCGATGGGGAGCATCCCGATGCCCGAGGCGACGATGACCATCACCACGGCGCGGAAGGTCTGCGCGACGGCGTGGCACATGGCGTCCGCCCGCCCCTCTCCCGCCGCCTCGAGCTGCGCCATCTTGTCGACGATCAGCACGGCCGGGTTCACGACGACGCCGATCAGCATCACGCCGCCGAGCAGCACGAAGATCGACACGGCGAGCCCCGCCAGCTGCAGCGCCCACAGCACGCCCACGAGCGCCATCGGCACGGTCGCGAGCACGAGCAGCGGCCGCCGCCAGCTCTCCAGGATCGCGGCGAGCGCGAGGAAGGTCATCGCGACGGCGAGCAGCATCGCCTCGCCGAAGTCCGCGACGGACTCCCCGATCATCTCGGAGGCGCCCACGGCGGCGAGCGAGTAGCCGTCGCCGGTGATGCCGTTTTCGTCCGCGAGGGCCTGGAGCTGGTCGCCGACGGTTCCGGCCGCGTAGCCCGGGCGCTCGTTGCCGCCGAAGAGGATCGCGCGCTCCTTGTCGTGGCGGAAGATCATGACCTTCTGCCCCGTGCGGACCTCCTCGGTGAAGGCCGAGAGCGGCACCGGGAGCCCCGGCGCGGCGGGGATCGGCAGCTCGCCGATCTGCGCGGCGCCCTCGCGTTCGGCGAACTTGACGCGCACGTCGATCGTCTTGAGGTCCTCCTTGAACGACGCGGCCTCGACGCCGTCCACGCCGGCGCGCACCATCGTGCCGACGGCCGCGGCGTCGAGCCCCATGTCGGCGAGGACCGCGCGGTCGGGCCGGATGCGGACCTCGGGCTTGTCGTCGCGCGCGGTGGTGTCGATCTGCGCGAGACCGGGGAGCGCGAAGGCGAGCGACTGGAGGCGCTGCGCCCTTTCGGTGAGCACCGTCAGGTCCGGGCCCTTGAGGTTGTACTGGATGGTCGAGGACATGCCGCTCACGTAGCTCGGCATCGTCACGGTAGCGATGAGGTCCGGCTCCTCGCGCAGCTGTGCCCGCAGCGCCTCGAGGATGCGGTCGATGCCGCGCCCGGGGCGCTCCTCGGAGGGCTTGTACACGACCTCGATCTGCGCCAGGTACACGCCCTCGCTCGCCTGGCCCGCAAGGGCGTCGGCGCGGCCCGGCGTGGCGAGGACGGAGACGGCGTCGGGATCCTCCCCGACACGCTTCGCGATGGCGAGCGTCGCCGCCTGCGTGCGCGCCAGGTCGTAGTAGTCCGGGAATTCGAGGCGCACGAACGCGCGGCCCCAGTCGTCGTTCTCCAGCAGCGCGAAGCCGAGCCCGCGGGTCCCGAACGCGATCGAGACGGCCAGCAGCGAAAGAAACGCGATCACCGCGACGGCGCGCGCGCCGCGGTGCGCGCCGACGCGCCGCAGCCAGGCGCCGTAGGCGCCGCCCCAGCGCGTGAGGGT
>CAMVRE010000136.1 GCA_947169825.1 uncultured Verrucomicrobiota bacterium | reverse complement strand
CGTGGAGGACTTGCGGAGCAAGGGCATTTCGCCGGTCTATCTCCTCACCGACCACACGGGCTTCTACGAGCGCTATGGCTGGGAGTTCCTCTGCACGGCAATGAGCGACGACGCATCCGAACCATCCCGAATGTACGTCCACCGGTGATCAAAGCGAACGCGGGACGTCGCCGCCCGAAGGGACGGAGGGCGCGGAGTCTGAACCTCACGCAGAGACCGCAGAGAACGCAGAGCCCGCTCCCACGCGAAATCCGCGGAGGGCGCGAAGGAGCCCGCCCCGTGAAAGCTCTTGCCCGCCGCATTCAGCATTCAGCATTCAGCATTGGGAAAAGCCCCCGCCGCGCGAAATTCTGACAAATTCTGACAAATTCTGACAAATGAGGCGGAGGGGTTGATTTCGCGCAGCGATTCTGCTAAAGGAGTCTCGTGCCCGCCCAACGCCGCCATCCGCCCCAGCCCCTCCGCCCCAGCCCCGTTCAGCACTCAGCATTCTCCCGTCCCCTAGTCCCCGTTCCCCTAGTCCCCTTGACCCCTCACGCCAAGTCCGCGACGTCCGCAAAGAAAGGAAACAATCGATGAATTCCACTTTCTTTCTGCTGCCGCTTCTCGCCCTTGTCACGAACGAGGACCTCTGGTTCCTTCTGGCGGCCGTTCTGTTGCAGCTGGGGCTTTTCGCGGCTTGTTTGCGGCTTCGTCATCCTGCAATTGCGGGAATCGTCGCCATCATTTTCGGACTGGTTGCAATCGCCGCCCACTTTCTCGCAAAAGACGGCGAAGTCGGCCCTTCGCCAATCCTTCTCGCATCCGCGGTTGTCTTGTTGCCCTTCTCGATTGTCGCGGAAGCGAAAAAGAACGGGCGGGAATTCAGCAAAGGCAATCCGATTCTCGACGATTCGATGCCTCCGAAGAAACGGCTTGTCTGGCTGGCAATCCTGTTGCTCGTCGTTCTTGCCAGAGCATTGTTCAAATTGCTTCATGGATAATTCCCGCACCCCGCCACGCCGCATTCAGCATTCATCATTCAGCATTCAGCATTGACCCCGCCCCGCCACGCTCCGCCACTTTTCCCTTTACCCTTTCAACTTTAAACTCCTTCAACCCTTTCAACCCTTCAACCCGATGAAACGCCTCGCCCTCATCCTCCCCCTCCTCGCCCTCGCGGCGGCGCCGGCGCGTGCCGATGACCCCGCCACGAACGCGCCGTCCGACAACCTCCGTCTCATCGTGACCGAGCAGGCTTTCGCCGGCGAGCGGTTAACCTTCCAGATCGAAGCTTGGCACTGTATCGATTCGACAAACGGAACCGTGGTTTCGTTGTTTCCCTGGCTGGCGGAGGATGGTTGCGGCGACGGTTCCACCGCTTTCACCATGCCGCAGAGGAGTGTCGTGTTCAAAGCCATTTCGAACCGGGCGGACCGCGTCCGACTCCTCCACGCACCGCCGGTGCGCATCCGGACAGGCGACCGCGCCGACCTGTTCGCGCCCGGATTCGATCTCGCGGCGTCCGTCGTCGAAAACCGGCCCGGAATCGGACTCGCGCTCCTGCGGGACGCATCCTCCGCACGGGAGAGCGGGACGTTCCCCACGCCGGGCGCGCAGTCCGATTTCATGAGCTATTCCGACGTCACGCGTTGCTTTGCCGCGCCGTCCGCCGGCGAAGGTTCGCCGCTCGCGTTCCTCTTCCTGACCGTCTCGGGGCCGCTTGCGGAGTCCGCAGAGCGCTTTCCTCTCCGGCATGCCGACGCGGGCGAGGCGGCCGAACGGATCGAGCGGATGGCGGAGGAGGACGGCCGAGGGGACGGCGACGCGATCGTCGTCGGCGGCCTCGGGGCCGATGGCGGCGGCGAGCTCCTCGCGTTCTTTTTCCCGGAGATCGCAAAGCCAGCGGAGGGTGAATCACACGCAGAGAACGCAGAGGGCGCAGAGACCGAACCCCACGCAGCGTCCGTGGAGAGAACGAGAACCGCCAAAATCGATTAGAAGTTCATGCAGAAAATGTCCAAAACAGAAGCAAACTTCATGTTGATTTTCGCCAATCGGTTTGTTAGAATCGGCGCCATTCCCGTTGCAAAGGAGTTGAAATGAAGCGCTTTTTCCTGGAACGTCTTGACGACTGGCTCAAGGAGCCGAACCGCAAGCCGCTCGTTCTGAGCGGCGCTCGCCAGGTCGGGAAGACCTGGCTGCTGAAGGAGTTCGGACGGACGCGGTTCGATTCGGTCGCCTACGTGAACTTCGACAAGAACGCCTCAGCGAAGGCCCTGTTCGGCGGCGAATTCCGCCGGAAGGACATGCTGTCCGACCTCGAGACCTTCTGCGGAACCCGGATCGTGCCTGGGCGGACGTTGGTCTTCTTCGACGAGATCCAGCTCTGTCCCGACGCCATCCGGAGCCTGAAATACTGGCAGGAGGAGGCTCCCGACCACGTCGTCGTCTCCGCCGGCTCGCTGATCGGCCTCGCGCTGCTCGAAGGCACGGGCTGGCCGGTCGGCAAGACGCGTTCGATGACGCTCCGTCCGCTTTCGTTCCGCGAGTTCCTCTGCGCGGTCGGGGAGGAGCCGCTCTCCGACCTCGTGGCGGAGGGCGACGCACGGCGGTTCGACGCGTTCTCGGAACGGCTCGTCCGGCGCCTCAAGGAGTATCTCTGCGTCGGAGGGATGCCGGCCGCGGTCGCGGCGTTCGCGGAGACGGGCTCCCACGCCGCCGCGCGAGCGCAGCAGCGCGACATCCTCTCGGACTACGCCCGCGACTTCGGCAAGCACGCGCCGAAGGCGCTCGTCCCGCGCATCCGGGCGCTCTGGAAGTCTCTCCCGCTGCAGCTCGCCAAAGAGGACAAGCGCTTCGTCTCCGCCGAAGTGCCGGTGCCCGGAGGCGGCAAGTCGCGCGCCCGAGACCTGCGCGACGCCTTCGAATGGCTCGAGGCCGCCGGCGTGGCGCACCGCGTCTGGAACATCTCCAAGCCTGACGTCCCGCTCGACGCCTACCGCAACCACGTCTTCAAGCTCTTCGGCGTCGATGTCGGGCTGCTTGCGGCGCAGTCGGGTCTCGCGGCGAGGACGATCCTGGACGGCAGCCGGGTTTTCACCGAATTCAAGGGCGCCCTCACGGAGCAGTTCGTCCAGCAGGAGCTGCGCGCCGCCGCGGACGCCGAGCCGTTCTACTGGACGACCCCCGACTCGCGGACCGAGGTCGATTTTCTCGTCGAACTGTCGGGGCTCGTTGTCCCCGTCGAGGCGAAGGCCGCGTGCAATCTGCGCGCCAAGTCGCTCAAGTCCTACCGCGAGCGCTTCGCGCCGCCGCTTTCCGTCCGCACCTCGCTCGCCGGGCTGCGCCGCGAAGCCGACGGTCTGGTCAACCTCCCACTCTTCGCCGTCTCCCGGCTTCCGGCCCTCGCCGCCGAGACCGCGGAGGTCGCGGGGTTGGATTCTCACGCAGAGAACACAGAACCCTAGCACCCCTTCGCTCCGCGCGGGCGCGGCAAAGCCGCCGCCCGCCGCGGAGCGGCCTTCCCGAATTCCCAGCCACGCCGCATTCAGCATTCATCATTCAGCATTCAGCATTGACCCCGCCCCCGCCCGCAATGAAACGCCTCGCCCTCCTTCTCCCCCTCCTCAAGCTCGCGCTGTTCGTCGCGGCGGTCTGGCTGATCGTCTCGGGCATCCGCCGGAACGGTCTCGCCGGCGCGCTCCGCTTCGCCGTCGGCGGGGCCCTCCTCATCGCCCTCGGCGTGTGGGCGCGCTCGACGCAGCCGCCCGCGCTCGAGCGCCGGGTCGTCCGTTCGGTCCGGAACTGGAAATGCCCCGGCAACGGCAAGACGGTCGAGGAGAACGTCGTCGACTACTTCACCCGCGCGGGACGCCCGCCCGTCCGCCTGGACTGGTCGGCCCAGCTTTGCGAGGACATTCCGTTCGACTGGGAGGTTCGCTGCGCCCTGTGCGCCGTCGTCCTCTCGGAGAAATTCGCGGCGGAGCACCCCGCGCCGATCTCCTACGACGAGGCGAGCAGCGGGGCGTTCGGGGAGACGGGGGCCGTGCGCGTCCTGTCGTTCTGGCCGGGGAGTTTCTTCGGCGACAGCGTCGAGGGGTTCGGGTGGGACGCCGTCGAGGCCTGCCCCGGTGTCGAGCCCTCGGCGAACCTCCTCTACTTCGAGAAGGAGGACTTCTACTGGAAGTGGGCGAGGTTCGGGCGCGACTATTCCCTGTCGCTCATCCATCCCGAGCGCTTCCGCTGGCAGAAGCGGAACGGGTTCGAGGCCGACGACCGCCTCTCGTTCGAGGCGGAATCGGGCGTCGACCCCGAGTTCGTTCGCGCGGCGCTCGAAGTGGCGGAGGACCGGAACAACTTCGTCAAATGCCGCGCGCACGCCGTCCGCGAGCTTCTCGCCCTGCCGGAGCCCCCCGACGGCCTCGCGGCCGCCCTCGAGAGGATGGCCGACTCGCCCGACGAGCCCTCCGAATGGCGCAAGCTCTGCCGCGGCTTCCTCTCGCCGGGCGCCGCGGAGGGACCTCACGCGGAAGGACCTCACGCGGAGTCCGCGGAGGGCGCGGAGTCTGAATCTCACGCAGAGAGCGCAGAGGACGCAGAGCCTTGACATCATCCATAAACGCAAATGCCAATCAACCCCCGCCACGCTCCGCCACTTTTCCCTTTACCCTTTCAACTTTAAACTCCTTCAACCCTTTCAACCCTTCAACCCGATGAAACGCCTCGCCCTCCTCCTCCTCCCCCTCGCCCTCGCCGTCGCGCCCGCGCTTGCCGAAATCCCCGCCACGAACGCGCATCCGCACTTCCACGGCGGCGGTTGGGGCTGGGACGGCGGGGCGTTCTTCACGGACTTCTACCGCGCGGTCGCCGAAGAGCGGCCCGACGGGAACCTCGTGGTCAGTCCTTTCAGCGCGGCGTCCGTGTTCGGGATGCTGGCCACGGGCGCGCGGGGCGAGTCCGCGGACGCGCTTTGCAAGGCGCTTCGGTTTGCCCGGCTCCAGCCCTGCCGCGGCGGCGACGCATCCGGCGCGGCGGCGGAAACGCCGCCGTCGCCCGACGAAGTCGCGCGTCCCTTCCGCAACCTCCTGTCGAAGCTCGCGGAAGGCCCCGGGAAGACGGAGGGCATCGCGCTCGAAACGACCGCGTCGCTCTGGACCTCCCCCGACTTCGCCCCGCGCACGGACTTCGCCAAGCGCGCGCGCCGGGACTTCTCGGCCCGCGTCGAGAGCCTTCCCCTGGACGAATCGGGCCGCGCAGCGATCAACGCCACGATCGCCAAGGCCACGCACGGGCTCGTTCCGGAACTCTTCACCCGGCCCTTCGGACGCGACACCGTGCTCGTGCTCGCGGGCACCGTCTACCTCAAGGCCGCCTGGGAGGAGGCGTTCGACCCGGCCCGCTCGTTCGATGCGCCCTTCCATGCGCCCGGCGGGGACCGTCCGGCGCGCTTCATGACGCGCGCCTCCGCGCCCTGCGAAATCGCGGACCTCGACGGCTTCTCCGCGCTGCTGCTGCCCTACGCCGGCGGCGCGCTGCACCTGCTCGTCCTGCTGCCGGACGAAGGGGCGGACCTGCGCGCCTTCGAGCGGGACCTGACCCTGGCGCGCCTCGGCAAGACGGTCTCCGCCCTGCGAAAGGAAAAGGCGACGGTCGTCCTTCCGCGCTTCTCGTTCGCCACCGAGGAGCTCGACCTGCTCGGCCCCCTGCGCGCGCTCGGCGCGGGCCCCGCGCTGGACGCCCCCGACTTCTCCGGCATTGCCGCCGGCAGCCTGAGCGTCGGAAGCGCCGTCCAGACCGCGCGCATTGCCGTGGACGAGGCGGGTGCCGAGGCGGCGGCCGCGACCGGCGTCACGATGCTGCGCAGCATCGCCCCGCGGCCGCGCACCTTCGTTGCCGACCGCCCGTTCCTGTTCGCCGTCGTGCGGTTCGAATTCGACGACCGCATCCACACCCCCGTCTGCCTCTTCCTCGGTCGCGTGGCGGACCCCGCCACGAACGCGCCCGCAGAACCAAAACCCCACGCGGAGCCCGCGGAGGGCGCGAAGGAGCCCGCCCCGTGAACCCTCTTGCCCGCGAGCGCCCCGCCGCGGAAGAATCGCACGCAGAGAGCGAAGAGTTTGAATCTCACGCAGAGAGCGCAGAGAACGCAGAGCCCGAACCCTAGTAGCCGCCCCATTCAGCATTCAGCATTCAGCATTCAGCATTGCCCCGCCCCCGCCACGCTCCGCCACTTTTCCCTTTACCCTTTCAACTTTAAACTC
>CAMVRE010000135.1 GCA_947169825.1 uncultured Verrucomicrobiota bacterium | reverse complement strand
CCGACCTGTACCTTGCCCGGGACCGGGCCGCGGACGAAGTTGCCCGCCATCGCGACGAGCATCTCGTTGTCGCGCGGGTTGAGCGAGTAGAGGATCGTGCGCGGGAGGCGGTCCTTCGCGTCGAGCTCGTCGAGGATGCGCGCGAGCGGCGCGGCGACCGGCCAGTCGCCGATCGAGTCCACGCCCGCGTCGGGCCCGACGGAGCGGAAGATGCGCGTGCTGTTGTTGCGCAGCGCGTTGAAGTGCAGCTGCCAGGTCCAGTCCGTCTCGGCGTCCATCTCGCCGCAGAGCACCAGCAGGCGCGAGCGGAACTTCGCCTCCTCCTCCGGCGTCACGGCCGCGCCTCCGCGCGCCTTCGCGAAGATCGCGCGCAGCTCGGCGTCCGTGCAGGGCTCCGCGAGGACGGCGTTGAGGCCGTAGTCCGAAATCTTGCAGCCGCGCTCCGCGAAGAACGCGTGGCGCCTGCGCAGGGCGGCGAGGAAGTCGTCGAACGTCGCGACGTCCCGGTCCGCCGCGGCGGCGAGCCGGTCGACCCACGCGTTCCACGCGGCGCCGCCGCCGATCGCGAAGCCCTTGTCGGGGCGCCAGGCGGGCAGGACCTTCGTCCGGAACGAGGCGTCGGCCGCGACGGCGGCGTGGTGCTCGAGCGAGTCGACGGGATCGTCCGTGGTGCAGAGCGCCTCGACGTTGGAGCGCGAGATCAGCCCGCGCGCGGAGAACCAGGGCTGCGCGACGACGGCGTTGGCGCGCTCCCAGACCTCATCGGCGGTGTCGCCGGAGAGCAGCAGATCGTCGATGCCGAAGTAGCGCGCCAGCTCCAGGTGGCACCAGTGGTACATCGGGTTGCGCAGCGCATGCGGCATCGCCTCGGCGAACTTCCGGAACTTCTCGCGCGCCGGGGCGTCGCCGGTGACGAAGCGCTCGTCGACGCCGTCCGTGCGCATGACGCGCCACTTGTAGTGGTCGGCGCCGAGCCAGACCTCGGCGATGTCCTTCCAGCGTTTGTCCTGCGCGATCTCCGCGGGCGGGAGGTGGCAGTGGTAGTCGATGATCGGGAGCGACTCGGCGTATCCGTGGTAGAGCTCGCGCGCGCGATCGTTCGAGAGGAGGAAGTCGTCGTGGATGAATTTCTTCATGGCGGTGGCGGGGTTCGTTGGCGCGGAGTCTACCACAGCGGCGCTCCCGCGGCAAACCGCCGCGCCGGCGCGTTCTTCTTGCCGCTGCGAGGCGGGGTATGGTAGACTCCGCGCCACTTCCACCCCAAACCAGACCAGCCATGTCGCACTTCTACCTCGACATTCACGAGCACCGCATCCGCGAGGTCGCGGGCCGCCTCGTCAACGAAATCGCCGCCGAGCGCGTCCCGCTGCGCGCCGAGGCCGCCGTCACGAAGGAGCCCGTCCCCTACGCCGAGCGCCTCAAGCTCAAGTACCGCCCGATCAAGCGGGGCGAGCGCTGGGGCGGCGCGTTCGACTGCGGCTGGTTCCACGTGACGGGCGAGGTGCCGAAGGCGTGGGAGGGCGCGTGCGTCACGCTCAACCTCGACTTCCACGGCGAGGCGCTCGTCTTCGACGCGAAGGGCTGCCCGCTCGTCGGCCTCACGAACGGTTGCGCGTTCCTGCCCGGCTACCGCAAGGACCACTTCCACTGGCTCGCGAAGGCGAAGGGCGGCGAGAAGGTCGACTTCTGGGTCGACGCCGGCGCGAACGACATGTTCGGCGTCTCGCGCCGCCCCGACCCCGTCGCGGAGGGCGCCGCGCCCGAGGCGGTCCACGGCACGTGGAGCGCCTCCGTGGACCAGCTCTCGGTCTGCCGCTTCGACTACGACAAGTGGCAGCTCAAGCAGGACCTCGACGTGATCCTTTCGCTCGCGAAGGCCCTCCCCGAGAAGTCCTCGCGCCGCATCCAGGTCGTCCGCGCGACGAGCCGCGCGCTCGACCTGCTGCCGCCCGGGCGCGGCGGCGCGCGCGCCGTCCACGAGGAGCTGCGCCGGACCGTGTGGGGCGTCGGCGTCGACCCCGCCGCTGTGCGCGTCACCGCGATCGGCCACTCGCACATCGACGTGGAGTGGCTCTGGCCGCTGCGCGAGACCGTCCGCAAGGTCGGCCGCACGTTCGCGAGCCAGATCCTGAACATGGAGCGCTACCCCGAGTTCAGGTACGGCTCGTCGCAGGCGCAGCTCTACGAGCTCTGCAAGCAGAACTACCCGGCGCTCTACAGGAAGGTGAAGAAGGCCGTCGCCGACGGCCGCTGGGAGGTGCAGGGCGGCATGTGGGTCGAGGCCGACTGCAACATCCCCTCGGGCGAGTCGCTCGTGCGCCAGTGCCTCGTCGGGCAGCGCTTCTTCAAGGAGGAGTTCGGCGTCGTCCCGCGCAACCTCTGGCTCCCGGACGTCTTCGGCTACTCCGGCCAGCTGCCGCAGATCCTGCGCCAGTGCGGCATCGGCTTCTTCCTCACGCAGAAGCTCTCCTGGAACCGCTACAACAAGTTCCCGCACAACTCGTTCGTGTGGGAGGGCATCGACGGCTCGCGCGTCGTCGCGCACTTCCCGCCGGAGGACACCTACAACGCGGACCTGATGCCCGAGCAGCTCAAGAACCACGAGACGAACAACCGCGAGGCGGGGATCGTCGACGTCGCCATCTCGCTCTTCGGCATGGGCGACGGCGGCGGCGGCCCGAAGGAGGAGCACATCGAGCGCGGCCGCCGCTGCGCCGCCCTCAACGGCTGCCCGCCCGTGACGTTCGGCTTCGCGCAGGACGCGATGGATCGCATCGCCGAGCAGGAGTCCGACCTCGACGTCTGGCGCGGCGAGCTCTACTTCGAGATGCACCGCGCCACCTACACCACGCAGGCCGCGCAGAAGCTCGCCAACCGCCGCGGCGAGGAGGCGCTGCGCGCCGCGGAGATGCTCTGCGCGGCGGCCGCCGCTCGCGGCGCGGCGAAGTATCCGCAGGCCGAGCTGCTCGGTCTCTGGAAGTCGCTCCTGCTCTGCCAGTTCCACGACATCATCCCCGGCTCGTCGATCCACCGCGTCTACGAGGAGAGCGGCGCGCTCGTCCGCGGCGTCGCGGAGAAGGCCCGCGCCCTCGCCGCCAAGGCCGCCGCCGCGATGCTCGCGAGGAAGAAGGACGCGCTCACGCTCTTCAACCCGTCGTCCACGCCCTTTTCCGGCGTCGTTTCGCTGCCGGCCGGATGGGCCGGCGCGAAATGCGCGTGTGGCAGCGCGCAGGGCGCGCTGCCCTCGCAGAACGAAGACGGCAAGGTTCTCGTGCAAGTGGAAATCCCGCCGCGCTCCTTCGCCACGCTGCTGAAGGCCGCGCCGGCGGAGCGAGCCGTTCCGGCGAGCCGCCGCGCGAAGGGCCTTCTCGTCCTCGAGAACGCGCGCGTCCGCTACGAGATCGACACGAAGACGCTCCGCGTGGTCCGCGCGCTCGACAAGGAGTGCGGGCGCGAGTTCATCTCGCGCGCGAATCCGGGCAACGTCCTCTCGCTCTACGACGACCACCCGCACGCCTTCGACGCGTGGGACATCGACGAATACCTCTACGGCATGCCCGTCGGCGCGCCGGAGGTCGAGTCGGCCGAGCCCTTCGACGGGCCCGTCTGCAGCGGCCTTCGCGCGGCCTTCACGATCGGCTCCTCGCGCTTCGTGCAGACGATCCGCCTCGCGGCCGGCTCCAAGCGCCTCGACTTCGAGACCTCGACCGACGACTGGCGCGAGTCGCACAAGCTCCTGCGCGCGGCGTTCCCGACGAACGTCGTCGCGAACGAGGCCCGCTTCGAGATCCAGTACGGCACCGTCGCGCGCCCGACGCACGACAACACCAAGTGGGACTACGCGCAGTTCGAGAGCTGCGCGCACCGCTACGCCGACCTCTCCGAGCCGGACTTCGGCGTTGCGCTCCTCAATGACTGCAAGTACGGCTACCGCGCGAAGGGAAGCGAGCTCTCGATCTCGCTGCTGCGCGCGCCGACCGAGCCCGACCCGATCGCTGACCGCGGCGCCCACCGCTTCACCTACGCGATCCTCCCGCACGAGCGCGACCTCGCGCACACCGACGAGGTGGTCGCCGCCGCCGCCGAGCTGAACCAGGGCGTGGAGCGCTTCGAGGGCTTCGCCCTCGAAACGCCGGCGGCGCTCCCCGTGGAAATCGTTGGCGAGGGGATCGATCTCGCGGTCCTCAAGAAGGCCGAGGACTCGGACGACCTGGTGGTGCGCCTCGTGGAGACCCGCGGCCGCCGCGCGGAGGCCACGCTGTCCTCCGCTCGTCACTCGTCACTCGTCGCTCGTCACTTCGCGAAGGCGACCCCGGTCCTCGCCAACGAGCTCGAGGAGACCGGCGCGCCGCTCGCGCTCCCGGCGAAGCTCTCCTTCCGCCCGTTCGAGATCAAGACGCTGCGCCTCTCGCGATAGCCGCCCCCGGTCCGCGGCCGCGGAGAAGGCGAAACGCCAGCAAACCCCGCTCCGAAAGCAAGCCGAAAAAACCGCTTGATTTCGGGGCGGCGTTTTGCTAGACTGCCGCGCGTTTTTGCGTCCGCCCGCAGGCACCGGTAGGGAACCGGGAGGGCCGGACGCGGTCAACAACACAACAGAAAGCACCCTCACATGGCCAAGAAAGTCACCGGCATCGTGCGCCTCCAGGTGCCCGCCGGCAAAGCCAATCCCGCCCCGCCGATCGGCCCCGCCCTCGGCGCCCAGGGCGTCAACATCATGGCGTTCTGCAAGCAGTTCAACGCCGCCACCGCCGACAAGGACGGTCTCGACATCCCCGTCGTCATCACCGTCTACGCCGACAAGTCCTTCACCTTCATCCTCAAGAGCCCGCCCGCCGCGGTCCTCCTGAAGAAGGCCGCCGGGCTCCAGAAGGGCTCCGGCACGCCCAACAAGACGAAGGTCGGCAAGGTCACCAAGGCCCAGATCCTCGAGATCGTGAAGACCAAGGCCGCCGACCTCAACGCCACCGACCCCGAGCACGCCGCGCGCATGATCGAGGGCACCGCCCGCTCGATGGGCATCACCGTCGTGAAGTAGGAGGGCCACCGAGATGAAGAAGCACGGCAAGAAGTACGTCGACGCCGCCAAGAAGGCGCCGCAGGGCGCCGTCTCCGTCGCGGAGGCGGTCGCGTTCGTGAAGGCCAACGCCTTCGCCAAGTTCGACGAGTCGGTCGAGCTCGGCATGCGCATGGGCTGCGATCCCCGCAAGTCCGACCAGATGATCCGCGGGACGGTCTCCCTCCCGCACGGCACGGGCAAGGACGTCCGCGTCGTCGTGTTCGCCGGCGGCGCCGCCGCCGAGGCCGCCAAGGCGGCCGGCGCGATCGAGGCCGGCACGGACGAGCTGCTCGAGAAGATCAAGGGCGGCTGGATGGACTTCGACGTCGCGATCGCGACGCCCGAGGCCATGACGGCGGTCCGCAAGCTCGCCCGCGTCCTCGGCCCCCGCGGCCTCATGCCGAACCCGAAGACCGGCACGGTGACGGACGACGTCGCCACCGCGGTGACGCAGCAGAAGGCCGGCAAGGTCGAGTTCCGCATGGACCGCCAGGGCAACATCTGCGTCCTCGTCGGCAAGCGCTCGTTCGACGCCGACAAGCTCGCCGCCAACATCGAGGCGCTCGTGGAGGCGGTCCGCGCCGCCCGTCCCGCCGCGGTGAAGGGGCAGCTGTTCAAGAAGATCTCCGTGAGCTCGACGATGGGCGTGCCCGTCCGTCTCGACATCCGCGACTAA
The DNA here is from genome assembly GCA_947169825.1 of uncultured Verrucomicrobiota bacterium. Lineage (GTDB taxonomy): Bacteria > Verrucomicrobiota > Kiritimatiellia > RFP12 > UBA3636 > UBA3636. The sequence goes on along the minus strand of CAMVRE010000135.1, from coordinate 511 downwards.
CCCGGGAAAGGAGAAAGACAATGACCAAACCCCAGGCCAATTCCAAGCGTCCGGAGAAGCTTTCCGCCATCGCGGAGATCGACGAGTTCGTCAAGAACTCCGGCTACTGCTTCGTCCTCAACTACGGCGGCCTCAACGTCGAGCAGCTCGCGGCGCTCCGCGTCGAGCTCGGCAAGGCCAAGTCCACGCTGAAGGTCGTCAAGAACACCTACCTCGCCAAGGCGCTCGAGGACAAGGGCTGGACCCAGCTCGAGTCCGTCCTCTCGGGCCCGACGGCCCTCGTCGCCGGCGACGGCGACCCGGCCGAGGTCGCCAAGGCGATCGTGGCGTTCCTGAAGAAGAACGAGCAGGCCTCCGTCAAGGCCGGCCAGCTCGAGAACCAGACCCTCGACGCCGCGCAGGTGAAGCAGCTCTCCGAGCTCCCGGGCAAGGACGAGATGCGCGCCAAGCTGCTCGGCACCCTCAACGCCCCCGCCCAGAACATGGTCGGCGTCCTCGCGGCCTCGCTGCG
>CAMVRE010000134.1 GCA_947169825.1 uncultured Verrucomicrobiota bacterium | reverse complement strand
GCCCAGGGCCGCGACGAGGGCGAGCAGCAGCGCGCAGAGCGCCGCGCAGCGCCGATGGCGCCGCCGCGTCGAGGCGGCGGCCGACGCGGCGACGCGGGCGGCGAAGCCCGCGGGGAGCGTCCGGTCCGCGACGCTATCGCGGATGAGCAGGGCGAGGCGGATGTCCGCCTCCGGTTCGTCGGGTCGCGCGTTCATGTGGTTCTCCCTTCCGCCGCGGTTTCCCCGAGGGCGGCCCGCAGCGCGGCCTTGGCGTGGAAGATGCGGGACTTGACGGTCCCGGGCGGCACGCCGAGCGCCCGGGCCGACTCCTCGACCGAAAGACCGGCGAAGAAGTGCAGGACGACCGTCTCCCGCTGGGCGGGGGGCAGCGCGAGGACCGCCTCGCGGACCGCGGCGCGATCGGCGGCGCGGTCCGGCGCGGCGGCTTCGGTCGCGTCCGGCACCGCCTCGGCCGACTCCGCGGGGACGGTCTCGGGGCGGCGGCGGCGCGCGTCCATCCGGTGCAGGTTGAGCAGGATCGCGTAGAGCCACGCGAAGAAGCTTCCGGTCGGACGGTAGGAGCGGATGCGCTGCACGGCGCGCTCGAGCGCGCGAAAGGCGAGGTCCTCCGCGTCCGCGTCCCCGCGGCGGAGCAGCGACGCGGCCGCGAGCAGCCGGTCCCCGTATTCGGAGACGAGCCGCTCGACGCCGGAGTCGCCGTTCTCGATGATGTCGCGCCAGATTTCCATTTCGCGGTGGGCTAGTATAAGCGTAAATGCACCGTCGCACGATTCGGTTCAACGGGCGAGACGTGGCGGCGCCCCTCCACCGATCGCGGATTGCAAGGGGACGGACCCCTCTTTACACCGCAAAGAACGCAAAGGACGCAAGGACTTCTCCGCGAACCTTGCGCTCTCTGCGGCTACAATCCTTCACCCCTTCAATTTTTTATCAGGACAAGGCCCTATGGATTGGGCCTGTTGTAGGCGGTGACGATGCCAACGAGGAGGTCGTGGACGGCGTCGACCCTGGCGTCGGGCGTGGCGTCCGGGGGCATGTCGCGAATCCGGCGCCATGCGTCCTGCAGCTTCTCCTGGAGCGCGTAGTCGCCGTCCGCGGCAAGAAGCGCGTCGTTGTAGATCGAGACCACCTCGCTGGTAAACGCTTCGTCCCGGAAGAGCCTTGCGAATATCTTGTCGACGCCGTGCGCGTTTTTCGAGAGCCAGTTCTTGAGCGGCGCGCCGGCGCCCGACGGATCGAAGCCGGTATCCGAAACAAGGAAGCTTGACGTGATGGACAGCATCGTCTTGAACGGCGGATCGGGATACCACGTGCGGTCCTTCGTCGTCTCGGTCACGGAATAGGAGACGTCTATGCCCATCCCCACGCCGACGCCGACAGGATCGACCTTGACCCCGATTTTGCTCTTCGTCGTGGATTTCACCGAAAAGCTTTCGATCTGGCCGTCGACGTAACTCCACGACACGACCTTGTTGCGCCGGGTTCCGCCGGTGCCCGACGTGCCGGCGATGGACGCGGCGATGTTGAGGGCGGTATCCGGATGGTCCGCCACCCATTCGGCGACGCCGACGATGAAATCGAATGCGTCGTTCATATGCTCGATGGCGAAATCGACGAGCTTGCTGACGTTTTCAGGATTCGCGAGCCAGTTCTTGACTGCGGCGACCGCGCTCGCCTTGACGCTGGAGAGGATCAGCCCCGGCAGCGCGGCGACGAGCGCGCCCTTGGCCGCGTCCAGCGGGATTTCCTTCGCAACCGTCTTGGTCGTGTCGAGAGCGACGCTTTCCGACCGGTTCGCGAGCGGCTTGGCCTTGTTGGCGAAGGAGCGCGTCAGGGCCTCGATGATGATGCGCGCGGGGGTCGAGGCGGATACTGTGAGCGAATGGGTCGTGCGATTGACGTTCTCCCAGGGCCGCGGGTCGGCGTTCTTGTCGACGGGGCGTTCGGACGAGAAGCTGTACTTGAACGTCGAGTCGATTCCGAGCTGGTGGCGCATTTCCTTGACGCCGCCTTCCGCCGCCTCCTTGAGGATCTCGTTGCCGATGTCGCCGGTCATTCCGTCCGTCCAGCCGCTGAAGAACGAGACGTCCAGCTCCATGGAGACGCTGTCGCGGACCTTCGGCGGCTTGGCCGCGCCAATGCCGACCATGAAGTATTCGCGGTAGATGTCCTCGGGGAACTTCACGTCCATGGTCGCGAAAATCGCGAATATCTTATCCGCGTCGTCGCGGGAAAGGCGGTTTTCGCGGACTGCCAGTTCCGTCGAAAGAACGACCGAGCGCAGATGGAACGCGCAGCGGGCGAAGCCGGTCTTGTCGCCGGGATCGAGGCGCTTGGCCTCGTTGACGACCATTGCGCATTCCCCGAAGATCCTCTGGTAGAGATCGCCTGCGTAGGTCAGATCCTCGTAGCGCTCGATGGGACGCAGCGCGCCGCCCGGATCGCGCCCGCACAGGCGCTGGAGCGCCTCCGTGTCGGGGGCGTTCACCACGGTCTTCAAAAGCGTCGCGTACGCCTTGGACTTGACCTTGAAGTCGCGCTCGTGCGAGTATTCCACGGACGCGTCCGCGCCGGCGTAGTCCTTGACCAGTTGCATGCTCGCCCCCACGCCGGCGTAGCCGCCCCACGTCCAGCCGGACCGTTCGCTTACGATGTTCGGATTGACGCGTTTGGGAAGCAACCTGTCCAGCCGGCCCACGACGCCGCGCTCCTTGAGCGAATGAATGTACTGCGCGGCGTTCTCGCGAACCTCTCCGCTTCTGCGCCCCATCCAGCGGAAGAACTTCGTGCCGAGCGAGCCGATCGACTTGCCGAACGACTTGAGGGCGCCCAGGATCGCCGCGCCGGCCGTGCGCGACATCGCGAATTTGTTGCGCTTGGCGTCGAGGATGAAGTCGTCCAGCGTGGGATATACGCGGATGGTGGAATGCGAGACTTCGCCGCCGGCCTTCGCCTCCAACTCCACGCCCAAAGCATCCCCGCTCCCGATGGACGCGGTCCCCTTTGCCTCAAGGCCGCCCGCGATGCGGAACGTGGCCGTCATCGGCCGCCCGCCCTTCTTCGCCTCGATGATGCCGACGATGCGCACGCGCCCGCCGGCGCGGACTCCCACCGTCAGCGCATCCGAAAGACCCAGCCCCGCAAGGGCGCTGACGCCCACGGTGAACTCGACCTGGCGCTTGCCGCCCTTCTCGACGATCGACCCGATGACGTCGCGAATCGCGGCGGCCGTCGAATCGGACTCCTGAAAGGCGCGGATCTGGTCGTTGGTCCGGTGCGACAGTTCCAGCGCCGCGCCGACGTTCTCGAAGAACCTTGCCTGTTTCGGCAGCGTCGCGGAGAAGGAGTCGCCGTCGTCGGCCTGCGCCAATCGTCCGCACAGCCGGCCGAGTTTCGCCTCCAGTTCACGCTCAAGACGCTGGATGTTTTCGATGTCGGCTTTTCCGACATGGTGGTCGATGCCGAAGGTGAAGGCGTTCTGGATCGAGCGCAGGTTCGACTCGTTGAACTCCATCCTGCCCGCCTCGTGGCCAAGCGCGCCAAGCGCCTTCTGGGTCTCGAACCGGAAGACGCGAAGGGTTTTCCTGAGACTGTCGAGCTTCGCCATCGCGCCGGCGCCCGAGCCTTCCGAAATCCCCGCCAGAAGCCCCGCGCGCGCCGCCTTTAGTTCGTCGGCGATGCGCCGGATCTCCTTCATGTCCTTCGCGACCGCGTCTGAGTCAAGGACATGTCTGCCTTCGTCGCCGCCGTCGTTGGCCATCAGCCTCTCGGTCGTGAAGAGCACTCCGTTTACAAAATCGTCGAGCGCCTTCTGCCCGGAAATCTGCTCCTTGAAATGGGAAACGGAATTGCGCACCGTTTCGAGCAGCCCCTCCGCGGTGCTCATGTCCCAGTCGCGTCCGTCGGCGACTCTGTGCACGGCGCCGAACTGCACCGCCTGGCCGTTGCCGGGCTGCAGATCGGGGCCCACGCCGTTCCCGACGATGCCGGAAAGGGCCGGATCCGGCGGAATCTCCGGGGCGCGCCGGATCTGCCCGGCGTTGTCCGGAACCGCGTTCGGCGCATTTTCGACAGGCGCGGGATCGCGACCCGCCGGCGGCGCAAGAACCGGCGCGCGCTGGATCTGTCCGGCGTTGACGGGTGGAAGCGGCATGGCTAGCCCCTCCCTTCCTCTTCGACCGGGAATTTCTCGGCGAAGATTTCGCGCACGGCGCGCACGGCGGAGACGAGGGCCTCCACCCACGCGGCAAGCGAGTCCGCCGAGGCGATTTCAAGCGCATGCCGGCGGTCCGCCGCCAAAACGAGCTCGGCCTCTTCGTCGAGCATGAGCGTGAATCCCCGCGCCGCGCCGCAAGGCTCGCACAGCCGCAGAAGTTCGAGCGCCTTTTCGCCGGCGCCGGGCGCCTTGGCGTCGCCGAAGGCGCCGACCGGCGCGAAGAGGACGATCGTGTCCGATTCGTCCAGATATTGCAGCGTCGCGAGGACCTCCTCGTCGATGGCGATCGTCGCGCACGAGTCGTCGTCGAGCGCGATGTATCGCTTGACCGCATCCGAGAATTCCGCGAGGACGCCTTCGAATTGGTCCCTAAGCATACAGCGCGCTCCTTTCCCGCCAGTCGGATGCGGCCTCCGCAAAATCGTCGAGGAACCGGTCGAGCGCGTCGGCGTCGTCAAACCCCGACAAGGCCCTGCGCTCGGTCATGTAGAGATTGCCGTCCGCGCCGGCCGAGAGCGTGGCGCCGTTCGCGCCGGTCCAGAAGAAGTTGCCCGCGAGCGCCGCGACCGCGAAGGCGCCGGGACGCGCCAGATCGCCCAGCGCCAGCACCGGCGCGCGGACGATCGCGCATTCCGGACTGCCGGGAATCGGCGCGAACGTCACCGGGAGGTCCAGGTCCTCCCGTGCGATCGCGAACGCACCGCCCTCCAGCCGCGCCACGCGACCGGGGAACCGGCTCTCCGCCGTTTCCCGCAATTGCTCCAGTCCGTCTTCTACCATGTCCGTCGTCTCCTGTCGTATCCGCCAGTCGCCATAGGCGATTGGCCGCTCTATGCGCCGAGCTGGCGGCGCGTGTCCTTCGCGTAGTCCTCGACGATCATCTTGAAGTTCTCCGGGATTACCCCCTTGTAGTCGTCCGGCAGCTCCTTCATTTTGGCGTCGCCGAGAAGGATGCTGAGGATGCTCTGCAGCATTGTAAACCCGGAGCGGTCCGTCCGCTCCATGTGGTCGCGGATCTGCTCCTTGAACTTCTCCGTCGGCTTCCCGCCGCCCTTGCCCATGACCGCTTCGTCGAGCGCTTCGGAGGTAATGCCATCGACGCGCGCGAACCAGTCTCTCGCTCCCTCGGCGAGCATGGTGCTCAGGTCGGCCGCGTTTTCGCCCGTGAGCGCCTCCTGGATTGCGCGCAGTTTGGCGGTGCCGAACTGCCCCAGCATCGCCGCCCCGATGAAGTTCTGGAGACCGGTGAGCATCGTGGCGTCGTCCGCCACGGCAGCCAGCAGCCCGCCCTTGTGGAGGATCTCGTCGAAGTTCCGGAAGAACTGGAGCATCGCGCGGTTGATGGTCACGGGGCCGGTGTCGGCCCGGAGGCGCTTGATGGTGGAGACGTCCGCCTTGCGCGCGGCGGCGACGAGCGCACGGAGGGCGCCATCCGGCACGCTCTTGCCCGCGAGGTTCTTGATGGAGATCTTCCCGATCTCGAAGAGGCCGGAATTGCCGCCGGCCACTTCGCGCAGCTCGAGGAAGTTGGCCTTGATGGCTTCGACCTTCGCCCGGATCGTCTCCTCGGAGCGCAGGGCGTTGTTGCCCGCCACGCAGATGTCGAAGATGCACTCGGCGACCGCGTCCATCGCGTCCGCGTCGTCGCCGCAGGAGACGATCGCGTCCTTCACGGTCTTCGTCAGCGCGGCGAACTTCTCCTCGGTCATGTCGGAGCGCTTGTCGACGTTGTTGCGCCGAAGGGTGCCGATGGCCCGCTCGACGTATGGCGCGGCGTTGGCGGAAAAACTTTCCACGGCCGCCCTCACGAGGTTGATGCGGCGGGCGCTGAGCGGCTTTCCCTTGCCGTAGTCCTCCAGCTTCATCGCCTTCAGGACGCTTTCCGGGATGCGCTCCACGCCGCCGAACATGTCGGCCACGGTCTGGCGGAAGAGCTCGCGCACCCGGTCGTTCGTCTCCTTGAGGGAGCCCGAGCGCACCCACTTGCCGATCTTGTCGCCGGTCTTGGCCTGGATGGTCCGCCCGCCGAGCGGGTCCTCCGCGTCCAGGCGGGCGATGGTGTCGGCGCCCTTTTCGCCGCGGGCGA
>CAMVRE010000133.1 GCA_947169825.1 uncultured Verrucomicrobiota bacterium | reverse complement strand
GAAGAGGTCCTTCGCCTCGTCGCGGAAGTAGAGCGGCGCGAACCAGTGGGCTTCGGGCTCGAAGCCGGCGAGACCGCCGAGGAGGTAGAGCGAGGACTCGCCCGTGGCGGGGTCCACACCCCGCCACGAGAGGAGCGGCGGGATGGCGCTCCAGCGTCCGGCCTGCGTCGCCCAGAGCGGCGTCACGAGCGTGTCGGACGCGGCGTCGCGGTAGAAGAGCGGGACCGCCCAGGAGCGGGAATCGTCCCAGCCGGCGAGCCCGAGGAGCGCGCGGCCGCTTCCGTCGGCGTTCCACCACGAGAGCAGCGGCGGGATGCAGCGCCAGGCGCCGTCCTTCGACGCCCAGAGCGGCGAGAGGAAGACGCCGGTGTGCGGGTTGCGGTAGCAGAGCGGGGCGACGAGCTCGCCCGTGGCGGAGTCGCGGTAGAAGAACGGGAAGGCCCAGCTCTTCGAGTCCTCCCAGCCGCCAAGTCCGAGCAGGATGCGGCCGCGGGCGCCGTCGGGCGACCAGCCCGTGAGCAGAAGCGGGACGGCGCGCCAGTCGTCGCCCATCGACGCCCACGGCAGAGACACGAACTCGTCGCCGTCCGGCCCGCCCGTGCGGGCGTAGTAGAACGGGACGATCCAGTGCCGGCGGTCGTCGCCGCGTCCGATGCGACCGGCGAGGGCGAGGCCGAAGCGGTCCTCGAAGGTCGTGGGGTCCTCCCGGTCGAGCGTCCGGTCCCAGAGCGGGAAGACGAACCAGCGGCTTTCGGAGCCGTCGCGGAAGTGTCCCGCGATCGGCCACGGGAAGAACGAGACCAGATCGTCGTTCGACCGCCGGCTGTAGACCCAGAGCGGGAAGAGGATGTTGTGGGCGCTGTCGGCGTCCGGATCGGAGCCGCTCCAGTAGAGCGGGAAGACGTTGAAGTAGTTTCGACCCCAGAAGACGGGGAAGGCGACCCGGGCGTCCGTCTCGGTGTCGACCGAGACGAGGCCGCCGAGCCAGTTGTACTCGTGCCAGGGCTCGCCCTCGCCGTCGCGGTACATCGAGAAGAGCGGACGGACCGCGAAGCGGTCGTCGGAGAACTCGCCGATGGGCCAGAGGACCGAGAGCGCGGGCGCGCGGTAATAGGCGAGCGGCCAGAGGTTCACGCGGTCCGAGGCGGGCCCCTCGCGCGTCTTGTATTCGCCCGTGTAGAAGGGCGTGCCCTTCATCGCCGTCGTGCGGCAGCCCGTCGCGAGGACGGCGAGGAGAAGAAGCGGGAGAAGGCGTTTCATGGGCGGAGGCAGGAGGTCGAAACGGATGAAGCGCGACGACGCGTTTTTCGTTTTGACGAATCCATTGGTCCGGATATTCACTTTTCCGGCCGGCCACGCGTTCTTGGCCGAAGGGGGAGGACGTCAGACGCCGGGCGAGAAGAAGAGGCGGTCGCCGGAGCGGCGGCCGCGGAACAGTTGAAACCGCCCTAGGAGCCCCCGCGCCGGAAGGCGGAAGGCGGGACGGAGAGGACCTGTCCCTCGGGCGGCAGCTCGGCGCGGGAGTGGCCGGTGGCGGCGAGGACCTGGTCGAGCGTGCGGAAGTGGCACTTGGCCGTCTCGAGCATCACGGCGGGGCCGTGCGCGCGGACGAGCGCCTCGGCCGCGGTCCGGACGTGCGGCGCGGCGCCCTTCGGGAAGTCGCCGCCGAAGCGCGCGCGCAGGTCGGCCATGCCGCCGAGGAACGCCTCGCGGGCGAGGAGCGACGCGGCGGCGACGGCGACGTCCGCCTCCGCGCGCGGCCGCGAGCGCAGCTCGATCGCGAAGCCGTCGCGCCGCAGGACGCGCCCGACGCCCTCGCCGTCGCCGAACTGGTCGGAAATGGCCATCGGGCAGTCCGGCACGCCGGCGAGGAGGCCCTCGATCGCGCGGGCGTGCGCCCAGTCGAGGATGCGGTTGACGCTGCGCAGCTTCGCGTAGAGGCGGTTGTAGGCGGCGGGGCCGATGCGGACGACGCGGTGGCGCGCCGGGCCGAGCACCGCGCGGATGCGCGCGGCGATCTCGAGCGCGCGCCGGTCGCTCGTCACGGCCTTCGAGTCGCGCGCGCCGGCCTCGACGAGCCTCGGCGCGAGGTCGGCGTCCGCGTAGGCCGCGGCGACGACGAGCGGGCCGAGGAAGTCGCCCTTGCCGCTCTCGTCGACGCCGGCGTGCGGCGAGAGCGCCTCCTCGCCGAGGACGGGCGCGGCGGCGGCCCCGGCAGCGCCCTCCGCGCCGGCGGGCGGCAGGACGACGCGGCCGAGGACCTCCGTCTCGAGGACGTTCTCGACGAAGTCGCGCGCGCCCCGGCCCTGCACGACGAGCTTGCCGGACGAATACAGCACGACGCTGCACTTCCACGACGGCGCCTCCGCGGCGGCCTCCGCGTAGGGGACCGCGCGCGGCAGGTAGTTGCCCTGCGCGAGGATCGTCCGGAGCCGCGCGCGCTGCGCGGCGTCGAGCGGGAAGGAGAAGACGCCGGCGCTCACGGCGCGGGGCTCCCGGCGCCGGGCGCGGCCGGGGGCTCCGGCGGCGCGGGGACGCGCTCGAGTCGGACGCCGATCGGGATGCGCGAGCGGTAGCCGTTGGAGAACGCGCCGCCGTCCATCGGGCGCCCGGCGCCCTCGGGCAGGACGCGCGCGAGGCGCAGGGCGAAGCCGGCGCCGCCCGCGACGAGCGGGCCCTTGCGCTGGTCGAGCTCGAGGAGCGTCCCGGGCAGCGCGAGGGCCATGCCCTTCGGGAGCGTCTCGACCTCGGCCTCGAGGACCTTCAGGAGCTTGCCCGGCTGGCCGGCGACGGGCGGGATCCACGTCGCGGCGCCGGGCTTCGGGTTGAACGCGCGGACCTTGCGCTCGTTCTCGACGGCGGAGAGGTTCCAGTCGAGCGACGCCTCGGACTTGCGGATCTTCGGCGCGAGCGTCGCGAAGGAGCCGTCCTGCGGCGTGCGCGGGCACGTCCCCTGGTCGAGCTCGCGCAGGACGCGCAGCATGAGGTCGCAGCCGGCGGCGCCGAGGCGCGCGGAGACCGACCCGGCCGTGTCGCGCGGGCCGATGGCGCAGCGGACGGTCCCGAGCACGTCGCCGGTGTCCATCCCGCGGTCCATCATCATCGCGGAGACGCCCGTCTCGGCGTCGCCGGCGAGGATGGCGCGCTGGATCGGCGCGGCGCCGCGCCAGCGCGGGAGGAGCGAGACGTGGAGGTTGATGCAGCCGAGGCGCGGCAGCTCCAGCAGCAGGTCGCCGAGGAACTGCCCGTAGGCCATGACGACGAACGCGTCGAGCCCGAGGCCGGCGAGCGTCTCGAGCATGATCGGCGCGTTGACGCGGACGGGCGTGAAGACGGGGATGCCGAAGGACGTGGCGAGCTTCTTGACGGGCCCCGGCTGGACCCTCAGGTGGCGGCCCTTCCCGCGGTCGGGCTGGGTGACGGCGGCCACGACCTCGACGAACGGCGCCGAGGCGAGCGCGGAAAGGAACGGACACGAAAGCTCGTCCGAACCCATGAAGACGACGCGAAGCCGTTGCTGCGGGAAGCGATCGAAGGGAATTCTCCGGTGAAGGGGCCCATGGAAGGAGGCGCGGCGCGCGCCGCATGGCCCGGGATGATACACCCGCCCCGCGCGCAAGTCAACGCACTTGCGCGCGCGGGGCGGGTTGGGGTAGAATGCGCGCCGCCATGACACCGAAGGCCTTCCCGTTCCCCCTGTCGCTCGTGCAGGAGATGGAAAAGCGCACGCCCACGCCGTTCCACGTCTACGATGCGGCCGGCATCCTCCGCCGCGCGAAGGCGCTCGACGAGGCCTTCTCGTGGAGCCCCGGCTTCCGCAACTATTTCGCGGTGAAGGCCACGCCCAACCCCGCGATCCTCGAGCTGCTGAGGGGCGCCGGCTCCGGCGCGGACTGCTCGTCGCTCGCCGAGCTCGTCCTCGCCGAGCGCGCCGGCCTGCGCGGGGAGGACGTGATGTTCTCCTCCAACGACACCCCCGCCGAGGAGTTCCGCAAGGCCGCGCGCATGGGCGCGATCCTCAACCTCGACGACCTCTCGCACGTCGGGTTCGTCCACCGGACGCTCGGCCGCCTCCCGGAGCTCATGTGCGCGCGCCTCAACCCCGGCCGCGCCAAGGAGGGCAACGCGATCATCGGAAGGCCCGAGGAGGCCAAGTACGGCTTCACGCCCGAGCAGATGTTCGAGGGCTACCACGCGATGAAGGAGCTCGGGGCGAAGCGCTTCGGCATCCACGTGATGGTCGCCTCCAACGAGCGCAAGGCCGACTACTTCGTCGAGACCGCCCGCATCGTCTTCACGCTCGTCGCCCAGCTCTCGCGCACGCTCGGCATCGAGTTCGAGTTCGTCGACCTCGGCGGCGGCATCGGCATCCCCTACCGCCCGGAGGAGGACGAGGTCGACCTCGCCGCCGTCTCGGCCGGAATCCGGCGCGAGATGGAGGACATCCTCGTGAGGAACGGCCTGAGGCCCCCGCGCCTCTGCATGGAGTGCGGGCGGACGATCACCGGCCCGTGCGGCTGGCTCCTCTCGCGCGTGCTGCACATCAAGGACACCTACAAGAAGTACGCCGGGCTCGACGCGTGCATGGCGAACCTCATGCGCCCCGCGATGTACGGCGCCTACCACCACATCACCGTGTTCGGCAAGGAGGACGCGCCCTGCGACGAAACCTACGACGTCACGGGCTCGCTCTGCGAGAACAACGACAAGTTCGCGATCGACCGCGCGCTGCCGCGCCTCGAGCCGGGGGACCTCCTGGCCATCCACGACACGGGCGCGCACGGCCACGCGATGGGCTTCAACTACAACGGCAAGCTGCGCAGCGCCGAGTGGCTCGTCATGCCCGACGGCGCGCCGCGCCTCATCCGCCGCGCCGAGACGCTGGACGACCTCTTCGCGACGCTCGTCCCGCCCGTCCGCGCCCGCGAGAGCGGCGAACATTCCGAACGGAGAATCTAGAACGATGAAATGCCCCTACTGCCACGGACACGAGCACTGGAAGTGGAACCGCCCCCGCTGGCTCCGCCTCCCGCCCGGCTCGATGAAGAACTGGCGCTGCAGCGAATGCGGCCAGGAATACATCGTGTGGTTCGACTACATCCCGATCCGCCAGCGCACCGCGCACGTCGTCGTGCGCGCCTGGCACGTCCTGCTCGGGCTTCTCCTCCTCGTCGTCCTCGCCTTCGGCCTGCCCGCCCTGCTCCGGGGGTAGGCTCGGCTCCGGGCGGACGCGGCTACGGCGCCGGCTCGCGCCTCACGTGCACGTCGCGCTGCGGGAAGGGGATCGTGAGACCCGCCGCGGCGAGCGCCTCCTTGCCGCCGCGCGTCAGGTCGCGCAGCGCCGGCCAGTAGTCGTCCTTCCCGACCCAGACGCGCAGGGCGAGGTTGACGGCGCTGTCCCCGAGGCCGTCGACGAAGATCTCGACGGGCGTCTCCGGCACGCGCCGCGCCTCGCCCTCGCCGAGCGCGAGCAGCGTGCGCAGGCCCGTCTCGATCGAGTCGGAGTAGGCGATCGGGAAGACGAGCCGGATCTGGCGGTGCGGGTTGCGCGAATAGTTGAGGATCGGCTCCTCCAGGAGAACGCGGTTCGGGACGGAGATGAAGAGCCCCTCGGGCGTCCGCAGCTCGGTGTTGAAGAGCCCGATGCGCTCGACCGTCCCCGCCGACCGCGCCGAGGCCATGTCCTGGAACGAGACGAACTCGCCGGCGGCGACCGGGCGCAGGAAGATGATCTCGATGCCGGCGGCGACGTTGCTCAGCGTGTCCTTGAGGCCGAGGCCGACGGCGATCGCGAGCGCGCCGAACGCGGCGAGGACGCCCTTGGTGTCGACGCCGAGCGCGCCGAGCGCCGCGACCGCGCCGAAGAGCCAGACGCACCAGGAGACGGTCCGGCCCGTGAGCCGCTCGACGGTGACGTCCGCGCGCGGAAGGCGCCGCACGAGCGAGCGGGCGAGCCGCCCGGCGAAGCGGCCCGCCAGGAACGCGACAAGGGCGATGCACGCGGCCGGCAGGAGCCGGCCCGCCACGTAGTCGAGGGTGAGCAGCTGGAAGATCCGTTCCTTCATGGCGTCCATGCCCGCACTCTACCACACCCCCGCCGCCACCCGCAACCCCGCCCGCGCCGCGGCGGATGGACGGGGGCCGGCGGTTCTGCTACAATCGCGGCATGGACCTCCCCTTCGCCAAGATGCACGGCGCGGGCAACGACTTCGTCGTGCTCCGCGACGACGACGCCCTCCTCCCCCTCGACGACCCCGCGCTCGTGCGCCGCGTCTGCTCGCCGCACGTCGGGCTCGTCTGCGAGGGGCTGATCCTCGTGCGGAAGGCCGACGCGCCGGAGGGGACGGACTTCCGGATGGTCTTCTTCAACCCCGACGGCTCCCGCGCCGCGATGTGCGGCAACGGCATCCGCTGCGCCGCGCTCTTCGCGCGCGACGCCGGCCTCGCCGGCGACCGCATGACGGTCGCCACCGACGCCGGCCCGCTCGCCGCCGAGG
>CAMVRE010000132.1 GCA_947169825.1 uncultured Verrucomicrobiota bacterium | reverse complement strand
CGTCGCGCGACCCGCCGGAGCCGCCGGCGGCGGCCCCGCGCCCGAGGCCGCGGCCGCGGCGGCGGAGATCGGCGCCGATGGACCGGACCCGGAGCGCTTCGAGATCCTCGGCATCGCGGGCAAGGGCGGGACCGGGACGGTCTACCGCGCGCGCAGCAAGCTCCTCGGCGTCGAGGTCGCGGTGAAGATCATCGACCGCGCCCTTCTCGCGGATCCGGACGTTCTGGCCGCCTTCAAGGACGAGGCGCGCATCACGATGCAGCTCTCGCACCCCAACATCCTCCGGCACTACTCGTTCCAGACCTACCGCGGCACGCCCTACATCGTCATGGAGCTCGTCCGTGGCACCGCGCTGCGCGACGCGATTCTCCGCAACGGCGCCCTCTCGACCCTCACGGCATGCCAGGTCCTCGCGCAGTGCGCGTCGGCCCTCGGCTACGCGCACATGAACAACGTCATCCACAAGGACGTCAAGCCCGAGAACATCTTCATCGCCGAGACGGGCGAGCTCAAGATCATCGACTTCGGCGCGGCGGTCCTCAACGACGTCCGCGCGCAGACCTCCGGCGACATCGTCGGAACTCCCGAGTACATGTGCCCGGAGCAGCTCCGCGGCGATCCCGTCGGGCCCGGCGCGGACATCTACGCGCTCGGCGTGATGACGTACCTCATGCTCGTCGGCTGCTTCCCGTTCCCGCCGGACACGACCGTGGACCGCCTCCTCGCCGGCCTGCGCCCCGACTTCTCCGCGCTCTCGCCCGAGCTGGCTGCGGTGCTCGATCGCGCGACGGCCTACGACCCCGCCTTCCGCTACGCGAGCGTGTCGGAGTTCGCGCAGGACGCGATCCGCGCCTGCCACTGCGAGTCGGTGATGTTCAACCCCTTCGCGCCGATCGAGATCATTCCGGCGCAGCTCCCGGACGCGCCGTCGTTCCAGCCGCCGCTGCCCGTGGGCTACGCCGTGCCGAACGAGACGCCCCCCGAGCAACCTTCCGCCCCTTCGCAGCCGACGGAGATTCCGCGTTCCGAGGACGGCAGCACCGTCGTCCTTCCGGTGGTCATCGCCGCCGGCTCGCCACCCGCGGATCCTCCGCCCGAGTCCGATCCGCCTTCTGCCGCCGAAGAGACGCCGGCCCACGACGGCGGGGCGTTCGACGACCCGACTGCGCCGAACTACGAGAATCCGCCGGACGATCCGACGGCGCCGGACTACGAGAATCCGCCGGACGATCCGACCGCCCCTGGATACCATGCCGCTCCGGATGATCCGACGGCGCCGGACTACGGCGACTACGCGGACGATCCGACGATGCCGGTCTACGGACCGGCGCAGGGGAACTAGCCCCCGCGGAGGCCGGCGATGGTCGTGGCGCAGGTGGCGGCGGAAGGCGCGGCGGGACGCGTCTTCGACTATGCGGTCCCCGCGGCGTTCGCGGGCGCCGTCGCGCCGGGCGCGACCGTCCTCGCGCCGCTTGGCCGGCGCACGATCTCCGGCGTTGTTCTTTCGCTCTCCTCCCGCTCCTCCCACGGCGGCCCGCTCCGCGAGCTCTCCGGCCTCGCGCCCGGCGCGCCGGCGCTGCCGCCCCCGCTCGTCGAGCTCGCGCGCTGGATGGCCGCCTACTATCTTGCCCCGGTCGAGCGTTGCATCCGCACGATGCTCCCGCCCGCCGTCCGCGCGGGCGCGACCGGCGAGGACGGCTTCGAGCGGCGGCTCGTCGTCCGCGCCGTCGGCGCGGCCGACGGTCGAACGGTCGAACGGTCGAACGGTCACACGGTCGGACCGTCGGACCGTGTGACCGTCGGACCGTGCGACCGTGCGACCGGCGAACCCGCGCAGGCGATGTTCGACTTCGGCCGGAAGCCGAAGCCGCCGAAGCCGGCCGCCGTCCGCGCGCCCCGCGCGGAGCCGACGGCGCGGCAGCGCGAGATCCTCGAGCGCCTGGCGGGCGGCGAGGAGAGCCTCGCGGGTTTCTGCCGCACGTGGCGCGTCGCGCCCGAGACGCTGCGCCGGATGGAGGCGGACGGCCTCGTCGCGATCGAGGAGCGCGTCGTGCGGCGCGATCCGCTCGCGGGCCGGCGCATCCTGCCGACGAAGCCGCTGCCGCTCACGTCCGAGCAGGCGGACGCCCTCGCGAGGATCCGCGCGGCGATCGACGCGCCCGCCGGCGCCCCCGCGCCGAAGCCGATCCTCCTGCGCGGCGTCACCGCGAGCGGCAAGACCGAGGTCTACCTGCAGGCCATCGCGGCGGCGCTGGAGAAGGGCAGGGGAGCGATCGTCCTCGTGCCCGAGATCGCGCTCACGCCCCAGACGATCCAGAGGTTCGTCGGGCGCTTCGGCGGCATCGTCGCGGTGCTGCACAGCCGCCTCTCCGACGGCGAGCGGCACGACGAGTGGCACCGCATCCTCGCGGGCGAGGCGCGCGTCGCCATCGGCCCGCGCTCCGCGCTCTTCGCGCCGGTGAGGGACCTCGGGCTCGTCGTCGTGGACGAGGAGCACGAGCCGAGCTACAAGCAGGACGAGGCCCCGCGCTACCACGCGCGCGACGTCGCCGTCGTGCGCGCGAAGATCGAGCGCTGCGCCGTCGTGCTCGGCTCCGCCACGCCCTCGCTCGAGAGCTGGCGCAACGCGACCGAAGGCAAGTACGAGCTCGCGACGATGGCGCGCCGCGCGAGCGGCGAGGCGCGGCTGCCGAAGGTCGCCGTCGTCGACATGCGCGGCGAGGTCGCGAAGAACGGCGGCCGGCTGCCGGTCTTCTCCGAGACGCTCGCCGCCGCGATCCGCGATCGGCTCGAGAACGGCGAGCAGACGATGCTCTTCCTCAACCGGCGCGGCTACGCGCCGACCGTGCAGTGCCCGGCGTGCGGCCACGCCGAGACGTGCGACGAATGCTCCGTCGGGATGACGTACCACATCGACGACGGCGTCCTGCGCTGCCACGTCTGCGGCGCGTGGCGGCCCGTGCCGGAGGTCTGCCCCGCGTGCGGCGCGCCCGGCTACCGCTTCGCGGGGATCGGCACGCAGCGCGTCGAGGCGATCGCGCGGAAGATGTTCCCCTCCGCGCGCATCGAGCGGATGGACCTCGACGTCACCACGCGCAAGGCGTCGCACGAGGAGATCCTCGCGCGCTTCCGGGCGGGGCGGACCGACATTCTTGTCGGCACGCAGATGATCGCCAAGGGCCTTGACTTCCCGAACGTCACGCTCGCGGGGATCCTGAACGCCGACTCGGGCCTCTCGCTCCCGGACTTCCGCGCGGGCGAGCGCACGTTCCAGCTCATCGCGCAGATGGCGGGGCGCGCCGGGCGCGGCGCCAAGCCGGGCGACGTCATCGTGCAGACGCTCTCGCCGGAGCACCCGGCCATCGTGCACGCGCGCACCGAGGACTACGAGGGCTTCGCCGAGGAGGAGCTCGCCGACCGGCGCGAGCTGGGCTATCCGCCCTTCTCGCACTTCGACTGCGTGACCTTCCGCGGGCGCGACCGCGACGCGACGGCGTCCTACGCGGAGCGCTTCGCGGCGGCCGTGGGGAAGTCGGGCGACTACGTCCTCGGCGACGCCTGCCCGGCGCCGATCGAGAAGGCGAAGGGCGTGTGGCGCTTCCAGATCACGCTTCGCGGCGTCTCGCCGCGCGTCCTCGACGGGCGCCTCCGCGCCGCCGCGGCGGCGCTCCCGCCGCCGGAGGGCGTCGGCGTCGCGATCGACGTCGACGCCGTCGGGCTGCTCTAGCGCGCTACTGGACGAGCCGGATCTCCATCCATCGGCCGCGCTTCCACCGGACGTAGAGGCCGAGCGAGAGCAGGACGATGTAGAAGAGCTGTACGGCCCACGCGCCGAGGATGCCGCTGTCGAGAACGCGCATCGCGACCAGGACGCCCGGGACGAAGATCAGCCACTCCGTCCCGAGCAGCCACGCCATCGCGAAGCGCGTGTCGCCCGCACCCTTGAGCGCCCCGAGGAAGACGAGGTTCATCGTGTCGAACATCCCCCACGCCGCGAGCATTGCCAGCAGGAGCCGCCCGAGGCCCGTCATCTGCGCCACGCTGTAGGGGGCGTCGGGCGAGCGGAACGCGGCGAGCAGGGGGCCGGGCAGCAGGAGGAAGACCGCCGCGCACGGCGCCATGTAGCACCACGCGAGGCGCAGGCACCGCATCACCGCGTCCTGCGCGAGCCGCGGCTTCTCCGCGCCCTGGAACTGCCCCGCGAGGATCGCGGCCGCGTTGCTGAAGCCCATGAGCGGCGAGAACGCCAGGTTGTTGATCGAGAAGGCGATGTTGCTCGTCGCGAGCGAGAGCGGGTCGAGCCGCCCCGTGAGGAGCACGAAGACCGTGAAGCTCGCCATGTCGAAGCACAGCTGCACGCCGGCCGGAAGGCCGAAGCGAACGATCCGCCGCACGAGACCCCAGTCCGGCCGCAGCAACTCGCGCCGCGGGAGAGCCCGCACGTCGCGCTCGGCCAGGACGAGCCCGAGCGTCCCCGCGACCTGGAGCGCGACGGAGCCGAACGTGGCGATCCCCGCGCCCTCGAGCC
This sequence comes from uncultured Verrucomicrobiota bacterium, assembly GCA_947169825.1. Taxonomy (GTDB): domain Bacteria; phylum Verrucomicrobiota; class Kiritimatiellia; order RFP12; family UBA3636; genus UBA3636. Next base: position 1,975 of record CAMVRE010000132.1, on the reverse strand, counting down.
CGAGCGCCGGGACGCCCCAGCCGCCGAAGATCAGCCAGAAGTCCAGCCCGACGTTGGCCGCGCATCCCGCCACGGTGACGAGCGCGTTGGCGACGACGCGGTTGCGGCCGACGAGGTAGCCGGAGAGCACCCAGTGCAGCGAGACAAGCGGCGCCCCGAGGAGCATCCAGAACGCGTAGCGGTCCTCGAGCGCGAAGAGCGCGGCGTCGCGCGCGGCGAGCGAGAGGATCCGGGAGCAGAGCGGAAGCAGCAGCGCGAAGAACGGGAGGAAGAGGACCGTGAGCCAGACGCCCGCGACGCACGAGCGGATCGTCGCGCGCCGGTCGCCCGCGCCATGGTACTGCGCGACGAACGTCCCCGCGTAGCCGGCCGTCGCGGAGAAGAGGCTCAGGAGGCAGAACGTGAGGATGCCCGCGGGCATCGCGGCCTGGATCGCCTCCGACGAGAACCTCGCGACGAGGACGCGGTCCGTGAACTGCATCACGGTGAAGGCCGCGTTGCTCAGCACCATCGGCACCACGAGCCGGAGCACGTGGCGGTAGCCGCCGTCCTCGGCGTGCGTGCGCGTCTTCGATTGCGCGGAGGTCTCGTCCATGTCGCGCGGGCGGCGAACGCCGTCCCGCGCTAGCGGGGGCCTTCCCGCTTGGCGAGCTCGGCCTCGAGCGCGCGGGCGAACTGGTCGGGGCAGGAGGTGCCGTTGCGGCACGGGACCCCCTTGAGGGTCGCGATCAGGTCGGTCGCCTTGCGGCCGACCGCGAGACGCGCGACGCCGGCGGTGTTGCCGGGGCAGCCGCCCTGGAAGGAGCAGGAGGTCACGACGCCGTCGGCGTCGAGCTCGAACGTGACGGACTTGGAACAGGTCCCGGTGTTTGCGTAGGTGGGCATTTCTTCCTCCGCGGTTGCGTGTTTCGGCGCCATTCTACCACGCGGCGTCCGCGGAGTTCAAGCCCCGCCCGGCGCGTTCGCGCTTCTTGGCTCCCCCGCTGGGGGAGCTGGCGAGCGAAGCGAGCCTGAGGGGGTTCTCACGCGGAGTTTGCGGAGTCTGATTCCTTACGCGGAGTTCGCGGAGTTTGATTCCTCACGCGGAGCGCGCAGAGTCTGATTCCTCACGCGGAGAGCGCAGAGGACGCAGAGTGGTCAAACGAGCTCCTTCGCGAGGGCTTCAAGCGCGTCCGCGAGGTCGCCGTTCGGTCCGGCGGCGGCGAGCCACGCTTCGCGGATCTTCGCCGTCATCCGGTTCTTGAGGCGGTAGATCGCGTTGGGCGTGGTCTTGTATTCGGCGGCGAGCGCCGCCACGGGCGCCTCCTCTTCGACGAGCCGCAGGAAGATCTCCTTGCTCGTCTCCGACATCCGCGTCCGCGCGAACACGCGGTCGACGAGCGCCCGCCACAGTTCGCGCCGCAGCGCCTCGCGCTCCGCCTCCGCTTCGCCCTTCCGCAGCACCGGCTCCGCCGCCGCGAGCGCCTCGGCCGCCCTCGCGGCGAGCCGTTCGCGCCTGGCGAACGCGAGCGCCTTGTTGCGGACGACGCCGAAGAGGAAGTCGCGGAAGCGTCCCCGCGATCGGTCCCAACGGCGCTCCGGCAGGAGCCGTGCGAGCTCGACGAGCGTCTCCTGCGCGATGTCGTCGTCCCACGCCGGGTCCAGTCACGGGCCCGACCGCCTCAGGATCGCGAGGTAGACGCGCGCCACCGGCCCGTAGATCCGCGCGAACCGCGTCCATTCCGCCGCCGGCGCGCCCGTCCTCGCCGACCCGTGCGGCCCACGCGGCGGAACCCCCGCCTGGGCCGCCCCCGAGCAGCTCGCGGGAGAGAACGAAAACTCGTCACTCGTCACCTGTCACTCGTCACTCGTGCCGGCCGGCGGCGCCGCCGCCGACTGGCACGCCCTCGGCCTGCTGCTCTACCGCGCGCTCGCCGGCGCGCTGCCGCCGCCGCGCGGCATTCTCCCCGACGCCGTCGAGCCGCCGCGCGGCTCG
>CAMVRE010000131.1 GCA_947169825.1 uncultured Verrucomicrobiota bacterium | reverse complement strand
ATCCCGTGGTGGAACGCCTACTCGTTCTTCGTCACCTACGCGAACGTCGACGGCTGGCACGAGGAGCGGCTCGAGACGCCCGACTCCCCGAACGAGCTCGACCGCTGGATCGTCTCGTCGCTCGAGACGCTCGTCGCGGACGTCACCGCCGCGATGGACCGCTACGACCTGCAGAAGTCCGTGCGCCCGTTCGTCGCGTTCGTCGAGAACCTCACCAACTGGTACATCCGCCGCTCGCGCCGCCGCTTCTGGAAGTCGGAGGACGACGCCGACAAGCGCCACGCCTACCGCACGCTGCGCTACGTGCTGGTGCAGCTCTGCAAGATCGCCGCGCCCTTCACGCCGTTCATCGCCGAGGAGATCTACCGCAACCTGCGCGGCGCGGACATGCCCGAGTCGGTGCACCTCTGCGCCTTCCCCGAGCCGAACGCCGCCGCGCGCGACATCGCGCTCGAGTCGCGCATGGCCGCCGCGCAGCGCGCCGTCGCCCTCGGCCACAACCTGCGCAAGCAGCGGAACCTCAAGGTCCGCCAGCCGCTCGCCCGCGCCGTAGTCGTGTGCGCCGCGCCCGGCTTCGAGGAGTCGCTCGCGCCGATGGCGCCCGTCATCGCCGAGGAGCTCAACGTCAAGGCCGTCGAGTTCGCCTCCGACGAATCGCGCTTCGTGACGCTCTCCGCCAAGGCCAACTTCAAGGTCCTCGGCAAGAAGCTCGGCCCGCGCATGAAGGCCGCCGCCGCCGCCATCGCCGCCCTCCCCGCCGCGGACATCGCGAAATTGCAGGCGGGTGAAGGGGTGTCGATCCAGCTTCCGCCCGCTCCCGGTGGGGCGAGCTCTCCGAGCGAGCCGTTCACGCTCCTCCCCGAGGACGTGCTCGTCCAGCGCCAGGAGAACGAGGGCCTCACCGTCGCGAACGACGGCGACCTCACGGTGGCGCTCGACCCGAAGCTCACGCCGGAGCTCGTGGCGGAGGGCATTGCGCGCGAATTCGTCTCGCACGTGCAGTCGCTGCGCAAGGAGGCGGACCTCGACGTCGCGGACCGCATCCGCCTCTCTGTCTCCACCGACGCCGAAGCCGCCGCGGCGCTCCAGGCCCACGCGGAGTTCGTGAAGGGCGAGACCCTCGCCCTCGACCTCGCGATCGAGGCGGGCGAGGCAGGGGGGTCGGGGGGCGCCGCCCCCCGGTCGTTGGACCTCAACGGCCACCCCGCCGCGCTCTCCCTCGCGAAGGCGTAGCCCTCCGAGCACGCCCGGCTCCGGCGGGGCGAGGCGTTCCCGCCGAGCCGCTACGCCCCGCGGGCGGAGAATCAGCGCAGCTTCGCGAGAAGCTCGGCGAGACGGGCGGACTTCGCCTTCTTCCCGTTTTCGATCTCTTCGGTCTTCGCCTTCTGCGAGGCGTCGAGCGCGCGGAGTTCCTCCATCGCCTTCGCCTTGCGCGCCGCGGCCTCGTCGGGGGATAGGGCCGAGAGCTCCTTCTTCACGCCGTCGATGAACGCCTGACGCTCCTTTTGCAGCGCTTCGAGCGCGGCCCGTGCGTCCTGCCGTGCGTCCTGCTCGGCGGGAAGTCGAGCGTGACGAGCATCACGCGTCCGTCGGCCCAGTTCTCGAAGTCCTTCTTGGAGAAGACCTCCCGCTCCATGAGCTGGCACCAGCCGCACCAGTCGCTGCCGGTGAACTTGAGCATCACGGGCAGCCCGTGCTCCTTGGCGAGGGCGAGCGCGGCGTCGTAGTCCTGTGTCCACTTCCCGGGCGTGGCGCCCTTGGCGGGCACGCGCTCGGGCCCCTTGGCGAAGGCCAGCGAGGCGACGAGGACGGGGAGAAGAAGGAATGCGGTCCGGGGGAGTTTCATGGCATGGTTCCTTTCGCGTCGCCGCGGAGCGCGCGACAACGGAGGGAAACATACCACAACCGCTTCGTCAGGGCAAACGCCCTGCCGGCGCGGCCGCGCCGGCACCGGGGGCGCTACTCGAAGAGCCAGGTCGAGAGGTAGCGCTCGCCCGTGTCCGGGAGGAGCGCGACGATGCGCTTGCCCGCGAATTCCGGCTTCTTCGCCAGCTCGAGCGCGGCGTAGAGCGCGGCGCCGGAGGAGATGCCCACGAGGAGCCCCTCCTCCTTCGCCGCCGCGCGCGCGGTCGCGCCGGCGTTCTCCGCCGAGACCGGGATCACGCCGTCGTAGATCGAGGTGTCGAGCGTCTTCGGGACGAACCCCGCGCCGATGCCCTGGATCTTGTGCGGGCCCGCGTGGCCCTCGGAGAGCACGGGCGAGGTGTCCGGCTCCACGGCGAAGACCTTCGTGGCGGGGTTCGCCTCCTTGAGCGCCTTGCCGACGCCGGAGAGCGTGCCGCCCGTGCCGACGCCCGCGACGAAGACGTCGACCCTGCCGTCCGTGTCGCGCAGGATCTCCTGTCCGGTCGTGCGGTAGTGCCTCTCGGGGTTGGCGGGGTTCTCGAACTGCTGCGGGATGATCGAGTTGGGCGTCGCCTCGTGCAGCTCGTTCGCCTTCGCGATCGCGCCCTTCATCCCGTCCTTGCCAGGCGTGAGCACGAGCTCCGCGCCGTAGGCCGCCGCGAGCTTGCGGCGCTCGACCGACATCGTGTCGGGCATCGTGAGGACGAGCTTGTAGCCCTTCACCGCGGCGATCAGCGCCAGGCCGACGCCGGTGTTGCCGCTCGTCGGCTCGATGAGCGTGCCGCCGGGCTTGAGGACGCCGGCCTGCTCCGCCGCCTCGATCATCGCGAGCGCGATGCGGTCCTTCACGGACCCGCCCGGGTTGAAGTACTCGACCTTGACGACCACCTCCGCGGCGCCCTGGTTGAGCTTGCGGATGCGGACGAGCGGCGTATTGCCGACCAGTTCGGTAATGTTTTCGTGGATGTTGGACATGGTGTTGCCTCCGTTGGTTGATTTGTTGGTTTGGAAGGTGTGTGCGTTCGTGGTTTGGGCCCCTCTCGGGGTTAATCACAACCGTTTCGGTTGCGAATGGCGCGGAAGTCTAGACGAACGCGCCCCGAATGTCAAGCGGAAAAAACGAGGCCTTAGCGCGGGGATGCCGGCTTGCGCCAATACGCGGTGAATTCGACGTTGCCCGCGGCGCCGCGGATGGGGGACTCGCAAACGCCGACCCACTCGAGGCCGAGTTCGCCGGTGCCGAACGCGCGAATCGCCTCGACGACCTGGGCGCGGACGGCCTCGTCGCGGACGATGCCGCCGCGCCCGACCTGCCCGCGCCCCGCCTCGAACTGGGGCTTGATGAGCGTCACGATCCCGCCGCCCGGCGCGAGGACCGCGGCCATCGGCGGGAGGATGAGCCGCAGCGAGATGAACGACACGTCGCACACGGCGAACTGCGGGACCCACGGCAGGTCCGCGGCCGTGAGCGCGCGGCAGTTGAAGCCCTCCTTCACCCAGACGCGCGTGTCGGCGCGCAGGCGCGGGTGGAACTGGTCGTGGCCGACGTCCACCGCGGCGACGCGCGCCGCGCCGTGCTGCAGCAGGCAGTCGGTGAAGCCGCCCGTCGACGCGCCGACGTCGAGGCAGTCGAGCCCCTCGACGGAGAAGCCGAAACGCTCGAACGCGCCCTCGAGCTTCCAGCCGCCCCGGCTCACGAAACGCTCGGGCGCCTCGACCTCGACCTTCGCGTCGTCGCGCAGCTGGTTGCCGGGCTTGGGGTTCGCGACGCCCTCGACGCGCACCTTGCCCTCGCGCACGAGGCGCTGCGCCGCCGAGCGCGACTCCGCGAGCCCGCGCGCCACCAGCAGTTCGTCGAGACGGATCTTCACGGGGGCGCAGTCTACCACACCGCCCCGCGGGAGGGAAGAGACCGACACGCCGCGCAGGCCGGTTTCTTGCCCCCTTCCGGGGCATCTGCTAGAATACGCGCCTGACGGGCGTTCCCCGGAGCGTCCGAACCCCCGACCATCCGACCATACGACCATGAAGTGGACCGTCCGCAAGTTCCGCGCCGCCAAGGGCGGCGAGCCCCTCGGGCTCGTCACCGCCTACGACTTCCTTACCGCCCGCATGGCGCAGCGCGCCGGCGTGCCGCTCGTGCTCGTCGGCGACTCGCTCTCCACGACCGCCCTCGGGCATTCGACCACGATCCCGGCGACGATGGACGTCATGGTCCACCACGCCGAGGCCGTCCGCCGCGGCGCGCCCGACGCGCTCGTCGTGGGCGACATGCCGTTCCTCTCCTACGCGACGGTCCCCGAGGCGCTCCGCAACGCCGGACGCTTCCTGCGCGAGGCGGGGTGCGACGCCGTGAAGATCGAGGGCGGCGTCACGAAGGCCGCGACGATCCGCGCGCTCGTCGACGAGGGCATCCCCGTCCAGGCGCACATCGGCCTGCAGCCGCAGTCCGTGAAGAGCACGGGCTACGCCGTCCGCGGCCGCACGCCGGAGGACGCCGCCGCGCTCGAGGCGGACCTCGACGCCGTGACGGCCGCCGGCGCGTTCTCCGTCGTGCTGGAGTGCGTCGTCCCGGACGTCGCCGCCGCGCTCACCGCGCGCACGGACATCCCGACGATCGGCGTCGGCTCCGGCTCCGCGTGCGACGCGCAGTATCTCGTCCTTGCGGACCTGCTCGGCCTCGGCGACGGCCCCGCGCCGAAGCTCGCCAAGGCCTACGCGCACCTGGCCGACGACGCCGTCGCCGCCATCTCGCGCTACCGCGAGGAGGTCGCCGCCCGCGCCTTTCCCGACGCGGACCACGTCTACTAGGGGCTTGAACTCCGGACCGTTTTCCGGTATTCTCGTCCCCGCCGTCGAACAAGCACCCATGCTCTCCTTCTTCCTCAAGTCCAAGCTCCACCACGTCCGCGTGACCGAGGCCAGCCTCGAATACCGCGGCAGCATGACGCTCGACCCCGACTTCCTCGACGCCGCCGGCATCGCGCCCTTCGAGAAGATCCTCGTCGCGAACCTCGAGAACGGCGAGCGCTTCGAGACCTACGCCATCGCCGGCGAGCGCGGCTCCCGCATCTGCTGCCTCAACGGCGCCACCGCGCACAAGGGGAAGGTCGGCGACCGCGTCATCGTCTTCACGTTCTGCGCCCTCACGCCCGAGGAGGCCGCGACCCACCGCCCCCGCATCGTCGTCTTCGACGGCAGGGACAACGCCATCGTCTCCACTTCCGACATCTGATCCCTCTCCCGTTACTTGTCACTCGTCACTCGTCACTCCAACCGAAAGGCCCCCCATGCAAGTCCCGATCGATTCCGTCATCGTCCCCGAGCGCGTCCGCAAGGACCTCGGCGACCTCCAGCCGCTCATGGACAGCCTCAAGCGCGTGGGGCAGCTGCATCCGATCCGCGTGACGCCGACCTACGAGCTGATCTCCGGCCACCGCCGCCTCACCGCCGCGGGCAACCTCGGCTGGAAGACGATCGACGCGGAGATCGTCGCGGGTCTCGACGAGACTCGCCGCCTCGAGATGGAGCTGGAGGAGAACATCTACCGCAAGGACTTCACGCCCGACGAGGTCCTCGAGGGCTGGAAGCGACTCGACGCGCTCAAGCACCCCACCGTCGGCCGCCGCATCCGCAAGGCCATCGGCCGCTTCTTCGGCCGCCTCGCGTTCTGGAAGCGCCGCGCGCGCAAGGCCGAGGCGGAGCTCGCGGAGGCGAAGAAGGACGACGCCCCCGCCGCGGAGCTTCCCGCGCCCGCCGCGCCGGAGGCGGAGCCCGCCGCCGGCGATTCGGACGAGAGCCTCGGCGTCTAGTGGACCCGGAGGCGTCCGATCGCACGCGCCGCCTCGTCGGCGACGCCGCCCTGGCGCGCCTTGCCGCGGCGCGCGTGCTCGTCGTCGGCCTTGGGGGCGTCGGCTCCTGGTGCTCCGAGGCGCTCGCTCGCGCCGGCGTCGGCACGCTCGGACTGCTCGACTGCGACGCCTTCGCGCCCTCCAACCTCAACCGCCAGCTCGGCGCCCTGCGCTCGACGCTCGGGCGGCGCAAGACCGACGTCATGCGCGAGCGCGTCCTCGACATCGCGCCGGACGCGCGCGTCGAGACGTTCGACCTGCGCTACGGCCCCGACACGGCGGACGGGGTCGACCTCGCGCGCTGGGACGCCGTCGCGGACGCGATCGACCTCGTCTCCGCCAAGGTCCTGCTCGTCTCGCGCTGCGTCGCGGCGGGCGTCCGCGTCTATAGCGCGATGGGCGGCGGCAACAAGTTCGACCCGCAGCGCCTGCGCGTCTCGGACCTCGCGAGGACGAACCGCTGCCCGCTCGCGAAGGCCATGCGCAAGAAGCTGCGCCGGCTCGGCATCGAGCACCTGGCCGTCGTCGCGTCCGACGAGGAGCCGCGCTGGCCGTTCGACGCCGACCCGGACGAGCGCATCCAGACCGCGGGGACGCTCCCGACCGTCGTCGGTGCCGCGGGGCTGCTCCTCGCGCACGCGATCCTGCGCGACCTCGTCGGCGAGCCCGCCGCGCCGCTCGCCTGCCAGGCGCGCGACGCCCGCCTCCGCGCCGCGCGCGGCGCGGAGGCGACGCGCTGATCGGCATCCCTCCATTCGCGCCGCTTGCGGCGCGCCCGTCATTGCCGCCGCAGGCGGCCCC
>CAMVRE010000130.1 GCA_947169825.1 uncultured Verrucomicrobiota bacterium | reverse complement strand
GCGACCACCGAGATCTACACTCTTTCCCTACACGACGCTCTTCCGATCTCGAGGCGCAGCGCGTCGCGGATCGCGGCGAGCAGCGCGCGGCGCGCGGCGGCGGACCCCGCCACGGCGACGCGCGCGATTTCGAGGTCGATGTCGTGCTCCTTGAAGCGGTCGGGCGCCTTCCAGGGCGAGGTCGGGACCCAGCGGCCGTCCACGCGGAGGCGGTCGCGGCCGCGCTTGGCGGCCCACGCCGCGAGCGCCGGATAGGTGCCCTTGCGGCCCGAGACGAGGCGCGCGAGGAGCGCCACCTCCGAGCCGCGCTCGCGGCGGACGATGCGGTCGGCGATCTGCTCGGGGGACTGCTTCTCCACGGCGACGCCGCAGTCCGGGCAGCGCTGCTCGCCGAGCGTGAGGAAGAGCAGGCGCAGGTCGTTGTGGATCTCGGTCACCGTCGCGACGGTGGACTTCCAGCCGCCCTGCGAGAGGCGCTGCTCGATCGCGACCGTGGGCGGGAGGCCGCGCAGCTCGCGGACGTCGGGGCGGGCCTGGGGCTGGACGAACTGGCGGGCGTAGGCGCTCACGCAGTCGAGGTAGCGGCGCTGGCCGGAGGCGAAGAGGATGTCGAAGGCGAGCGTGGACTTGCCGGAGCCGGAGACGCCGGTCACGACGGAGAACGACCCGCGGGGGATCCGCGCCGAGAGGTGGCGCAGGTTGTGCTCGCAGGCGTCGACGATCTCGATGTCGGGGTGGGGCGTTGGCATGGCCGTGGAGCATACCACATCCCACCCCGCCGCGTCACGCGCGCGGTTGCGCGGGCGGGGGCGTTGGGCTAGAATGCCGGGGCGTTCCCGCCACCGTTTCGCCATGGACACGAAAGACCCCGCCACGTCGCCGCAGGAGGATCCGCTCGAGCGGATCGGGGAGGCGCTCGGCCACGCGTTCCGGGACCGGGCGCTGCTGGCGGAGGCGTTCGTGCATCCCTCCTGGGCGCACGAGCACCCGGGCGCCGCGAGCAACCAGCGGCTCGAGTTCCTCGGCGACGCCGTCGTCGGGCTCTGCCTCGCCCGCGCCCTCTTCGAGCGCTTCCCGGACGCGGACGAGGGCGCGCTCACGCGCCTGCGGGCCGCGCTCGCGAGCGGCGAGTCGCTCGGCCGCCGCGCGGCCTCGCTCGGGTTCGGCGCGGCGCTGCGCCTCGGCCGCGGCCAGCTGCGCGAGGGCGGCGCGGAGAACCTCCACAACCTCGCCGACGCGATGGAGGCCGTGCTCGGCGCGGTGCTGCTCGACGGCGGGTTCGATGCGGCGGAGGCGGTCTTCCGCCGTCTCTTCGACCCGGACGTCGCCGCGCTCGGCGCCGTGCCGGCGGGCGGCGAGAGCCCGAAGTCCGCGCTCCAGATCGAGGCGGCTCGCCGCTTCCGCGAGGCGCCGGCATACCGCATCCTCTCGCGGCGGGGTCCGGACTCCGCCACGGTCTTCGAGGCCGAGGCCGCCGTCGCCGGACTTTCCGCGACGGGCGAAGGACGCTCCAAGCAGGCGGCCGAGACCGCCGCCGCCGCCGCCCTTCTCGCGAAGCTCGCCTGACTCCGCCGGGCGATCGGCCCCGAACGGCCTTTCCCCTTGCGATCAGGGCGCGTCCGGAAGGCGAAGGCGGAAGGAGAGGAGGCGCTTGGACCAGGGGAAGGCGAAGGCGCCCTTGCGCGTGACGTCGCCGTCGGAGACGAGGATCAGCGCGCGGGAGCCGTCCGAGAGCTCCGGGCCGAGCGTCATGCCCTCGTAGTTCGCGCGGCCGGTGAGGCCCCGCCACAAGAGGGTCTTGGGAAGAGGGGAGGAGGGGGAATGCTGAATGCTGAATGCTGAATGCTGAATGACCCCCTCAGCCTCGCTTCGCTCGGCAGCTCCCCCAACGGGGGAGCCCGGCTCGCTCGGAGAGCTCGCCCCACCGGGCTCTGCGGACTCTGCGCTCTCTGCGTGTGATTCCAACTCCGCGAACTCCGCGGACTCCGCGTGAGGTTTCGACTCCGCGGACTCCGCGTGGGAGGGGCCGGCGGGGGCGGAACCGAGCGGATCGACGAGGTAGATGGAGATCGCGATGAGGGAGGCGCGGGGGTCGTCGGGGCTCCGCGTGCGGAGGCCGTAGGCGCGTTCGAGCGCGAGGAGGCGGCCGTCGGGGAGCGCGCAGAGCTCCGCGAGGCCGTTGAAGGGATCGGGCAGGTGCGGGAACTTTTCGCCCGCGGCGGGATCGAGTTCGTAGAACCACCACGCCGGCTCGACGGGGCCGGCGCCGCCTTGGGCGCGGCGCCGGCGGAGCTGCGCTTCCGACGTGCCGGCGATGGCGTCCATGCGCCAGAGCCGGACGAGGGCGCCGCGCTCGGTCGTCGCGACCGGTCCGTCCTCGGGGAGCGCGTCCTCGTTGGCGAGCCAGAGCGCCTGTTCGTCGGGCGAGAGGCACATCGCCTCGACGCCCTTGTTCGGGCGGTGGGCGCGGAGGGGTTCCGGCAGGGGAATCGCGACGGCGGGCGAGGGGGCGGAGAAGGCGAGGGGCCGGTCCTGGGCGATGCGGCGGTGGTGTTCGTCGGACGCGTACAGCTGCAAGTGGGTCAGGTTCCAGCGGGACCGCGCGTAGGCGACGCCCTCGAGATCGCTGGATTCGTTCGCGCCGGCGAGCCGCTCCCGGGCGCGGAAGAGGGCGGAGGTGACGGCGCCCGAACCGCGATCGACGCCGATTTCGGCGTAGTGGACCCAGCCGCCGGAATCCTCGCAGAGCGCATAGGAGTCGGGACCGCAGATGTCGAAGGGTTCCTTCGTGAGGGAGAACGGAGAGCCGGCGAATAGCGGATGCCCGGGATTGCTCGTCCACGCGATGCCGGAAAGGCCCTCGGGGGCGGAGTCGGGGAGGGGGAACTCGGAGACGAGGGAGAGGGAGGGGAGGGAGGAATGCTGAATGCTGAATGCTGAATGCTGAATGACCCCCTCAGCCTTGCTTCGCTCGGCAGCTCCCCCAGCGGGGGAGCCCGGCTCGCTCGGAGAGCTCGCCCCACCAAGCTCCGCGTTCTCTGGGGCGGCAGCGCGAGCAGCGGGGGCGGCGGGCTCTGCGCTCTCTGCGTGAGATCCAAGCTCTGCGCTCTCTGCGCTCTCTGCGTGAGATCCAAGCTCTGCGCTCTCTGCGTTCTCTGCGTGAGATTCAAACTCTGCGCTCTCTGCGTGAGACAACGATGCGGCGATCGGCCGGGGAAAGAGCTGCGTGATTCCATCCCATTCGGAGAACGGCGCGGGGGCCGCGACGGTGGGCGCGGAATCCTCCTCCCCCGGCGTGTCGAAGAGCGCCTCGCCCTGCGCGAGGGCGACGAGCGGAACGAGGAGCGCGGCGGACGCGCGCTTCATTTGCCGAGCGAGCGCAGGAGGCTCTGCGCGGCCTTGTCGCCCGGGCGGTCGCGGAGGAGGAGCCGGAGGCGGTCGACGGCGGCGTTGGTGTCGCCGGCGCGGAGCTCGAGTCGCGCGGACTCGAGGCGCGCGGCGGGGTGGCCGGGCGCGAGCAGGAGCGTGCGGTCGAGGCACTCCTTCGCGTCGGCGAGGCGGTCGGAGGCGAGGAGCGCGGCGCCGGTGCGCAGCAGCAGGTCGGCCAGCTCGCGGCGCGGGACGGGGTCGCCCTCGTTCACGAGGAACGCGGCCTCGGCGCGATCGATCGCCGCGGGGACGTTCCCGATCGCCGCGTGGCAGCGCGCCTGCATCCGGTTCGCGAGAACCATGTTCCAGCCGAGGCGGGAGGCGGCGGCGAACGCGTTGCACGCGCCGGTGAAGTCCTTCTCGCGCAGCAGCGCCTCCCCCAGCTCGTGGTGGAAGAGCGGGACGTCCGGGTCGCTCTCGACGAGCGCGCGAAGCGCGGCGACGCGGTTCGTCGCGGGCGCGGCGATCGCGGCGCGCCAGCGTTCGACGCGGGCGCGCCCGGCCTCGTCGAGCGCCGCGAGCGCGACGCCGTTGGTGTAGGGCGGGACCAGTCCCTCGCCGAGGTGGCCGTTCGCGCGCAGGACCGCCATCGCGTTCTGGTGCGCGAGGGGGACGGCGACGGGGTCGGCGGCGAGGCCGTCGAGGACCGTGGCCCCGAGGTCCTGGTGGGAGCGGAGGAGCGGCGGGAGGCGGAACGCGTACCACGGCACAAGCGATTCGCACCAGTCCCCGGGAACGCGCGCGTCCTGGCTGGCCGCGCCGAACCAGGCGCCCGCGCCGGACACGGTCTCGCCCGGCATCGGCGCCAGAGGCAGGTTGGCGAACGACGCGCGGATGCCGAGGAAGCCCGGATCGGAGAGATCGAGGCCGCGGATGTCCGGAGCGGAGCCGAGGCCGTAGAGGGGCAGGATGAGGACGGGGCTCTCCGGCGCGAACGCGCGGACGACCGGCTCGAGGGCGGCGGCCGCCGCGGCGCCGGCGGCCGCGAGAGCGGGCGCGTTCTCCGGGGAGAGACCGGCGTAGGGGGAGAGGTGGATCCAGACGAAGGCGGGCGGCGCGTCCGCGGTACGCCGCGCGAGCCAGTCCCGCGCTTCGGCGCACACCTCGGCGCACGTGCGGTGGAAGCGCGCCGCGCGGTTCGTCGGCGCGATGGCGACCGAGTAGACGGAGAAGCCGTTCGCGAGGCCGTGGACCGGCGAAAGCGCGATGTCGGAGAGGAACGCGGCGCCGTCGAAGCCCTTGTCGCGGAAGCGCGTGGCGAGCGTCGGCTTGTCGGGAGGCAGCGCGCCGACGCCGTCCACGCGCAGGCCGTGCCACGGCGGAAGCTCTCCCGTGAGAACCGACGCGGCCGAGGGAAGAACCTCGGGAGAGACGGGAGAAACGTCCTCGGCGCGGAAGGCAAACCCCTCGGCGGAAAAGTCGGGGATCGCGCCCTCGACCGTGACGAGCAGCGCGCCGCGGACGGGCGCGGGTGCGGCGGGCTCGGCCTTGCGGCCGCAACCGGCGAGGAGGAGGGGGACGAGAAGGAAGAGGAGGCGATGCATGAGCAATGCTGAATGCTGAATGCTGAATGCTGAATGCCGAATGCTGAATGTCAGGGCGCGGGCGTTTCGGGCGCGGGTTCTGGCTCCCCCGCTGGGGGCGCGGGCGGGCGAAGCGAGCCCGATGGGGCCTCGGCCGCGGCGCCGTCGTCGGTGAACGCCTCGATGAACTCGTTCTGGTGGCAGGAGAGCCAGATCATGCCGAAGAGCACGAGCACCGCGGCGCCGATGAAGAGGAAGTTGGGCCCCTTGTCCTCGAATCGTCGTTTCATGGGGCCGGATGATACCAGAAAGGGCCCGCGCGCGAAAGCCGAAAACGCGCACGCGGATTCCGGTTGCCCCGGGAGGCCCGGCTGTGGTATAAAGGAGCCACCGAGATTTTTCCGGAAAAGGAACCCCGCCATGCAGGACGCCAAGGGCCGCACACTCAAGATCGACATCCGTTCGCTCGGGCTGGACAAGCCCGTTTCGGCGCGGCTGCCGCGCCCCGGCGCGCCGAGCTTCGCGAAGGAGGCGGGCTTCGACTACCGGTTCATCTTCGAGACGCTCTACGACGCGGTGCTCATCACGGACGCGAAGGGCGTCGTCACGAGCTTCAACGGCCGCGCGCTCGAGCTCTTCGGCTACTCGCAGGACGGCTCGCTCAAGGGCATTCCGCTCAAGCAGCTCGTGGGCGGCGTCACGGACGCGTTCGTGCAGAGCGTCGCCGAGGCCGTCGCCGCCCGCCGCCACATGCGCGTGCAGGCCTTCGCCTACCGGATGAACGGGGAGATGGCCGCCGTCGAGATGGTGATCGGGCCGGCGCGCGAGAACTCGGCCGACTCGCTGCTCTTCCTCCTGCGCGACATCCAGGCGCGCTACCACGCCGAGCAGGTGCTGCAGAGCGCCTACCACGCGATGGACAGCACCGACTCGGGCATCGCGCTGGCGACGCTCGAGGGCCAGGTGACCTACGCCAACCGCGCGTTCGTCGCGATGCTCGGCGGGGGCGACGAGGCGAACGTCCTCGAGAAGCCGCTCTCCACGTGGTTCGACCAGGCGGAGATCGTGAAGCCCGCCCTCGACCGCGCGATGTCCGGCGAGCGCTGGTCCGGAGAGGGCAAGCCCGCCAACCGCTCCGACATGACGGTGCAGGTCTCCGTCGTCCCGGACATCGACGCGGACGGCGTCCTGCAGGCCGTCATCGTCTCGGTGACGGACGCGACGCTGCGCCTGCGCGCGGAGCTGGCGGAGTTCCAGCTCGACCGCGACCGCGCGATGATGGAGAGCCTCTCGGAGGCGTGTCACGCGATCGGCCAGCCGGCGACGGTCCTGCTCACGTCGATCGAGATGCTGCGCGACGCGCCGGACATGGACGTGGAGACCCGCAAGGCGATCTACGACATGTGCTACTCGGCGATGATGGAGCTGCGGCAGCACCTGCAGGAGATGAACGCCGCGCGCCTCAGCGTGAAGGAGGACCTCATGCCCTCCGGAACCAAGGCGACCTCCGGCGCCGCCTTCTATTCCGGAAACGCCGACGCGCAGCCCAACGCCTGATGCTGAATGCTGAATGCTGAATGCTGAATGCTGAATGCTGAATGCTGAATGCT
>CAMVRE010000129.1 GCA_947169825.1 uncultured Verrucomicrobiota bacterium | reverse complement strand
GGATCTTGCCGGAAAGCGCGGCGCCGTCGGTCCACGCGCCCTTCTCGGGCAGGACCTTGGCGACATCCGCCTTGTCGGGCGCCTTGACCGGTAGCACCTGCCAGTCCTTCGTGATGTCGAGCGTTTCCGCGGCGCATGCGACCGAAGCGAGGAAGAGGGAGAGGAGAATGCGTTTCATGGATCGGATAGTCGGGATGGTTCAGATGGTCGGGATGGTCTCGATGGTCGGGATGGTCGGGATGGTCGGGATGGGTTTTTGCAATTTCTACACTGCTCGCACGCGAGCAACCTTATGCGAACGGTCTACCAGTAGATGAACAGGAACGGGTCGAAGGAGGAGTTCTCGGAGCGGTAGAGGGACCCCTTGGCGGCGAGGCGGGCGGAGGCTTCCAGCTCGGGGCCGATGGCCTTCTTTTCGTCGGAGACGTTGCACCAGACGTAGTTGCCCTTGCTGCCGTTGCCGAGCTTGAAGGAGATCGTGTTGTCGCCCTTGCGCAGCCGGATCGGGACGACGTGCGAGTCGGGCTTGTTCTTTCCGTCGTAGGTTCGCAGGACCTCTTCGCCGTTCACCCAGACGATGCCGCGCCACTCGAGGCCGAACCGCATCACCGCGGGCCCGTCCGCCTTGCGCTCGAGGTGCGCCACGAGGTAGCTCGTGCCGAACTTGTTCTGCGCGACGAGGGGAATTTGCTTGAGGTCGACCAGGCCGTTCGTCTCGGACTGCAGGGTCGTCTCCCACGAGATCCAGTCGCGGTCCGCCACGGCGGGCTCGTACTTCAGCCCCTCCGGCCGGAACTTGCGCGCGTGGTCGATCCTGCCGGTGCGGGCCTGCTCTTCGGCGTCCGCGTCGAAGACGGTGTCGACCATGGCCTTGGAGTCCTCCTTCGCGACGGGCCAGGGGCCGAGGACGCGGATGTCGCCCTTGAGGGGCTCGTAGTCGAGGCGGACGTCGATGTGCATCGCGCGGGCGAGCGTCGTCTCGTCCGGCTTCGCGCCCCACGCGCCGAGGAGCAGCGCGTGGCGCCGCATCTGGTTGTCCAGCGTCTGCGCCCAGTTGCGGTGCGCGACCCAGTCCTTCGCTTCGCGGGCCCGGTCGGCCGGCGCAAAGAGCGGCACCTGGTCGAAGACGATGCGGCCGTCGTCCGACACCGCGACCGCGCCCTTCGGATCGACCTTCCAGCCTTTCGCCGGGTGCAGCTCCGCGAAGGGGACGCCCTCGCGCAGGCGCAGCAGCGACGGCCCGACGTCCGCCATGCCCGGCAGCGCGCGGACGAAGTCCGGATCGGCGACGCGCCAGTGGAGGCGCTCGACGGTCGAGGTCTCCGAATGTTTGTCGTCCTTCCAGACAACCTGCTCCATCGTGCCGCGCGATGGCGCGAGGCCGGCCTCGGCGGCGATGGCGTCGCACCCGAGCAGCAGCGCGCGGCCGTCCTTGCCGACGGCGCGCTCGACGTCGCGCAGGCGCGCCGTCGCGTTCGTCCCGCCGACGAGCAGGACGCCGCCGCGGAGCGTGTCGCCCGGCTTCCACAGCGCGGCGTCGAGGCCCATCATGTCGGCGAGGCGCTCGGCGTCCGCGCCGTGCACGAAGACCGGCGCCTCGGCGGTTGACCTGTCCGCGAGGAATTCGCGGAAGGTCGCGCGGGCGACGGCGGTCGCGGCGGGGCAGTCGTTCGTCGTTCCGGTGCCCACGCGCCCCTCGAAGTCGAGCGTGCAGAACGTGGCGGAGCCCTTGCCGGAGGTCAGGCGCAGCAGCGGCGAATACGAGTGGTCGAAGTCGCCGCGCACGAGCGGACGGAATCCGGCGCGTTGCGGGATGAGCAACGACTCGGAGCAGAGCGCGTGCGTGTGCTTCCAGCGCCAGCCGCGGCCCTTCGTCGGGTAGTCGTTCTGGACGTGGCCCCAGTCGGGCCCGTAGGTCCACGCGTTCCCGTCGCGGAGCGGGAGCGGCATCCCGCGCCAGTAGGAGAGATCCGTGTCGTCGACGCCGGAGAGGCCGACGTTCACGAGCGCGCGCGGCATCGAGTCCTCGAACTTGAATCCCATCGCCTTCCAGGCATCCGGACTCTGGGCGAGGACCATCACCCGGCCGCCGTTCTCCACGAACGCGGCGAGGCGGTCGATCCCGTCGAAGGCGTCGAGTCCGTCGAGCGCGCGGTGGCCGACCACGAGCGGCAGCTTCTCCTTTTCGCCCGCGTCGACGAGCGCCGCGAGCGATTCGGTCGCACGCACGGAGACGCCGCAGGCGTCGAGCACGGGGCGGCTCTCGCCGCGCGGGTCGAAGAGGGCGACTTCCCCGGTCGCGGCGGGCCGGGCCGCCGGGTAGACGGACAGGTCGAACGAGTCGGTCCGGTCGTCCGGCGCGACCCGGTCGCCGGCGAACGCGACTTCGAGGCGGTAGTCCGCGCGGGCGCCCGCCGCCGCGGGCGGCGGCGCGAGCTCGATCGGCTCGAAGCGGATCTCGAAGGGCTTGAGCGCCACGTGGCGCGAGCCCTCCGCGACCGCCTTGCCCGTGGCGCGGTCCACGAGCCGCCACGCGGCCTCGACCTCGGTCGGGCGCGAGCCGTCCCAGACGAAGACGAGCTGCTTGGCGATCGGTTCGCCCTCGGCGTAGGCGCGGGTCTTGTCGGTGAACGCCGGCGCGCCGCCGAGGAAGCAGACGAGGTCGCGGTTGGAAAGCTCGTGGTTGCGGAGCATCCAGTTGGCGGGATCGTCGTTCCACTTCCACGAGTCGAGATACATCGGGCTCGGGCCCTGTCCGAAGGCGCGCCAGCAGCGCGAGACGCGGTCGATGAGAAGCCCGTTGAACTCGCGGCCGAGCGGGGAGAAGTCGTAGAGCGTCTTGCGGCCGGGCGCCACCCAGCCGCCGTGCGTGTGCTTCGCGCAGCTGCGGGCGAACTCGAGATAGCGCGCGAGCAGCCCGTCCTCCTCCTCGGCGTAGGCGCGCTCGCCGTAGACCTTGGCGAGCCACTCGGTCATCTGCGGCGTCTTGTGCACGTAGCCGAACCAGACCGCGTAGTAGGGCGCGCCGAACTCGGCCGGGTAGCACGGGATCTCGCCGTGCTCCGCCCAGTGCGAATACCACTCCTCGCGCTCCTGCAGCGGGACGTAGTTGAAGTAGAAGTTGCAGTTGCCGACGTCGCCGATGTTGCCGTCGCCGTGCGAGAAGAAGAGCGTGCCGGGGTTGGCGTGCGGCCGCGCGACGTTCATGCACTGCGCGATGTCGACCTTGTTCGTGTCGCGGTGGCGGCCCATGTCGCACGCGCCCATCATCCACCACGCGGCGCACATCATGTTCACGCCGACGCTCGCCCCTGCGACCGTCGGGAGGTTGCGGTGCGAGCGCGCCCAGTGCTCGACGCAGCGCTCGAACTGCGCGCGGACGAACGGGTCGGAGAGGATCTTGCCCTTGCGCTGTGCGATCGTCGGCGCGCCCGTGAACATTTGGACTCCCGCGCGCGCGAGCGACTCCTGGAACGCGGAGTCCTCCTCGTGGCGCGACTCGTGCTGGTGCGTCGCGTAGACGAGGTTGAAGCCCGACTTCTTCACGTCGGCGATTTCCTTCGGCAGCCCCTGGCGCCAGAAGCCGCGCCATCGCTGCGGGTGGCCGTTCGCCATCACGATCCGGCCGTCGAGCCACTGCTCGCGGAAGCCGAAGACGAAGCGTGCCGGGCCGTCGCCCTCCGCGTCGCCCCGCAGGACGGGCGTGACGGTGGCATTGTAGAGATGCGGGTCGTCGAGTTCCCACGGGACGGCGTCCGGCCACTTGCACGCGAACTCGACGGTGTTCGTCCCGGCCTTGAGCGGGACCATCTTGCGCCAGGTCTTGACCGGTTTGTCGCCGTCCTGTTCGCTGCGGAGCTTCTTCGTCTCCGGGTCGCGGCCGGTGTCCTCCCACACGCGCGCCACGAGCTCGACCTCGCCGTCCGCGAGCGCCGGCACCTCGCAGCGCCAGACGATCCTCTTTTCGCGCCACGACGGGATCGCCCAGACGTCCTCGACGAACGCGGGCGAGCGAATGCAGAGCAGCGCGGGCGAATAGAAGAGGTCGCGGTTCCTGCAGTAGTCGTCGCGCCCGGCGTAGACGATCCCCGGCTCGCCGGTTCCGTAGCCGCGGTTCGTGACGAAGACGCGGATCTCGTTCGGCCTGCCGAAGTCGAGGAACGGCGCGAGCTCGACCGCGCCGTCCGGGTGCAGCGCGACGCCGGCCTTCTTCCCGTTCACGAAGACGACCGCGGCGCACCAGTTGAGCTGCTGCTCGAAGCGGACGCTGCGGCCCTTCCAGTCCGCGGGGACGTCGACCGTGCGCTTGAACCAGCACGCGTAGGCGGCCTTTTCGTTGTCGCCGGTCCGTTCGCCCTTCGCGACCGGCGGCTTCTTCGCGAGGCGGCCGCCCTCCTGCCACGCCTCCGGCGCCTCGTCCGGCGGAATCGCGGCGGACCTGTCCTCGACACCCTTCGTCCGGACCGGCTGCACGAGCCAGCCGTCGGTGACGTCCAACGTTTCGAGCGCGCCCGCGGGAATCGCGAGGGCAAGGAGAAGAAGGCCGATGCGTCTCATGGCGCGCATCATACCCGACGCAGGCCCGTCTCGTCAATAAAAAATAACATGCATAACAGAAGTTCCTCCGCCTTGTCCCGGTGCGTGGCGGGGTGCAGACCCCGCCACGCGCCAAGCGGGATTTTGCGTGATGTCGGTTGTTATTCTTGTTATTTCTCCGTTGACACGCGGGTCGCGCCGGCGTATTCTCGGGCCCATGAGCAAACGTCCCGCGACCATCTGGCGCACGATCGCCGAACACTACCGCACGCGCATCCTCTCGGGCGAGCTGAAGCCCGGCGACAAACTGCCCACTGCCCGCGCAATGGCGAAGACGTTCCGCACGAGCGTCTTCAGCGTGCAGAACGCGATGGCGTTCCTCGTCCGCGAGGGCTTCATCTCGCGCGGACACGCATCCGGAACGACCGTCCTCGAGCGCGTCGAGCGCCTGACGCGCGTCGGCGTCGTCGTCTGGACCGGCGCGTGGATCCCGGAGACCTACTGGAAGGCGGCGACACTCCTCGCAGAGAAGCTCGAGGCGGCGGGGTGCCGTCCCGTGACGCTGCTGGAGCGCCGCGACGGGGCGGCCGGGATCGGCCACCTCCTCGAATCGATCCGCGCGCTCGACATCCAGGGCGTGGTCGCGCTCGACGCGCCGGACGGCGCGCTCGCGGCGCTTTCGCGGACGCGCATCCCGCTCGTGGCCAGCTCCCCGGCGCTCAAGAACCGCCGCGTCGAGCTCGGCTCGGCCGGCTTCTGCGAACTGGCGGTGCGCGCGGCGCTCGACGCCGGCCGGTGCCGTCCCGCGCTGGTCACGAGCTTTCCGGAGGCCCACTTCCGGGAGTTCCGCGCGTGCGCCGCGAAGGCGGGGCTGCGCGTCCCCGCCGCGAACCTCGCCGCGATCCGCGGCTTCAACGAGAACGGGCTCGCGGAGAACGCGCGCCGCGCCTTCGACGCGGTGCACCGCCTGCTCGCGCGCCCGGCGGGGAAGCGCCCCGACGCGCTCGCCGTGTTCCCGGACGACGTTCTGCCGGGCGTCGTCCAGGCCGTCTACGCCTCGGGGCTGCGCGTGCCGGAGGACCTGCTTCTCGTGCTTTACCGCAACCTCGGCGTCGAGAATTTCGTCTCGCTCCCGTGCGTCTGGATCGAGGCGGACGTCGACGCGATGGCCACGGCGATGGTGGACATGCTGGGCCGCATCTTCCTCGGCGAGAAGGTCAAGCCCGTCACGATTCCCTGCACGCTCGCGCCGTGCTTGTCCGGCCGCGGCGGGGTATGCTAGACTCGGCGGCCATGAAGACCCCGAACCGCCCCGACGCCCTGCCTCTGCCGACGATCCGCCGGTATCCGGTGTATTTGCGCGCCGTCCGCGCGCGGAGGGCGCGCGGCGAGGCGAACGTCTCCAGCGCGGCCCTTGCCGCGGAGCTCGGGCTCGACCCGGTGCTCGTGCGCAAGGACCTGGCGATGTCGGGCGTCGCGGGGCGCCCGCGCGTGGGCCACTCCACCGCCGCGCTCGAGGCCGCGCTCGAGGCCGCGCTCGGATGGGACAACGTCTCCGATGCGGCGCTGGTCGGGGCGGGTTCGCTCGGCCGGGCGCTGCTCGGCTACCGCGGGTTCCGCGAGCAGGGGCTCGCGATCGCGGTGGCGTTCGACAGCGACCCGACGCTCGACGGCCTCGAGATCCACGGCGTCCGCGTGCGGCCGATGAAGGACCTCGTGCGCCTCGTGCGCCGGCTGTCGCTCCGGCTCGGCATTCTCACGGTGCCGGAGGAGGCGGCGCAGGCGTGCGCGGACCTGCTCGTCGCGGCGGGTGTGCGCGGGATCTGGAACTTCGCGCCGGTGCAGCTCGACGTCCCGCCCGGCGTCGTCGTGCAGAACATGGACCTGGCGCAGTCCCTCGCCGTGCTCTCCCATTCGCTGGAGACCGCCGCCATCCCCTCCGCCCCCCGCGCCCGCTGAGCGCGCCGCGTTCGTTCGCTCAGCGCCGGGCTTGCGGCGTGACGTGGTAGCCGGCCGCCTGGGCGAGCGCGCGGTCGT
>CAMVRE010000128.1 GCA_947169825.1 uncultured Verrucomicrobiota bacterium | reverse complement strand
TCCCTCGACTGGGGCGCCCTCCTCGCCGAGGCGGAGAACCTCCGCCGCTGGGCCGCCCGGCGGTAAAAAGGGCAGCGGCCGCGCCGCGCGGCCATCGAAAGGATGCAGCCGCCCTAGAGCTCGATCGCGCCGAAGTGCGCCTCGGGCGTCTCGGGCTGCTCGCGCGGCATCACGAGCGCGAGCGAGAAGTTCTCGGGGCGGAAGAGCTCCGCCGCGAGGGCGCGGACCTCCTCGGGCGTCACGCGCGAGACGCGGTCGATCACCTCCTGCGGCGTCTCGATGCGGCCGAGGTTCCGGACCTTGTCGCGGATCCACGACATCTGGCTCGACGACGTCTCGCCGCCCATCCGCTGCGCGCCGACGAGCGCGTGGATCGCGCGGCGCACCTCGGCGCGGCCGGGGGCCTCGCGCGCGATGCGGCACAGCTCGCGCCCGATCAGGGCGAGCGCGCGGACGCTGCGCGCCGGGTCGATGCCGGCGTAGACCTGGAAGAGCCCGGCGTCGGCGAAGTAGCCCGGCTCGGAGCTGATGGAGTAGACGAGCCCATGGCGCTCGCGAACGGTCATGAAGAGGCGCGAGGTAAGCCCGCGGCCGAGGATCTGCGAGAGGACGGACATCGCGGACTTTCGCGGGTCGCCGTAGGGGATGCCCCGGAAGCTCAGGACCGCCTGCACCTGCTGCGTCTCGCGCCGCTCGAAGGCGAGGCGCTCCATCGGACGGGCCTTCGCGGCCGGGACGAACCGCGGGGCGGGCCCGGAGGGGAGGCGCTCGGCGAACGGGCGCACGAGCTCGACGAAGCGCGCGTGCTCGAGCTTGCCGGCGGCGGCGATGACCGTCCCGCGCGCCGTGTAGCGCGAGCGGTGGTAGGCGCGGAGCGAGTCCGGCGTCGCCCTCGCGAGCGAGGCGGGCGTCCCGAGGATCGGGCGGCCGAGCGGGTGGCCCGGCCAGAGCGCGGCCTGCGCGAGGTCGGCGGCGAAGGCCGCGTCGTCGTCGTGGTACATCTTGATCTCCTCGAGCACGACCTTGCGCTCGCGGTCGATCTCCCTCGGCGCGAGGACGGGGTCGAGGAAGAGGTCGCCGAGGACGTCGGCGACGAGCGGCGCGGCGTCGAACGGGGCGCTGGCGTAGAAGCAGGTGTGCGCGGTGGAGGTGTAGGCGTTCACGGCGCCGCCGCGCTCCTCGATCGGCTGCGAGATGGCGCGCGTCGTGGGGCGGCGCCCGGAGCCCTTGAAGAGCATGTGCTCGAGGAAGTGGCTGAAGCCGAGCTCGGAGGCGCGCTCGCAGCGGCCGCCGGTCCCGGCGTCGAAGCACATCGAAAGGCTCTCGACCCCGGGCATCGCGGAGGTGGCGATCCGGCAGCCGTTCGGCAGGACGGTGACGTTGGTGTTTCCCAGCATGGCGAAGGATTCTCCCTAGCGAGGCGGCTCGGCGCCGTCGGCGCGGAGGCGCAGGGCGAGCCCGCCCTCCGGGGGCTCCTCGACGATCGCCTCGACGCGGCCGAGCCCCGCCGCGGCGTGGAAGGCGAGGACGGCTGTGCCGAGCGCGCGGCGGTCCGCCGGTTCGAAGCGCAGCCCGAACTTCTCCGCGAGGCCGACGACCGCGTTCATGGTCCGGACCTGCGCCGCGAGGCGCGGCATGTCCGCGCGCAGCGCGAGGAGCGCGGCGGGGTGCGCACCCCGCCACGCCGACACGACCTGGCCGACGGTCTCGCCGCTCCCCTCCCCCGCCCCGGCGGCCGTCAGCGCGTTCCACGCGCCCCGGCCGAGTCCGAGGTCGAGCCGGCCCGCGGCCGCGTCCTCGGAGGCGAACGCGCAGTCGGCCTCCGGCGTCTGGCCGAGCAGCTCGAACTTCTTCGCGCGGACGAGCCGCGTGGCGGGGTCCGGCGCCGAGTCGCGGAGGCGCAGGTCCACGTCCGCCTTGAGCGCCTCGAACCACGGCGGCCACCACTGCGCGAGCGGCGCCGCGGGATCGGCGGGGAGCGAAAGCGCGAGCGACGGCACCTCGAGGATCGCGAGGTGCGTCGCGTTCGGACGGTCCGCCGCCCACGCGACCGCCGTGCCTTCGCCGAACGGCGGCAGGCCGCAGTCGTCCGGAATCCACCCCTTCGCGACCGGCGCGGCGGCGAGGAGGAACGCCGCGTTCGCGGGCGGGCTCGAAGCGGCGCCCGCGAGGGGCGCGGCGGCGCCGAGCGACGGGTCGGGGATGCTGGACCGCATCCCGGCGCCGACCATGGCGTCGAGCTCGATGCCCGGGCGCGTAAACGACGCGAGGTCGAGCGTAAAGGGATTGCAGTTGAACGCGTAGGGACCGAGGTCGTAGGGCTGCACCCAGATGCGGTGGCGCTTGCGGATCTCGCGCCAGGGCTCCGGTTCGCGGTCGGCCTGGACCGGGCCGCCTGCCTTGAAGCATCCGGCGAGATGCTGCCAGGAGTCCGTCTTCCCCGCGACGCGCGCCGCGAGCTCGGCTACGCGGTCCGGGTCCTGCGCGAGGACGGCGACGAGGACGCCGTCGACGATATCGAGGCCGAGGACGATGCCGTTGTCGCGCAGCTCGCGGGCGTGCGGGAACTCCATGTAGCGCGTGCCCTTCGCGGTGGTGCGCAGCGGCCCGAGGCCGGGCACCCACCTGATGCGCCAGAGCAGCTCCAGCGCGCGCGCCTTCCAGCCGACGTAGCTCGCGCCCGCGAGGTAGCCGCCGAGCCCGGCGCATTCGCCCTCCTCCGGGACGACGCCGACGACCGAATTCTCGCCCGTGAGCCAGAAGAGCGTCCAGAAGACGCCGGCGTTGTCGTCGATCGCGTCCTCCGGATCGCCGCCCAGCGCGCGCAGCGCGTATTGGAACGACGGGTTGCGCAGGAGCGCGCGATCCTCCATCGCGAGGTTCCGCACATAGGCCGCGGCGGCGGTCCGCTCCGGCAGCGCGTAGAAGAGCTCCGCGCGGTCCATCGGATACCAGAAGAACCACAGCGCGACGGCGGCGACGATCGTCCGCCGCAGCGCCCTGCGGTGCCGCCGGGCCCATCCCGCGCCCCGGCCCTCGCACCGGGGCTCGGGCGTCCCGGCGACGGCGGGTTCGGGGCTCTCGATCGTGCGGTTCGGGGGCATGGGGATCAGCGCCCGTTCCAGCGGAGGAAGTTCGAAAGGAGGCGCAGTCCCGCGCGGCCGGATTTCTCCGGGTGGAACTGCGTCGCGGCGAGGTTGCCGCGCCCGACCATGGAGGCGAAGCGCGTGCCGGCGTATTCGGTCGTGCAGACGGCGTCCGCCGGATCGGCCGGAGCGGGGTAGTAGCTGTGGACGAAGTAGAAGTCCGCGCCGTCGGGGATGCCCTCGAGCAGCGGGTGCGGGCGCTCGAACCGCGCCTGGTTCCAGCCCATCTCGGGGATCTTGTCGGCGCGCGTCCGCGCGACGAACCGGCGCGCCTCGCCGCGGAGCAGGCCGAGGCAGTCCACGCCGCCGTCCTCCTCCGAGCGCTCGAAGAGGATCTGCGTGCCGAGGCAGATGCCGAGGAAGGGCACGCCCGCGGCCACGCGCTCGCGCAACACGGGCGCGAGACCGAGCTCCGCGAGGTTGCGCATCGCGGAGCCCGCCGCGCCGACGCCGGGGAAGACGATGCGGTCCGCCGCGCGGATGGCGGCGGGGTCGGACGTGGGCGCGGCCTCGGCGCCGAGCGCCTCGAACGCGAGGCGGACGCTCGTCAGGTTTCCGGCGCGGTAGTCGATGATGGCGATCACGTGGTGGTTCTCCGTGGGGCGGCATTCTAGGACAAACCCCGTCGGCGCCGCAAGCGGAAAGCGACGAAAGGCGCGCGCCCTTCCCTTTTCGCGCGAAGTCTGCTATTCTCCGCCTCATGAGCAGAACACCACCGCGCGGCCCCGTGGCCTTCCGGGTGGCGCGGTCCGAGGACGGCGCCTCCCTCCAGGAGTTCCTCGCCGCGAAGCTCGGCGTCTCGCGCCGCGCCGCCAAGCAGCAGATCGACGCGCGCGTCGTCCGCGTGGACGGCCAGTCCGTCTGGATGGCGCACCACCGGCTCCGCGCCGGCGCGGTCGTCACGGTCGCCGGCGTCGTCGACTCCCCCACCGCCGTCTCCAAGCGCCCGGACCGGGCGGAGATCCTCTTCGAGGACGCCGACTTCCTCGTCGCCGACAAGCCCCGCGGCATCCTCGTGAACGAGGCCGCCTTCTCGCTCGAGACGCTCCTGCGGCAGCAGACCGGCAACCCGGAGCTGCGCGCCTCGCACCGCCTCGACCGCGACACCACGGGCTGCGTCCTGTTCTCCAAGTCCGCCGCCGCCCACGCGGCCGTCGTCGCCGTCTTCAAGGAGCACCGCGTCGCCAAGACCTACCGCACGGTCGTCCACGGCCGCTGGGACGCCGCCTCCTCGACGATCGACCTGCCGCTCGACGGCCGCCGCGCCCTCTCGCAGATCCACTGCCTCCGCGCCAACGCGAAGGCCTCGCACCTGGCCGTCCGCATCGAGACGGGCCGCACGCACCAGATCCGCCGCCACCTCGCGATGGCGCGCCACCCCGTCCTGGGCGACGCCACCTACGGCCCGAAGGTCGTCGAGGACCTCCGCCTGATGAAGCTCACGTATCCGCTCCTGCACGCCGTCGAGCTGGAGATGGACCACCCCACGCGCCCCGGCGAGCTGCTCCGCGTCTTCTCCCCGCTCCCGCAGGACTTCCACCGCTGGCTCGGAATCCTGAGGCTCGAATGACGACCGCCGCCCGCGCGGCGGGCGTGCCTCCTCCCGTTGATCGTATCTCCGTAATGGTTGATGATTTACAGTTGACCATTGACAATTGCCGGACGTTGAGAGTTGAGAGTTGTTGGACAATGAAAAGAAAGACCCGCCGAATCGTTTTCGCGCTGCTTCTCGCGGCGGTTGCGCTCTTCCCCTACACCTGGGGGCCGGCGGTCGCGGGGGCGGTCGCGCGGCACTATCTCGACCTCGGGGAGAAGGGGTCGTCCTCCTGCACGGTCGACCGGCTCTCGCTCTTCCGGCTGAAGGCGCACGGCATCCGCCTCGGCGCCGTCCCGGGCGAGCCGCGCGTCGCCCGCGTCGACGCGCGCTACACGCCCTGGGGGCTCCTGCGCGGCGAAGGGCTGCGCCTCGCCGTCGAGGGCGCGGAGATGGATTTCCGCGACCTGGTCCCGCCCGAGGCCCTGGAGCGCACGACGAACGCCACGGCCTCCGCGCGCCTCGACCTCGGCTGGACGCGCGGCGAGGGCTACCGCGGGGAGCTGCGCGGGCGGGTCCTCGGCGGCGAGCTGCGCGGCGACCTCGCCGCGCCGACCTGGCGCGAGCCCTCGGTCTCGCTCTCCTACGATCCCGCGCTGCGCGGAATCGAGCTGCCCGCGCTGCGCGCGGGCGGAAAGGCGCGCCTCTCGGACACGACGAACGGCCTCGCCGTCGCCGCGACGGCGGACGCGGGCTTCGAGGGCACCTCGTGGCGGATCGACGCCGACGCGGCCGCCGAGGGCGGCGCGTTCGCCGCCGCCGCGCGCCTGCCGCACGCAGACTTCACGCAGGACGACGCCCTCCTCGCGCCGCTGTTGCGCGCCTTCGCGCCGCCCGACCTCGCGCCGCGGTTCGCCGGGCTCGTCACGGGCGTCGTCACGGTCGCGCGCGAGGCCGGCGCCCCCGTCCCGCAGTGGAGCGCCTCCGCGCGGCTCGTCGACCTGCGGGCGGAGGGGCGCGTCGGCGAGCAGGACGCCTCGCTCTCCGGCGCGCGCGGCTACTTCCGCGTCGACGGCTTCGGCTCCCACGCCGACCTGCAGCCCTTCGGCGTCCTGTTCAAGGAGGCGCGGCTCGGGCGCGTGGCGCTCGACGCCGGCAGCTTCTGGTTCCGCGGCGGCGGATCCTCGCTCCTGCTCACCGAGGGTCGCGCCGGATTCTGCGGCGGCGTGGTCCGCGTCTACGCGCTGCACATGAACCTCGCGAGCCTCGACGCCGGCTTCACGGTCCTCATGGACGGCCTCGAGGCGGGCGAGGTGCTCGGCCTCTTCCCGGACGTGCGCGGCAGCGCGACCGGCAAGCTCTACGGCAAGCTCCCTCTCGCGATCCGAAACGGATCCGCCGTGCGCCTGCGCGACGCCTACCTCTTCTCGCCGCCCGGCCAGGTCGGGCGCATCGAGCTGGAGGACCCCGCCGTCGTCGTCGACAAGCTCCGCGCGTCCGGACTTCCGGAGGAGGCGTGCGCCTCGCTCGAGCAGGCGCTGCGCAACCTCGACTACGACGTGCTCCGCCTCGACCTCACGCGGGGCGAGGACGGCGGGAACCGCCTCGCGATCCGGCTCGACGGCTCCGCCGCCGAAGGGAAGAAGAGGACGCCGGTCAACCTGCGCCTCAACCTCAACGGCGACCTCGAGGAGACGATCAACCTCGCCCTCGCCGCCGCCGGCCTCCGCCCGCACTCCGAAAAGGACGGCGCGGCGAGGTAGCGCCGCGTCCGGAACGGCAGCGACGGACAATTCTGGACATTCCCCACTTTTCGGCGCCGCAATGTCTCGGAAGCCCGCAAACAGGCCATTTGCGTCGAAACGCAAGTGAACTGCGGTCGCAATCGCCCGCATGCTCCGGGCTCCCAAGGCGCGGTGTTCCGAAATGCGGGGCCGCTCGGCGGAGCCCGGACGCGGCGGTCTCGCGGCGCTCGTCGGCGCGGCGGCGTGCAGGCCGCT
>CAMVRE010000127.1 GCA_947169825.1 uncultured Verrucomicrobiota bacterium | reverse complement strand
GCCTCCTCGGCGAGCGCGGCGCCGGCGAGGACGTCCGGCAGGATGCGGCGCACCTCGCCCCGGCGGCTCCCGGCGAAGAGCGCGACGCGGCGGCCCGGGCCCCACGGCAGCGGCGGCCCGCCCTCCTCCTCGCGCAGCGACGCGGCGACGGAGTCGACGAGCGGGTGCCCGCAGAAGAAGGTCCTCAGGCCGGTGCCCTCGAAGAGCTCCGGCTCGAACGGGAAGAAGCACACGAGCGCGTCGAGCGACGCGGCGATCTTCGGGATGCGGCCGCGGCGCCACGCCCACACCTGCGGGCAGACGCAGTGCACGGCGGGGACGCCGAGCGCCTTCGCCGCGCGGGCGAGGCGGAGGTTCATCCCCGGATAGTCGACCGTGAGCAGCAGGTCCGGGCGGCGCTCCGCGAGCGCGCCGCGGAGGCGGCGCAGGAGGCGCGAGAAGAAGCGGGCCCGCCTCGCGACCTCCCAGAAGCCGATGACGCCGGTGCGCGAGGCGTGCTCGTAGAGCTCGACGCCCTCCTCGCGCATCCGGTCGCCGCCGAGGCCGAAGAATTCGGTGTCCGCGCCCAGGCGCGCGCGGAGGGCGCGCACGAGCGCCGCGCCGTAGAGATCGCCGGAGATCTCCCCGGCGCAGACCATCACGCGGCGCGGACGCGGCGCGGAGGCGTCAGGTGGTGTAGTCGGCGTTGATGCTGACATAGCCGTGCGAGAGGTCGCTCGTGTAGACGGCGTCGGAGAAGCGGCCCATGCCGAGGTCCACGCGGACCTCGAAGGCGCGCTGCTTCATCACGGCGGCGAGGCGCGCGTTCACGGCGGCGGAGGCGATGCGGCCGCGGTCGTAGACGCACACGTCGTCGAAGAAGATGCGCGTCCTCAGCTCCGCGCACTTCGCGCCGGAGTTGCCGACCGCGCAGATGACGCGGCCCCAGTTCGGGTCGCCGCCGAAGCAGGCGGCCTTGAAGAGCGGCGAGTTCGCGATCGTGCGCGCGGCGGCGTAGGCGTCCGCCGCGGAGGCGGCGCCCTGGACGGCGCAGGTGACGAACTTCGTGGCGCCCTCGCCGTCCATCACGATCTGCTTGGCGAGCGAGAGCGCGACGGCGGAGAGCGTCGCGACGAAGGCGTCCCAGCCCGGGCGGCCGGGGGCGAGGGCGGGGAGGCCCGCGGCGCCGTTGGCGAAGAGCGCGCACGTGTCGTTGGTGCTCTGGTCGCCGTCGACCGTCACGCGGTTGAACGACTTCGCGACGGCGGCCTTGAGCGCGCGGCGCAGGTTCGCGGGGGAGACCTTCGCGTCGGTCGTGAGGAAGATGAGCGTCGTGGCGAGGTTCGGGCAGATCATGCCCGAGCCCTTGCACATGCCGCCGACCGTGACGCGCCCGCCGGCCAGCGGGAACGACGCGGCGGCCTGCTTGGGCTTCGTGTCCGTGGTCATGATCGCGGCGGCGGCCTTCGCGCCGCCGTCGGGCGAAAGCGCCTTGGCGGCGAGCCTGACGCCCTTGAGGATGCGGTCCATCGGGAGGCGGCGGCCGATCGTGCCGGTCGAGCAGACGAGGATCTCCTCGACGGGCAGGCCGAGCGCGGCGGCGGCGGCCTTCCCGGTCGCGACCGTGTCCGCGTAGCCGGCCTTGCCGGTGCAGGCGTTGGCGCAGCCGACGTTCACGACGGCGGCGCGGCAGCGGCCCTTCGCGGCGAGCGGGCGGTCGTATTGGACCGGCGCGGCGGGGACGTTGTTGGAGGTGAAGAGCGCGGCGCACGCGGCGGGGCGGTCCGAGCACAGGATCGCCATGTCGTCGCGATCCGCCTTGAGGCCGGCGGCGACGCCGCTGGCGAGCCAGCCGGCGGCGGAGGTCGCCCCGCCGCCCTCGATCCACTGGAGCTTGGGTTTCATGGCGCGGGATTCTAGCAGACCCCGCGCAGGGCGTCAAAACGACGTTTTCCCCGGCGAATCCCGAACGATGTTTTTTCGTTTGCCTCGCGTCGGGGCTTGTGGTATCCTCCGTGCCCTTTCCGCTCCGGTTCCCGCGCGTCCGGGGCGGACCAGCCGGCCGCGGCGGCGGGTGCCGCCGGGAAGGCCGCGACCACGAACCAACCAACCAAAACGCCGGAACCATACAATGCTCAAGAAAACCGAGAAGAACACGGAAAAGCGCCAGGAGCTCAAGGCCCTCCTCGACGAGAACCCCGGCCAGGCGCTCGAGAACCGCATCTACAAGGGCATGGTCCTCGAGGTCCGTCCCACCGAGGTCCTCGTGGACGTCGGCGGCAAGTCCGAAGGCGCGATCCCCGCCTCCGAGTTCGAGGACATCTCGACGGTCAAGGCCGGCGACGAGGTCGACGTGCTCGTCATCCAGAGCGAGAACGACGACGGCATGGTCGTCCTCTCCAAGAAGCTCGCGGACGCCAAGATCAAGTGGGAGGCCGTGTTCCAGCGCTACCAGGAGGGGTCCATCGTGAAGGGCCTCGTGAAGAGCAAGGTCCGCGGCGGCCTCATCGTGGACGTCGACGGCGTGGAGGCCTTCCTCCCCGGCTCGCAGATCGACGTCGTCCCGGTGCACGAGACCGACGCCTTCGTCGGCAACGAATACGAGTTCAAGCTCATCAAGCTCGTGCCCGAGCGCCACAACATCATCCTTTCGCGCCGCGAGCTCCTGGAGGCCCAGCTGGCCGAGAAGCGCCGCGAGCTCCTGGACACGCTCGTCGTCGGCGAGCGCCGCAAGGGCAAGGTCAAGAACATCACCGACTTCGGCGTGTTCGTGGATCTCGACGGCATCGACGGCCTGCTCCACATCACCGACCTCTCCTGGGGCCGCGTCCGCCATCCGAGCGACGTCGTGCAGCCCGACCAGGAGCTCGAGGTCGTCGTCCTCGACGTGGACCGCGAGCGCGGCCGCGTCTCCCTCGGCCTCAAGCAGGCGCAGGAGAACCCCTGGGACGCGATCGAGGTGCGCTATCCGGTCAACTCCCGCCTCCGCGGCAAGGTCGTCAACCTCGTCCCCTACGGCGCCTTCGTCGAGCTCGAGCCCGGCATCGAGGGCCTCGTCCACGTCTCCGAGTTCTCCTGGACGCGCCACGTCGCGCGCGCGAGCGACATGCTCAAGGTCGGCGACGAGGTCGACGTCGTCGTCCTCTCGATCGACAAGGAGAACCAGAAGATCGGCCTCGGCATCCGCCAGACCGAGGAGAACCCGTGGGACAGCGTCGGCGAGCGCTACCCGGTCGGCACGCGCGTCAAGGGCAAGGTCCGCAACTTCACGAGCTACGGCGCGTTCGTCCAGCTCGAGGACGGCATCGACGGCATGATCCACGTCTCCGACATGAGCTGGACGCGCAAGATCAACCACCCGACCGAGCTGCTCCAGAAGGGCCAGGAGGTCGAGGCGGTCGTGCTCGAGGTCGACTCGGCCAACCAGCGCATCTCCCTGGGCCTCAAGCAGGCGCAGGAGGATCCGTGGACGACGATCACGTCGAACTACCAGGTCGGCCAGAAGGTCAAGGGCAAGGTCTCCAAGATCGCGTCCTTCGGCGCCTTCGTCGAGCTCGAGGGCGGCGTGGACGGCCTCGTGCACATCTCGCAGATCAGCGAGGATCACGTGGAGAAGGTCAAGGACGCGCTCAAGATCGGCCAGGAGGTCGAGGCCCGCATCGTCCGCATCGACCGCGACGAGCGCCGCATCGGCCTCTCGCTGCGCGAGAAGAACGACGCCGAGGCGGACTTCCCGATGCCCGAGGAGTACAAGAGCGAGCAGTCGCTCAAGGCCGGCCAGAACATCGTCGGCCTCGCCTCCGCCTTCGACCAGGCGTTCGGCGGCGAGGAGTGGACGCCCGAGGCGGCCCCCGCCGACGGGAAGAAGGACGAGGACGGCGACAAGTAGTCCCCTCCCCCGCCCTTCCCTCCGCGCGCCGTCCGGCTTCCCCGGGCGGCGCGCTTCCTTTCCGCCCCGCCCGTCCGCCGCGCGGCGGGCGGAACGGCAGCGGCCGCGGTCCCCGCGGCATGGTGTCCGCCGGGACGGCGGACGCTACCGGCGCTTCGAAAGCGCCCAGCCGGCCTGCTGCACCGCGCCCATCACGAGCTTCGCGTCGGCCTCGGTGCGGACGCCGCGCGCGAACACGCGCCCGAAGCCCTCCATCATGTGGTCGGCGTTGTCCTCCTGCATGAAGCCGGTCTCGAGCAGGTGCGCGCGCAGCTTCGCGAGCATCCGCCCGCGCAGGTCCGCCGTCGCCGGCGGCGAGCTCTCCAGCTCCCGGTTGCGCGCCGGGCCCGCCGCCGCGCGGTAGAGCTCGTGGCAGAGCAGCAGCACGCTCTGCGCGAGGTTGTAGCTCGGGTAGTCGGGCGAGGCGGGGATCTGGACGACGTGCGTGCAGAGCAGCAGCTCCTCGTTGAGGAGACCCTTGTCCTCGCGCCCGAAGACGAGCGCCACGGGGCCCGTCTCCGCCAGGTCGAGCAGCTCCGGCGCGACCTCGCGCGAGTCGGCGAAGTGGCGGCGGTAGAGCCCGCCGCGGCGCGAGGTCCCCGCGACGGCGACGCAGTCCGCGACCGCCTCGGCGAGCGTCGCGAAGGTCTTCCGCGCGGCGAGGATGTCCGTCGCGTGGACGGCCATGCGCTCGGCGAACTCCCACGTGAGGCCCGGGTCGGGCGCGACGAGCCGCAGCTCGCGCACGCCGCAGTTGGCCATCGCGCGGCACGCGCTCCCGACGTTGCCGCCGTAGAGCGTCCCGACGAGGACGACCCGCAGGTTCGCGAGCGCCCTCCGCCGCGCGCGCGCGGCATCCCTTTCCAGTTCGCTGGACATGCCCGTGCAGTCTACCACGCCCTCCCCGACCCCGCAAGGAGGCCTTCGTCGCGCGTCGCGCTTGCGACGGGCGAGGGGGCATGGTAGTATCCCGGGACATGACCGACGCGATCAAGATCCTGTGCCTGGCGGTCGTCCAGGGGCTGACCGAGTTCCTCCCCGTGAGCAGCTCGGGGCATCTGGTGCTCGCGCAGCATTTTCTCCGGGTGGAGTCGCCCGGTCCGGACCTGGAGCTGTTCCTGCACGTCGGGACGCTCCTCTCGGTCTGCGTCTTCTACCGGAGGCGGCTCGCCTCGATCCTCGCCGACCTGGCGCGCGGGCGGCGCGCGGGACTGCTCTACGCCGCGTGGGTCCTCCTCTCGATGCTGCCCGCGGGGATCGCCTACGCGTGCGGAGGCGACCGCGTCGACCGGATCTACGACTCCCCGCGCGCCGTGGCGGCGCTGCTCGTCGCGAACGGCGCGCTGCTGCTGCTCTCGGGCCTGGCGGAACGGCGCGCCGCGGCGCGGCCGCTCGACGGCCTCCGCGCGCTGGCGATGGGCGTCGGGCAGGCGATCGCGGTGCTTCCGGGCGTCAGCCGGTCGGGCACGTCGATCTTCGCGGGGCGGCTCTGCGGCCTCGGGGCGAAGGACGCGGCGGAGTTCTCCTTCGTGATGTCGATCCCCGTGATCGCCGGCGCGGCCCTGCTCGAGTTCCTGGAGACGGGCCGCATCCAGGCGGCGCTGGACGGCCGGGACTTCCCGGGCTTCCCGGTTCCGATCGGCCCCGCCCTCGCGGCGGCCGCACTCGCGGGGGCCGTCGGATACCTGGCGCTTCGCACCGTCGTGCGCGTGCTCGAGCGCGGCGCCTTCTGGATGTTCGGCCCCTACTGCATCGCGGTCGGCGCCCTGGCGCTCGTCCTCTCCTGACCGCCCCGGGACCGGAGGGGTCGCTTTTTCGCTTGACTCTATCAATAGAAACATCTAGACTTCCCCCCGTTGTCGCGAACCCAGAACAACGAGACCACCCATGCCAGACCAGCCGCATTCCTCCGCCTCCCCGAAGAGACTTCTCACCATCCAGGACGTCTCGTGCGTCGGACAGTGCTCCGCCACCGTGGCGCTGCCGCTCGTCTCCGCGTGCGGCGTCGAGTGCGCGGTGCTGCCGAGCGCCGTGCTCTCCAACCACACCGGCGGATTCCCGTCGTGGACCTTCCGCGACCTCACCGACGAAATGCCGCGCGTCGAGGCGGAGTGGCGCAAGCAGGACATCCGCTTCGACGCGTTCTACACGGGCTACGTCTGCGAGCCGCAGATCGACCCGATCCTCTCGATCATGGAACGCTGCGCCGCGCCGGGCGCGCTGCGGTTCGTCGACCCGGCGATGGCCGACAACGGCCGGCTCTACACGGGCTTCGGGCCGGACTTCCCGTCGAAGATGGCGCGCCTCTGCAAGGGCGCGGACTACATCCTCCCGAACCTCACCGAGGCGGCGCTTCTGCTCGGACGCGAGCCCGTGCTGGAGGGATACGGCGAGGCGTTCGTCGAGGACACGGTCGCGGGGCTGCACGCGCTCGGCGCGAAGAACGTCGTCCTGACGGGCGTCTCCTTCGACCCGGAGCGGCTCGGAACCGCCGTCTCGGACGGTTCGTCGATCCTCTACGACTTCAATCCGCGCCTCCCGCGCATGGCGCACGGCACGGGGGACGTCTTCGCCGCCGTCTTCGCCGGCGCGGTCCTCCGCGGGCTCTCCGCCCTCGACGCCTCCGCGCTCGCGGCGGACGTCGTATGCGCCTCGATCGAGGCCACCGCCGAAAGCCACTGGTATGGCGTCTCGTTCGAGCGCGCCATCCCGCTCCTCGTCTCGCGCCTCCCCTAGAACCAGAGCGAGAACCAGTTCGACGGGTCGTCGACGTTCGAGACGGAGGC
>CAMVRE010000126.1 GCA_947169825.1 uncultured Verrucomicrobiota bacterium | reverse complement strand
GTCCCGCGGGGGACGGAGGCCGAGCGCATCGCGGCGACGACCTACCGCGACCTCTACCGCCTCTACGACGCGGCCAATGCGCTCGGCTGGGGCGGCGCGCTGCCGCGCTGCCGCCTCGCGGTGAACGTGCGCGAGACGCCGACGCGCGTCGTCGCCTACGCGACCCCGCCGCGCCGTCTCCCGGGCGGGTCGCTCGCCGAGCCGAAGATCACCTTCAACCTCTTCCACTGCGGACACGTGGGCGCCGAGGGGCTCGCGCACACGCTCCTGCACGAGATGACGCACGTCCGGCAGTTCGCGCGCGGGCAGAGCGGGAGCCACAACCCGGACTTCCGCCGCGACCTGGCGCGCGTCGGGATCGTCGAGGACGCGGACGGCGCCGCGCGCTGCCGCCTCGGCTCCGCGGCGGACCGCTTCCTCGCCCTGGCCCGGCGCGACTTCGCCGGCATCCCGGCGCGCCTCCTCCTCCTCCACGAGCTCGCCCCCGGCCTCCGCCGCCTCGTCGAGGAGTCCTCCTTCGCCGCCGCGGCGTCCGCCCCGGACGCCCCGGCCGCCGTCGCCGCCGGCCGGTAAGAAACTTTCCGCCGCCGGTTTATTTTTGAACCGGAACGTGGTATACTGCATCCCATGAAGAAGATCGTCCATACCGCCGACTGGCACCTTGGCGCCCGGTTCGGCAACCGCAACCGGCTCGACGAGCAGCGCCGGTTCCTCGAATGGCTCCGGGGCCTGCTCCGGCGCGAGAGGCCCGACCTGCTCGTCGTCTCCGGCGACGTCTTCGACACCGGCGCGCCGTCCAACGAGGCGCTCGCCGAATACTACCGGTTCCTGAAGGACGTCCATGCGGACGGTTCGGCGCGGCATGTGGCCGTCGTCGCCGGCAACCACGACTCCCCCGCCCTCCTTGGCGCGCCGAAGCCCGTCCTCGAAGAGGTCGGCGCCGTCGTCGTCCCCGAGGCGGCGGAGACGCCGGAGGGGATCGCGGAGACGGAGGCGTTCGCCCTCGCCTGCGCCGACGGCGGCCGCCTCGCCCTCGCGGCGGTTCCGTTCCTGCGCGGCGCGGAGCTCTCCGCGGCCGCGCGCGCGGCGGGCGTCGCGGACGACGCGCCGCCGTCCGCCCGCCTCGACGCCGGATTCCGCGCGCACTGCGCGGCGGTGGCCGCCGCCGCGCGCGCCAAGGCGCCCGCGGGGTCGCCGCTCGTCCTGGCCGCGCACGCCTCGTTCGCCGGCGCGTCGCCCTCGGACGACGTCTCGGAGCGGATGCGGCGCGCCGTCGGCGGCCTCGACGAGATCGGCCTCGACGCGCTCCCGGACGCGGACTACGTCGCGCTCGGGCACTACCACGTCCACCAGGCCGTGGGCGGGCGCGACACCGTCCGCTACGCCGGCGCGCCGATTCCGATGAGCTTCTCCGAGGCGGTCGACCCGGAGGCGCCGGAGGAGGAGCGCCGGAAGCGGGACAAGGGCGTGGTCGTCGTCGAGTTCGAGGACGGCGCCGTCCGCCCGCGCTTCGAGCCCTACCGCGACGCGCAGGAGTTCTGGCGCATCCGCGGAACGGTCGACGAGGTCGAGAGAACGCTCCGCGCCCGGCTGGCGGCGCATCCGGACTCCACGGCGTGGATCGAGGCAACGCTCGCGAAGGGCGGCGGCGACTCCGTGGCGTTCCGGCAGATGCTGCGCGAGGCCGTCCGGGACTCGTCCGTCACGCTCGCCGTCGTGCGCGCCGAGGACGACGGCGCCCGCCGCGCCGCCCTGGCCGACGCGGCCGGCCGCGACCTTTCCGATTTCACGCCGATGTCCCTCGCGGAGCGCCGCCTCAAGGCGCTCGGCCTCGAGCCCGCACAGATCCGGGAGTATCTCGGCCTGCTCGCCAAGGCCCTCGATCCCGGGACGGACGGAGGGGCCGGCGGCGAGGCCGCCGCCGAGGACGCGACCGGCGGAAGGGAGGCGACGGCATGAAGATCCTCCGCGTATCGCTCACAAACGTCAACTCGCTCGCCGGGACCTGGACGATCGACTTCGATTCGCCCGAGTTCCGCTCCGAGGCGTTCGTCGTCTCCGGGCCGACGGGCTCCGGCAAGACGTCCATCCTCGACGCGATCGCCCTCGCGCTCTACGGCATGACGGCGCGCCAGGGGAACGGCTTCTCGAAAACCGAAAACGCCGTGATGACCGAGGGCACCGGCGAATGCATCGCCGAGGCGGACTTCATCGGCGTCGACGGCCTCCGCTACCGCGCCCGCTGGGAGCAGCACCGCGCCCGAAACGCCGCGGACGGCGCACTGCAGAAGATCACGCGCAAGCTGTTCCGGATCGACGCGAACGGCGGGTCGACGGAAGTCAAGGCGAAGGACGCGACGGAGGCGGCGCGAATGACCGTCGACGCCGCCGGCCTCACGTTCGAGCAGTTCGTCCGTTCCGTCGTCCTCCAGCAGGGGGACTTCGCCTCGTTCCTCACCGCGGAGAAGGGCGAGCGCGCCGACCTGCTCGAGAAGGCCGTCCGCGACACCCGCTTCTCCGAAGCGGGGCGCAGGGTCTTCGCCGCCTGCCAGAAGGCGAAGGATGCCCGGAGCGACGCGGAGACCGTCCTGCTCGAACGCATCGGACTGGCGGTGCCGGCGGACGGAAGGAAGAAGAAGCCGTCGGACGAGGAGATCGACAGGAGCATCCAGGCGGCGAACGAGAAACTGGACGCGGAGAAGAAGGGCGCCGAGGAGAAACGGAAGGACGCGGAGGACAGATCGGATCGGCTCGCGAAGGAGATCGCCGCGCTCGATGCCGAAAAGAACTGGGTCGACGCGGAAGCGGGATTCAAGACCGAGGCGGAGGACCTGAAGACGAAACGCGATGACGCAACCGGCCTGGAAAAGGCCTTCGCGGCGGACCGTCCGGCCTACGAACAGGCCGTTCTCGCGCGCTCGTTCGACGCCAAGCACGCCCCCCTCGCGAAACACCGGGCGGACAAGGCCGCCGCGGAATCCCGCCGAGACGGACACGCCGGCGACAAGAAAACGGCCGACGGCGAAGTCCAGAAATGCAACGACAAGCTCGGCGAAGCGAACCGGGACCAGGCGAAGGTCGCCTCCGAGTGTACCGAGAAACGGAAGACCATCGACAAGGCGGACGACATCGAAAAGAAACTCAATGCCGAAATCGCGCTTCTCTCTTCCGCGACAAAAACGGCTACGGTCGCCGACGGGAAGGCGACCGCCGCCGAAAACGACGCCAAGAATGCGGAAAGCGCCGCAGCTCGCGCGGAGGCCCTCGCCGCCGCCGCGACCGCATGGACGCCCGGTTCGGCCGTTCCGGCAAACTTCTCGACGGAGGCCGTGTTCGAGACGCTCGCCGCCGCCGCCGCCGCGGACGCATCGGTCGCGAAGGCGGAGAAACAGGTGGAAGCCGCCCATGAGCAATACGACGCTGCGAAGAAAAAGGCCGACGCGCTCCGGGCGGACGAGGCGAAAGGAACGGATTCCGAACTGGAGCGCCTGAAAGAGACCGAAGCGGAGGCGAAGAGGGTGTTCGACGGTCTCAAGTGGGCGCTTGAACAGCGAATCCTTCTCGCAGACGGCGACGCGTGCCCTCTCTGCGGCTCGGTCTACCGCACCGCCTCCGCAAACGTTCCGCCGGATCTTGAAACAACCGTTGCGAAGGCCGAACGGACATGGAAGAACGCCGAGTCCGCCCGCGAGGCGAAAGAGCGGGACCAGAAGACCATCCGCGACGCCGA
Organism: uncultured Verrucomicrobiota bacterium; assembly: GCA_947169825.1. GTDB lineage: Bacteria > Verrucomicrobiota > Kiritimatiellia > RFP12 > UBA3636 > UBA3636. The sequence goes on along the minus strand of CAMVRE010000126.1, from coordinate 3,054 downwards.
GACGGCGAAGGCCGGAATCCTGGCCAAGGCGCAGGGCAAACTCCAGCAAGTCCAGCAAACGACCGCGAATGACAAGCAGAACGGCCTTCTCGCGCTCCAGGGCGTCCGGGACGCCGCGACGCACGCGCGCAAAGAAGCCACGCGGAAACGCGCCGATGCCAAGCGGCTCCGCGAGGAAGCGGACGCCGAGGCGAAGAAGCGGACGGAACACGACAACGCCTGCAAGGGGTTCCGCGCGCAACTCGCCGAACTTCTCGTCGGCAAGACCGTCGCCCAGGCGCGGAAGGACGTCGACGACGCGGAGAAAGCCGCCGACGGGGGCGTCGCGGCCGCGCAAGCGAATCTTGCGGCCGCGAAGGCGAAGGTCGATGCGGCCAAACGGGCCATCGAGACGGTCGACAGGGAGATCGCCGGTCTTTCGAAAACCATCGGAGAAGAAGAGACCGCCTTCCACGCGGCGCTTGCGGGGTCGTTTCCGGACGAAGACGCGTGGTCGGCCGCGCGGCTGGACGACGCGACGTTCGGCGCGCACAAGGCGAAGGCGGACGGCATCGCCGCGAAGAACACCGAGATCGAAACGCTGGAGAAGTCCCTCTCGGACCGAAAGGCGAGGCACGATAGCAACAGGCCCGACAATCCCCGTTCGTCCGCGGAGCTCGAACGCCTTCTCGGAGAAAGGAAGGAGGAGAAGGGAAAGGCCGACTCGGCGAAGGGCTCGGCCGAAACCGAACTCGCGGGACTCGTTCAAAAGGAGAACGACCGCGCGGAAGCGAAAACGAACTGGGAAAAGGCCCGCGCCCTCCACGAAAAGTGGAAGAAGCTCAACGATTGGTTCGGCGGGCAGGACGGCAACGCCTTCCGCGTCTACGCGCAGGGCATCACGCTCGGGAAGCTGCTCGTCGAGGCGAACGGGCCGCTGCTCGCCATGACCTCCGGCCGCTACGAGCTGGACTGGGACCCGGCCGACAACGAGCTCGTCCCGGTCGCCGTCGACCACTGGCAGGCGGACGACCATCGCCCGATCTCGAACCTTTCGGGCGGCGAGACGTTCCTCGTCTCCCTCGCGCTCGCGCTGGGCCTCGGGCGTCTCGCCGGCAAGGACCTCCCGATCGAGACGCTCTTCCTCGACGAAGGGTTCGGCACGCTCGACGCCGAGAAGCTCCAGCTCGCGCTCAAGACGCTCTCCGACCTGCATGGGGCCGGCTGCAACGTGGGCGTCGTCTCCCACGTCGACGCCGTGAAGACGCACGGCTTCGACATCGTCGAGGTCCGCCCCCGCGGCGACGGGACGAGCACGCTCGCCGGGCCGGGCGTCTCCGGCTCCGCCCCGACCGGCGCCGCGCCGGCAAGGCGCCGCGCCCGCAAGCCGAAGGATCCCGCGGCGGACGCCGCCACGGGCTAGCGCCCCGGATCCCCTTCCCCCCGCCCATCCATCGCCATCCCCACCCCGCCATGAAGAAGATCCTCCTCGTCTCCGGCCTCGGCATCCTCGCCGAGCACCTCGTCGCCACCGCCATCGCGCTCAAGCGCTTCCCCGAGGCGCAGGTCGCGTTCGCGAGCATGGGCGTCCTGCCCGACGTCCTCGACACGTTCCGGCCGACCGATTACTCCGCGGTCCATCTGATCGGCATCGGTCTCGGCGTCGCCGACCCCGCCCGGCTCGAAAGCGCCTTCGGCCGACTTGTCAAGGGCGGCGCGAAGCTCGTCTGGTATAGCGCCGGGCATCCCGTCCCCGACGAGGTTCCGGGCTCCGTCCAGTCCCTCTTCGAGGCGCACGTCGGCGAGGGAAGCCTCGCCGGGTTCGTCGCACGCGAGCTCGGCGTCGAGGCCGCGCCACTGCTCGCGACGCTCGTCGAAAAGACTCCGACCGACGTCGCGCACCGCTGGCAGGAGCGCTACAAGGCAGCGGGGTGGATGTTCTCCAATGCGCACGACTTCGCCGCGCTCGAGTCGGTCGTCCGAGATCTCGCCCTCGGCGTTCCCCCCGCAAAATGGGGCGAGCCGGCGCAGACGCTCGTGAACCACTGGATCCGATTCGGCACGCGCGAGCTCCAGGCCTCCGGCCCGGCGATGCGCAAGGTCCGCAAGGAGATCGGACGCATCGCGAAGAGCGGCGTCCGCCGAGTCCTCGTCACCGGCGAGAGCGGCGTCGGCAAGGAGACCGTCGCGCAGCAGCTCCACGTCCAGTCGGGCCGCCGGGGCCCCTACCTGGCGTTCAACTGCGCCACCGTCGCCCGCGACCTCATCGAGAGCCGACTCTTCGGCTACGTGCGGGGCGCGTTCACGGACGCGAAGGCCGACTCGCCCGGCCTCTTCCGCGACGCCTCCGGCGGCACGCTCTTCCTCGACGAGATCGCGGAGCTCCCGCTCGACGTGCAGGGCGTCCTGCTGCGCGTGCTGCAGGACGGCGTCGTCCAGTCCTTCGGCGCGTCGAAGGAGACGAAGGTCGACGTGCTCGTCGTCGCCGCCACGAACCGCGACCTGCGCGACCTGGTTCGCCGCCGGCTCTTCCGCGAGGACCTCTACTGGCGCCTTTCCGTCGTGCAGATCCGGATGCCGCCGCTGCGCGAGCGCGAAAGCGACATCGCCGCGACCGCGCGGCAGATCTGGTCGTCCCTCGTCCCGAAGGGCAAGCCGCTCTCCAGGGAGGACCTCGCCGCAATCCAGTCCTACGACTGGCCGGGCAACGTCCGCGAGCTCACGAACGTCCTCGAGCGCGCGACGCTCTTCGACGACCTCACGATCCCGCAGCTCGTCGAGGAGGAGCGCGCCGAGGTCGCGCGACTCGCGGCGTTCGACCCCGCGCCCGGCGAGCCCGCGCCCGCGGCCCCGCTGCCGCTTTCCCCGCCTCAGCCCTCCGGCGCCGGCGAAAACCTCGACGAGGCCGTCCGCGCCTTCGTGAACCGCGTCTACGAGCGCCACGGCCGCAACCTCACGGAGACGGCCAAGGCGCTCGGCGTGAGCCGGAACACCGCCCGGCGCCACCTCGACCGGAAGGCCTAGAGCGGTTCTAGAAAAAGCGTAGCCGCGATCCGTCCTGCCCTGCCCGTGCTC
>CAMVRE010000125.1 GCA_947169825.1 uncultured Verrucomicrobiota bacterium | reverse complement strand
GGGCCGGCGTTGAAGTTGTAGATGCGGGACATTTCGGTTTCTCCTTGTGTTGGATGCAGGCGCGGGGCGGGACCCCGGCCGCGGGGTGGGGGAGGGGGGATGCGCCATCGGGCGGGACCCTCCGGCGCGCGAACGGGGCGGGAGGATAGCACACGCCCCCATGCGGGTCAAACGGCCTTCGCGGAGCGCGCCGATTTTCGGGCTTGCGTCGAACGGGGGTTTCTGGTATTCTCCCGCCCGCTTCACGCAACTTTTCCCTCTTGCGCGGCAGACCCCGGCCCGCGGCGACGCGGTCCACATCCACAGCACGAAAGAGAGGCTCAGCCCCCCATGCAAGCATACGCAGTCATCGAAACCGGCGGAAAGCAGTATCGCGTCCAGGCCGGCGACACGATCGAGATCGAGCGCCTTCCCGAGGAGAAGGGCGCCACCGTCGAGATCGACAAGGTCCTCGCCGTCTCGGACGGCACGTCGCTCAAGGTCGGCACCCCCTACGTCGAGGGCGCCCGCGTGACGCTCGAGATCGCGGAGCAGTTCCGCGGCCCGAAGCTCATCAGCTTCGACAAGAAGCGCCGGAAGGGCTATTCCCGCACCGTCGGCCACCGCCAGGAGCTCACCCGCGCGGTCGTCAAGTCCATCTAACCCCAGAAAGGAAAAGACGCCATGTCCAAGTCCCACCAGGGTGTCAACGGCCGCGACAGCAATCCCAAGCGCCTCGGCGTGAAGCGCTTCGGCGGCCAGGCCGTCAAGGCCGGCGAGGTGCTCGTGCGCCAGCGCGGCACGAAGTTCCATCCCGGCGCCAACGTGCGCCGCGGCGGGGACGACACGCTCTTCACGGTCGTCGCCGGCAACGTCAAGTTCGAGAAGGGCGGCAAGGTCGTCTCGGTCGTTCCCGCGGCCGACGCCAAGTAGTCCCGCTCCGACCCGCTCCGGAAGCCCGCGGCCCCGCGCCGCGGGCTTCCGCATTTTCTCCGCGCGCCCGCGCGAACGTTTTCCTTGTTCCGCCGGGTCGGTTTCGGTATACTACCCCGCAACGCACGTCCTCCGAACCCCGCCACGCCGCACATGACCGCACGCCTCGCTCGCGCCCTTCTCGCCGCCGTTCTCCTTCCCCTGCCGTTCGCCGGATGCGAAGGATCCGACTCCGGCGGCGGGAGCGGCACGTGGAACGAGCCCGCCAAGCCGACGACGACGCAGCCCGCGGCGAAACCCGCGGCGACGAAGCCCGCGGCGAAGCCGACGACGACGCAGCCCGCGGCGACGCAGCAGGCGGCGACGCAGTCCGCGGCGACGCAGCCCGCGGAACCCTCCGCTCCATCGTCCGGCGCGGTCGGCGCCGACCAGGTTTCCTTCGGTTCGCTCAAGTGGACCTTCGGCGGCAAGCCGAACGGCTCCGGCGCCCGCAACGGCGGAGTCGTCATCTCCGGCGCCCGCTTCTCGTCCAGAGGCATCTCGTTCACCTACAACCACGACCTTTCCGCGTGGGGCTATTCCAGCGGCGCCCTCGGCGGCATCGCCTGCCTCTTCGTCCAGAAGACGAACGGCCAGTGGGTCGGCGGCAAGTTCGACTGGATCTCCTCGTCGCGCCGGTCGCGAAACTTCACCAACGTCCGTTCCGGCTATCACGGCTGGAGCCTCGAGGGCGTTCCCAACCCATGCGCGGCCGCGTTCGTCATCGTCTCCCCCGACGGCAAGCGCCGCTCCAACGTCATTGCCGGGACCTGGTCCCGCTGATTCCCCTCCGATGTCCACCGAAGAATTCCTCCGCATCCTCGGCGAGACCGGCGCCTACGAGACGCCCGCCGCCGTCCGCCGCCGTCCGCTCCCCTCCTGGATCGCCACGCCGCTCTTCCAGGCCGGCATGCTCCGCGTCTACGCCAGCTTCCTCCGCGCCTGCCGCCGCCCCGGCTTCGACAAGATCGCCATCGCCCGCCGCTCGCACATGGTCTTCGCCCTCGTCGAGAAGCTCGGCGGGACGGTCCACATGGAGGGCTTCCGCGCGCTCGACGCGCTCGGCGGCGGCCCGGCGGTCGTCGTCGTGAACCACGTCTCCGCGCTCGAGACCTACCTCATGCCGGGCTCGCTCGCGCCGTGGGGGCCGATGACGTTCGTCCTCAAGCGCTCCCTGCTCTCCTACCCGTTCATCGGCCCGGGCCTGCGGGCGATGGACCCGATCCCCGTCGACCGCAAGAGCCCCGTCGCCGACCTGCGCGCGGTGCTCACGGAGGGCGGCCGCATCCTCGGCTCGGGCCGCTTCGTCGTGCTCTTCCCCCAGGGGCAGCGCGAGCGCACGTTCGACCCCGCGCTCTTCCGCACGCTCGGGACGAAGCTCGCCCAGCACGCGCGCGTGCCCGTCGTGCCGGTCTGCGTCGCCTCCGACTTCCTCCGCATCGGGAAGTGGCACCGCGACCTCGCCACGGTCCACACGCGCTCCCCCCTCCGCCTCGCCTGCGGCGAGCCCATCCCCTTCGACCTTCCCGCCGCCGAGGTCCAGCGGCGCCAGGTCGACTTCATGACCTCCACCCTCGCGCGCTGGGAGGCGCTCGACGGCCGCAAGCTCCTTGCCGCCCCGCTTGCGCCCGCTCCGGGCGCTTGCTAGAATCCGCCTTCCTTCCCCAATCCATCGAACACCCCGCCACGCCACCATGAAACGAATCCTCCTCGCCCTCCTCGCCGCCGCCGCGCTTTCCGCGCCGGCCGACGCCAGGATCGCCACCGTCGACTTCTCCCTCGTCGTCCTCGCACATCCGCAGACGCCCCGCAACCGCGCCGAGCTGCTCGACATGCAGGCCAAGTTCGAGAAGGAGCGCGACGACCGCCTCGCCGCCCGCGACAAGCTCCGCGACGAGTTCGAGGCCGCGCGCAAGGTCGCCCTCGACCCCGTCCAGGGCGCCGCCGCGCGCGACCAGGCCACGGCGAAGGCCAAGGACCTCCAGATGCAGTACGCGAAGACCACCGACGAGATCGAGGCGTTCGTCGCCGGCCTGCGCCGCCAGCTCCAGCGCCGCGAGGGCGAGCTCTTCGCCAACGTCATGATCGACATCCGCTCCCGGATCGAGGAGATCGCCAAGGCGAAGGGCTACGACCTCGTCGTCGACAAGAAGTCCGCCAACGTCGCAGCCGGCGTCCCCACGCCCGTCTTCCTCTACGCCTCCGACGCGATCGACGTCACGGACGAGGTCATCGCCGCGATCGGCGGCAGCCGCGAGCAGGCCGAGAAGGACCAGGAGGCCCTCCTCGGCCGCCTCGGCGCGATGTTCGGCCGCGAGGAGGTCGACGCCGCCGCGGGCGCCGCGCCCGCGGAAGGAAAGCCCGCCGCCACCGCCACGGAGGCGAAGTAGCGATGCGGCTCTCCGAACTTGCCGCCCTCGTCGGCGGCCGCCTCGAGGGCGCCGCCCCGCCCGACGCCGAGATCACCGGCGTCTCGTCGCTCCACGACGCGCTGCCCGGCGACGTCTCGTTCCTCGCGAACCCGAAGTACGCCAAGCAGCTCGCCTCGACGAAGGCGACCGCGGTCCTCGTCCGCGAGGACTGCGCCCTGCCGCCCCCCGAAGCCGGCGGCGCGCTCCTGCGCGTCGAGTCGCCCGACCTCGCCTTCGCGAAGGCCGTCCCCCTCTTCACGAAGCCCGCGATCGTCCGCGCGCCCGGCATCCACCCGAGCGCCGTGGTCGACCCGACCGCGAAGCTCGGCAGGGACGTCTACGTCGGCCCGCTCGCGGTGATCGGCCCCGGCGCCGTCGTCGGCGACCGGTGCGTGATCGAGGCGCACGCCGTCGTCGCGGACGAGGCGGTCCTCGGCGAGGAGTGCCACCTCTACCCGATGGTCTCGATCCGCGAGCGCTGCCGCCTCGGCAACCGCGTCACGATCCACAACGGCACCGTGATCGGCGCCGACGGCTTCGGCTACAACACGAAGGTCGGTCCCGATGGCATCCGGGTCGAGAAGATCCCGCAGCTGGGCAACGTCGAGATCGGCGACGACGTCGAGATCGGCGCCAACGCGGCGATCGACCGCGCGCGCTTCGGATCGACCGTCATCGGCCCCCACACGAAGATCGACAACCTCGTGCAGATCGCGCACAACGTCCGCACCGGCCCCTACTGCGGCATCGTCGCGCAGGTCGGCATCGCCGGCTCGACGCACCTCGGCACCGGCGTGATGATCTGGGGCCAGGCGGGCCTGGCCGGCCACCTCGAGATCGGCGACCGCGTGGAGATCCTCGCGCACGCCGGCGTCGCGGGCGACCTCAAGGAGCCCGGCTCGTATCTCGGCAGCCCCGCCGTCACGAAGCGCGAGGCCATCCGCCAGTTCCACGTCCCGCGCGCCGTCGAGAACCTCAAGGCCGACGTCGCCGCGCTCAAGGCACAGCTCAAGTCCCTCGAAGACAAACTCGCCCAGGAAGGCAAATGAAAGTTCTCGTGACAGGAGGCGCCGGCTACATCGGCAGCTGCGCCGCGAAGCATCTCCTCGACGCCGGCCACGAGGTCGTCGTCTTCGACTCGATGGAGCTCGGCCACGTCGAGGCCGTCGATCCGCGCGCCCGCCTGATCGTCGGCGACCTGCGCCACGAGGGCGAGATCCTCGAGGCGATGCGCGCCGCGAAGCCCGACGCGGTGATGCACTTCGCCGCCTACGCGCTCGTCGGCGAATCCTCCGCCGATCCCGGCAAGTATTTCCGCAACAACGACATCGGCGGCATCCACCTCGCCGAGTCGATGAAGGCCTGCGGCGTGAAGCGCATCGTCTTCTCGTCGACGTGCGCCACCTACGGCCAGCCGGACCATATGCCGATCACCGAGGACACGCCGCAGCGCCCCACCAACCCCTACGGCGAATCGAAGCTGCTCTTCGAGAGAATGCTCGGGTGGTACCAGCGCATCCACGGGTTCCGGCCCGTGTTCCTGCGCTACTTCAACGCCTGCGGCGCCGAGGGCGGCCTCGGCGAGGACCGCGAGATCGAGACGCACATCATCCCGAACGTCCTGCGCGTCCCGCTCGGGCGCAAGGACCACGTCGACGTCTTCGGCGACGACTACCGTACGCCCGACGGCACCTGCGTCCGCGACTACGTCCACATCTCCGACCTCGCCCGCGCGCACCTGCTCGCGCTCGAGTCGGACTTCTGCGGCGCCCTCAACCTCGGCACGGGCCGCGGGTTCTCCGTGAAGGAGATCGTCGAGGCCGCGCGACGCGTGACGGGCCACCCGATCCCGGCGGTCGTCGCCCCGCGCCGCCCGGGCGACCCGGACGAACTCGTCGCCGATCCGCGCAAGGCCTTCGACATCCTCGGCTGGAAGGCCGAGTGGACCGATCCGGAGAAGATCATCGCCTCCGCGTGGGCGTGGCACAGCGCCCATCCCTTCGGCTACGCCGGCAAGCGGCCGTGACCCTGTCGCACGCCATCGGCATCCATCATTCGGCATTTAGCATTCAGCATTCAGCATTTCCAAAACCCAACCCATCCCTCCCATGAACCCCAAGACCCCACCCCTCGGCTGGAACACCTGGAACACCTTCGGCGAGAAGATCAGCGAGCAGCTGATCCTCGAGAGCGTCGACAAGTTCGTCAAGCTCGGCCTCAAGGACGCGGGCTACGAATACGTCGTCATCGACGACTGCTGGTCGATGCGCGAGCGCGACCCGAAGACCAACGAGATCGTCCCCGACCCCGTCAAGTTCCCGCGCGGCATGAAGTTCGTCGCGGACTACGTCCACCGCAAGGGCCTCAAGTTCGGCATGTACTCCTGCGCCGGCACGCGCACCTGCGGCGACTATCCCGGCTCCTACGACCACGAGTTCCTCGACGCGCGCACGTTCGCGCGCTGGGGCGTCGACTTCCTCAAGTACGACTACTGCGACATGCCGTTCTCCGGCCAGGCGGAGTTCTACTACCGCCGCATGGGCCAGGCGCTGCGCACCTGCGGGCGCGACATCCTCTTCTCCGCGTGCAACTGGGGCAGCGAGGACGTCTGGCACTGGATCCGCTCCACGGGCGCCGGGATGTACCGCTCCACGGGCGACATCTTCGACGCGTTCGAGTCCACCAGGTCGATCGCCGTCTCGCAGATGCCGAAGTTCGACACGAGCGCGCCCTACTGCTTCAACGACATGGACATGCTCACCGTCGGCATGTACAAGAGGGGCAACGTCGCGAGCGACAAGGTCCCGACGCAGACCTTCGACGAGTACAAGGTGCAGTTCGCCGCGTGGTGCGTCTGGGGCTCGCCCCTGATGCTCGGCTGCGACATCCGCACGATGGACAGGGACACGCTCGCCCTCGTCACGAACAAGGAGCTGCTGAGGATCAACCAGGACCCGCTCGCCCTGCAGCCCTACATGCCGGAGACGAACTGGCCGAACAAGGAGGAGCCGCGCGTCGTGGCGCGCCTCCTGGACGGCAAGGACCTCGCGCTGATGTTCGTGAACTTCGGTGACGGCGCCGCTCGGGGCCGCTTCCACCTTGAGCGCGTCGGTCTGCCCTACCAGTCCGGCATGAAGCTCAAGATGCGCGATGTCTTCTCGAAGAAGATTTCGTATTCGGGCCGCGACACCGTCCCCTACGACATCCCGCCGCACACCTGCCAGGTCTACCGCTGCACGCCGGTCGAGGCCTAGCGCGCTGCCTGGCGAGGCGTGAACTGTCCCGTCTGCCAGAAGCCCGTCGAGCCCGTCGCCGTGGCGCTGACGTTCAAGATCGTCGGGCCGCAGGCGACGGAGGCGCTCTGCCTCTCGTGCCTCGCGGCGAAGTTCAGGACGACGCGCGAGCGCCTCCTCGACGCCGCCCGCCGCTACCGCGACGGCGGGTGCGTCCGGTTCAAGGG
>CAMVRE010000124.1 GCA_947169825.1 uncultured Verrucomicrobiota bacterium | reverse complement strand
TAGTCGTAGACGCCGTCCTTGAAGAACTCGGACGAGGCGCAGTCCATCGCGATCGTGACGTCCTTGCCGGGCTTGTAGCCGGCCTGCTTGATCGCGGCGATGATCGAGTCGAGCGCGTCCTCGATGGAGTCGAGGTTGGGGGCGAAGCCGCCCTCGTCGCCGACCGCCGTGGAGAGGCCGCGGGCCTTGAGGACCTTCTTGAGGTTGTGGAAGACCTCGGTGCCCATGCGGATGCCCTCGCGGAAGCACTTGGCGCCGACCGGGCGGATCATGAACTCCTGGAACGCGATCGGGGCGTCGGAGTGCGCGCCGCCGTTGATGATGTTCATCATCGGGACGGGGAGCGTGTAGGTGTTGACGCCGCCGATGTAGCGGTAGAGCGGGAGGCCGAGCGACTGCGCGGCGGCCTTGGCGACGGCGAGCGAGACGCCGAGGATGGCGTTGGCGCCGAGCTTGCTCTTGGTGGGCGTGCCGTCGAGCGCGAGCATCTTGTAATCGATGGCGCGCTGGTCGCAGGCGCACATGCCGATGAGGTTCGGGGCGATGACCTTGTTGACGTTCTCGACGGCCTTGAGGACGCCCTTGCCGAGGTAGCGCTTCTTGTCGCCGTCGCGGAGCTCGAGGGCTTCGTTGACGCCGGTGGAGGCGCCGGAGGGGACGGCGGCGCGGCCGAGGGTGCCGTCCGCGAGTTCGACGTCGACTTCGACCGTCGGGTTGCCGCGGGAGTCGAGGATCTCGCGCGCGTGGATGTCGGTGATTTCCATGTTCTTTCCTTGTGGGGTGTTGGGGCGGCCCCCGGACGGGGGGCGTCGCGTTGACGGGCGCGGATGATAGCACACCCGCCCCCGGAAGGAAACCGCAAATTTCGGCCCCGCCTCGGCCTAGTCCAGATGGAAGACCTGCTCGAGCGGGACGGAGACCGGCGAGTTGTCCGGATTGACGTCCATCAGGTCCGCCATGTAGTCCCACCACTTGCGGCAGACGGGATTGTCGCCAAGGTCCTGCGAACCGCCCTCGCCGGAGACGCGCTGCACGGCGAAGAGGTTGCCGGTCGCCCGGTCGAGGAAGATGTTGTAGTCGCTCACGCCGGCCTTTCGGAGCAGCTCCTTCATCTCGGGCCAGAGCTGCGCGTGGCGGCGCGCGTATTCGGCCTCGTTGCCGGGCTTGAGGTGCATGCGGAATGCCTGGATCTGGGTGCTCATGTCTTCTGTCCTCTACTTGGTTTCGGGAAGGATCCTGAGGAGCGCGCGCTCGGCGCGCGCACGGCCGGCGCGAACGTCCGCCCGGAGGGTGCGGACCAGCGCGCCGAGCGCCACAAGGGACGGGCCGATCGCGCCGGGCGCGCCGAGATGCCGCTTCTTCGCGATCGCCTCGTCCGGATCCATGCCGCGCAGGTCCTCGAGGTGGTCGCGCACCTGATGGTAGGCGTCGCGCCACGGCATGCCGCCCGCGACGAGCTCCAGCGCGCGGTCCGTCGCGAAGACGCCGGGTTCGGCGAACGCGGCGCGGAGCCGGTCGGGATGCGCCTTCAGGCCGCCGACGAGCCGCGCGAGAATCCGCAGCGAGGCGCGCGTCGTGTCGAGCGCCTCCATGACGATCTTCTTCGTGTCCTGCAGGTCGCGGTTGTAGCCGCCGGGCATGCCGACGAGGATCGCGTTGGCCGTCGCCGAAAGGCCGCAGACCTGCGCCGCCTTGGAGCGGACGAGCTCGCACACGTCCGGGTTGTATTTCTGCGGCATGATCGAAGAGCCGGTGCAGAACTCCTTCGGGAGCGAGAAGTAGCCGAACTCCGGCATCGAGAAGAGGATGAGGTCCTGCGCGAGGCGCGAGAGCGTGACCATGACCTGAGCGAGGGCGGCGCAGGTCTCCGCCTCGACCTTGCCGCGCGAGTTGCCGGCGGCGAGGACGTTGACGACCGGGCCGCGGAAGCCGAGCAGCCGCGCCGTGAGCTCCCGGTCGATCGGAAGCGGGACGCCGTAGGACGCCGCCGACCCGAGCGGGCAGCGGTCCGCGCAGTCGCAGGCCGTGGCGAGGAACGGGACGTCGCTGCAGAGAAGCTCCTCGGCGTAGGCGCCCGCCCACGTCGCGACGGAGCTCGGCATCGCGGGCTGCAGGTGCGTGCGGCCGACCATCGGGATCGCGCGGTTCTTCCTGCCGAACGCCACGAGCGCCTGCGCGAGGTCGAGGAGCTCCTCGACCGTCCCCTGGAGCTGGTCGCGCACGAAGAGCCGGATCGCGGTGGCGCTCTGGTCGTTGCGGGAGCGGCCGGTGTGGACGCGCTTGCCGAGGTCGCCGAGCCGTTCGGTGAGGTTGCGCTCGATCGCGAGGTGGCAGTCCTGGTCCTCCTCGGTGATCCTGAACTTCCCGGCGCGCGCGGCGTCGCGGATCCTCGCGAGCTCGCGAAGGACGGCGGCGCACTCCTCCTTCGAGAAGAGCTTCGGCGCGACCTTCATGCGCGAGAGCATCGTGACGTGCGCGGCGGTGCCGTAGCAGTCCCATTCGGCGAGGCGGAGGTCGAGGACGGGGTCCTGGCCGACGGTGAAGGCGAGCACGTCGGGGTCGATGGCGCCGACGACGGTCCTGGCGTTCTTCTTCGAGGGAGCGGTGGCTTTCATGCGGTCGGAGTATAGCAGAAGACGGCGCGGCGGCAAGGACAATCCGCGGGCTTGCGCGCGGGGGGGCTTTCCGCTAGGATACTCACCCGAAGTGAAATTCCGCAAGGTCCGCGTCTTCTACAACCGCCGCTCGGGGCCCGGGGTCTCCCGGTTCCACCGCGTGGAGGAGGCCTTCTCGCGCGAATGGAAGGACGCCGCGGAGGACCTCGCGTGGTATTTCCCCTCCTCGCGCGAGGAGTCGGCGCGCATGGTGCGCGCCGCGCTCGCGGACGGCGCCGACTGCCTCGTCGTGTGCGGGGGCGACGGCACCGTCTCCTCCATCGGCCGCGAGCTCGTCGGCACCGGCGTCCCGATGGGCGTCGTCCCGCTCGGCAGCGGCAACGGGCTCGCGCGCCACTTCGGGCAGGACATGGACCCGGCCGCGTCCGTCGCGCAGCTCGCGCGCGGTGCCGTGCGCGACCTCGACGTCGGCTACGCGGACGGCGCGCCGTTCCTCGTCTCCGCCTCCGTCGCCTGGGACGCGGAGCTCGTCCGCGCCTACGACCGGATGCCGCTGCGCGGCGTCGGCTCCTACGTCCTCGCCGGCGCCGTTTCGCTCCTCGACTACGCGCCGCAGCCGCTGACCGCGACCGTGGACGGAACCGAGACCTTCACCATCGAGGACCCGTTCCTCTTCACGATCGGCAACGTCTCCGGCTGGGGCGGCGGCGCGCTCATCGACCCGCGATCCGACCCTTCCGACGGCCGCATGGAGCTCGTCGCCGGCCGCCGGCGCGACGCGCCGCGGATGCTCGCCGACATCGCCTCCGTCTTCACGACCGGCACGAGCAGCCTCCCGGGCGCGATCTGCCGCTCCTTCCGCGACCTTCTGGTCGAGCGCCCCGAGGCGCGCCCGATCCAGCTCGACGGCGAGCTCGTCGCCGCCGGCCGCGCCGTCCGCTTCACCGTCGAGAGCGGGCGCATGAAGATCCTCGTCCCCTCCCCCGGCCCGACGTCCGACCGTCCGGACGCCGGACCGGCGAATCGATAACCGAACCACCATGAACGGAATCCTCATCCTTCTCGGCACGACGGCGCTCTTCGCCCTCGCCTATCTCTTCTACGGCCGCCTGATCGAGCGCGTGCTCGGCGTCGATCCCGCCCGCCCCACGCCCGCGAAGACCCACGGCGACGGCGTGGACTACGTCCCCGCGCACCCCGCCGTGCTCTTCGGCCACCACTTCGCGTCGATCGCCGGCGCCGGCCCGATCGTCGGGCCCATCGCCGCCGCCTACTTCGGCTGGGGCGCGGTCGTCGCGTGGGTCGTCCTCGGGTGCATCTTCATCGGCGCCGTGCACGACATGGTCTCGCTCTGGCTCTCCGTGCGCCACGAGGGGCGGTCGATCGCGTCGGTGATCGAGACGGTCCTCGGCCGCCCCGGCAAGCTCCTCTTCCTGCTCTTCTGCTGGAGCACGCTCGTCCTCGTCTGCGCCGAGTTCACGCGCCAGGTCGCGCTCACGTTCGTGAACGCCCCGGAGGTCGCCACGGCCTCGCTGCTCTTCATCGCGCTCGCGGTCGTCTTCGGCGTCGCGACGAACCGCTTCAGGGTCCCCCTCCTCGCGGCGACCGTCGTCTTCGTCCCCGTGATGTTCGCGTGCATCTGGGTCGGGACGAAGCTGCCGCTCGACCTCGTCTCCGCGTTCGGCCTCTCGAAGGCCGGCGCGCAGACGGCCTGGACGATCGTGCTGCTCGTCTACTGCTTCCTCGCCTCGACGCTCCCCGTCTGGCTCCTGCTGCAGCCGCGCGACTACCTCAACAGCTACCTGCTCTACGCGATGATGGCGCTCGGGTTCCTCGGCGTCCTCGCCGCCTCCCCCACGGTGAACCTCGACGCGTTCGCGGGCTGGCGCGCCCCGAACGCGAAGGGCGCGATGACGCCGCTCTTCCCGTTCCTCTTCATCACCATCGCGTGCGGCGCGTGCTCGGGCTTCCACTCGCTCGTCGCGTCCGGCACGACCGCCAAGCAGATCGCCTCGGAGAGACACATCCGCCCCGTCGCCTACGGCGGCATGCTGCTCGAGGGCGTGCTCGCGATCCTGGCGCTCCTCGCCGTCGGCACGCTCGCGCAGCCCGAGCTGCTCGAAAAGCTCGGCTCCCAGTCCGCCGTCGGGCTCTTCGCGGGCGGCCTCGCCTCGTTCTGCGCCAGGCTCGGCATCCCCGAGCGCTCCGGCACCGTGTTCATGTCGCTCGCCGTCTCGGCGTTCCTCATGACCTCGGTCGACACCGCCACGCGCCTCGCGCGCTTCACCTGGCAGGAGCTGTTCACGGGGCCGCAGGGCCGGACGAGGCCCCCGAACCCCTTCACGTCGCCGATCTCGAACATGTACGTCGCCACGGGCCTCGTCGTGGCGCTCGTCGCGCTGCTGCTGATCGGAAACCCCGAGGCGGCGAAGAACCTCTGGAACGTCTTCGCCTCGGCGAACCAGCTCCTGGCGGGCCTCACGCTCTTCACCGCGTCGCTGTGGCTCTACAAGAACCGCAAGGCGTGGTGGATCACGCTCTTCCCGATGCTCTTCATGCTGGCGGTCTCGTCGGCCGGCCTGTGGCTGCTCTGCACGGGCTCGTGGAAGGCCGGCAACCCGACGCTCGGCGTCGTGACCGCGATCCTGCTCGCCCTCGCCGCGGTGCTGGTCCTGCTCGCCGTCGTCCGCTTCGGCCAGGCGCGCCGCGAGCGCCGCGCCGACGCCTAGGGCGGATCCGGCGATTCCGCGTCCGCTTCAACCCCTTCAACCCCGCCACCACCCAAATGAACCTCGCCCCGTTCCAGTCCCCCCTCGCCGCCCTGAACGACCTGCGCGCCGCCGCGCGCGGCTCGAAGGACAAGGTCGCCCTCGCGTGGGAGCGCGAGGACGGCAACGTCTGCCGCTTCGACGTCCCGCTGCCCTCCCGCATCGCCCCGAAGGCGCTCCCGGAGGTGCGCCACCTCGTCGAGCGCGTCGCCAAGTTCGTCCTCTGGGGCGCCGGCGGCTGGCGCCTGCGCATCGCCGGCCCCGACGCGATCGTGAGGCCCGTCGCGAAGGCCTACGCGAAGAAGGGCGCCCGCGCGTTCGACGTCGGCTTCTTCACCGACCTCTACGCCCGCCCGCTCGTCGCGGAGGTCGTCCCGCTCGCGAAGGTCCCGCACACGAAGGAGCGCCGCGTCGTCGTGAAGAACAACACGGACGGCAACCGCATCGGCTTCGACCTCGGCGCGAGCGACTTCAAGATCTCCGCCCTGAAGCGCGGCAGGGTCGTCTTCTCCAAGGAGTTCCCCTGGGACCCGCGCAACCAGCCCGACCCCGAGTACCACTACCAGAGGCTCACGGCGGGCCTCAAGGAGGCCGCCGCCGCGCTCGGCGGCAGGGTCGACGCCATCGGCGGCTCCACCGCCGGCACGCTCGTCGGCAAGCGCCTCGGCCCCGCCTCGCTCATCCGCGCCGTCCTCGAGAGGGCGCCGGAGAAGAAGGCCGTCGCCCGCGGCCTCTTCGAGCGCATCGAGGCCGACTGGAAGGTGCCGTTCGAGGTCTTCAACGACGGCGACGTCACCGCGCTCGCCGGCGCGATCGCGATGAAGCGCACGGGCATCCTCGGCATCGCGATGGGCTCCTCCGAGGCCGCCGGCTACATCGACCCGAACGGCGCGCTCACGGGCCGCATCAGCGAGCTGGCGTTCGCACCGGTCGACCTCAACCCCGCCGCCGCGCGCGACGAATGGAGCGGCGACGCCGGCGTCGGCGCGATGTACTTCTCGCAGCAGGCCACGAACCACCTCGCCCAGTGCTTCGGGATGAAGTTCCCGAAGGACATGAAGCTCCCGGAGCGCCTCAAGGCCGTCCAGGCCGCGATGGAGAGGCGCGAGGAGGCCGCCCTCAAGGTCTACCTCATGGTCGGCCGCTACCTCGCGAACGCCGCCGCGTGGTACCACGAGTTCTACGACTTCTCGAACCTCATGATCCTCGGGCGCGTGACGAGCGGCTTCGGCGGAGACATCCTCCTCCAGACCGCGCGCATGGGCCTCGAGGCGATCTCGCCGACCCTCGCGGAGAAGATCGACATCTTCATGCCCGACGAGAAGGCGCGCCGCCTCGGCCAGTCCGTCGCCGCCGCCCAGATCCCGAGCCTCTCGTAGCGAAGGGGGCCGCACGGACGTCCGCGCGCCGCCCATTCAGCATTCAGCATTCAGCATTCAGCATTCAGCATTCAGCATTCAGCATTC
>CAMVRE010000123.1 GCA_947169825.1 uncultured Verrucomicrobiota bacterium | reverse complement strand
CGGTGCGCGTCTCGGTCTTGGGCAGCGCGACGCCGCACGTCGCCTCGACGAGCGCGGCGAGCGAGAGCGTCGACGGGAGGCCGCAGAAACCCGCGGCGACGCGCGTGTCGAAGACGGACCTCGGCGCGACGCACCCGGTCCAGCGCGCGAGGTGCTGCAGGTCCTGATGCGCGTCGTGGAAGAGCTTGACCGTCCCCTCGCTCGCGAGCGCGGCGCCGAGCGGCGCGGGGTCGGAGCGCAGCGGATCGTAGAGCCGCGCGCGCGCCTCCGCGCCGTCCTTCGCGCGGAACGGGATCGCGGCGAGCGGAAGCGCCGCGTCGATGTCGAGGCCGCCGGACGCGGCGGCCTGCACGAGGCCGAGCCGGGCGTAGTAGGTCTTCGTCCAGACGAACTCGGTGTCGAGCGCGAGGCGCCCGGAGCGGAGGAAGGATTCTTCGGTCATGTCGTCGCCCGCTTCGCCGGCCGGCGGCCGGCGTTCCCGCGCGCGGCGCGGGCGCGGCCGCGAAGCGGAAAAGAAAGGGGCGCGCACCGCGAGGTGCGCGCCCCGTGGGAAGACTTCCCGAAGGCTTACTTCTTGCCGAGGATCGCGTCCTTCGCCGCCTTGGCGACGCGGAACTTGACGACCTTCTTCGCCTTGATCGTGATGACCTCGCCGGTGGCGGGGTTGCGGCCCTTGCGCGCCTTGCGCTGCACGAGCACGAGCTTGCCGAGGCCGGGGAGCATGATGCCCGTCTTGGCGCCGGCGTAGGCGATGGCGACGAGGGCCTCGAGGGCGGTGGCGGCCTGCTTCTTGTTGATGCCGGCCTTGTCGGCGACCGCGGCGACGATCTGGGCCTTGGTCTTGATTTCTTTAGCCATGGTGTGGTTGTTCCTTTTCGATGTTCGCCCGCACGATGGCGCCCACTCGGGCCCTTGGTCGCGCGGACAGGGGCAATGTTTACTACATTCCGGGCGCATTTGCAAGCGAAAAATCGCGGAATCTCCGCAGGATTCTCACTCGCCCCGTTCCGCCGCCTCGCGCGCCTCGCGGTAGGAGCGGCGGAAGAACTTGGTCCATTCGGTCTGCAGATCGGTCGGCGAAAGGCCCTTGAGCATCGCCTTGTCCCGGCGCGCGGCGGTGACGTTGGCCGCGTTCACCGCGTAGGGCTCGTCGGGCATCCGCTCGAGCAGGCGCATCGCCTCGGGGCACGCCTCGGGCCCGCCGTGGGCGAGGATCGCGCGCCACGCGGCGCGGAGCTCCTCGCCCGAGTCCATGCACATCGCGCGGACGAACGAGCGAAGGAACGAAAAATGCGCGGCGGTCCAGCGCGGCTCGTAGGTGAACGCGCCCGCGAGCTCGTAGGCGTCCACGGCCGGGTCCAGGAGATCGTCGCTCGTCGTGCCGGCGCGCGCCTTCGCGCGAGCGTCGATCGCGGGGTTCGTCGCGTCCGGATAGAAGTCGCGCCGGATCGGGAGGCGGCGCAGCGCGCGCCTCTCCGGGCCGCCCGGCGTGCCGGGCCGGCCGTTCCAGAGCCTCTGCCCGTCCTCCGAAAGAACGAACTCGATGAAGCGCACGCCGAGCTCGCGGTGGTCCGCGCCGCGCAGGAGCGAGATGGGGTCGCCCGAGATCGACGAGCCGCCGCGCGGCGTGACGTAGAGAAGGCGCTCGACGCCCTCCGCTGTGCGCGTCGTCTCCGCCTGGACGCGGCCGTAGAAGTCGATGCAGACGCCCGCCGCGGCGTCGCCCGCGGAGACGTCCTGCGGCGGCTTGCCGGCCGCGTCGGTGAAGTATCGCGCGTTCGCGCCGATGCGCTGCAGGAGGCGGATGCCCGCGAGCCAGCCGTCCTCCACCGCGGTTTGGTAGTCGGGTGGTCGGGTGGTCGGGTGGTCGGGTGGCCGGGCGTTGCATTGTGCATTCTGCATTGTGCATTCTGCATTTGCGAAGGGCGGCTCGCGCCCTTCCGCGATGGCGCGCTCGTTCGCCTCGATCCGCTCCGGCGCGAAGCCGGCGGCGAGGACATGGTCGCGCATCGTCGAGTGGAGAATCATCTCGAAGGCCTTGGCGATGGAGCCGGACTTCGTGGGGTCGGTGACGGCGACCTGGCCGACGAGCCGCGGGTCCGCGAGGTCGCGCCACGCGCGCGGCTGGCGCGCGGTGCCGTCGGCGTTCGTGACGCCGAGCTCGACGAGGCGGTCGGGGTTGGCGCAGATGCCGAAGCCGGAAAGCACCGCGGAGAAGAAGGCCTTGCCGCGCCAGACCTCGCCGCCGAGCCCCTCGGGGATCATCGTGGCGCCGTCGGCGTCCTCGAAGAGGCCGGGCGGGACCTCGCCTGCGGGCCACGGCGGGACGGTGAGGCCCTGCGCCTCGGCGGCGCCGTGGTCGTAGGTGCCGCCGCCGAAGAAGACGTCGATCTTGCAGCCGAAGTCGGCGGGGTCGTCGTGCGCGCGGAAGGCGTCCCACGCCGCGGCCTGCTCGGGCTCCTCCGGGCGGCGCGCGGCAAGCGCGGCGTCCGCGGCGGGGACGCCCGCCCGCCGCGCCCAGGCGCGGAACGCGGCGGCGTACTCGCCCTGGAGGTAGCGCATGATCTCGGTCGTGCCGCCGATGTTGCGCCAGTCGATCTGCACGGGGCGGCCGTAGCGCGCGGCGTGCCACTTCGAGAAGCCGCGGGCGAACTCCTCGCGGATCGAGGCGATGTGCGGCGAGACGACGACGAGGACCGGGTCGCCCTCGCGCCACTCGCCCGCGTCGCGCGCGGGACGCAGGAGGAACGGCAGCGCGCACACGAGCGCGGCGGCGAGGAGGATGGAGGCGTTCTTGAGCATGGCGGGCTCCCCCGTGGCGGGGTGGCGCGCATCCTAGCAGAACCCCGCCGCGGCGTCCAGCGCCCGCCAGCGAAAGGGGCTTGCCCGCGCGGGCGCGTGTGTGGTATGCTCCGCCCCATGACCCCCACCCTACTCCTCCGCCTCGCGCTCGCCGCCCTGCTCGGCGGGCTCATCGGCCTCGAGCGAGAATACCGCGCCAAGGAGGCCGGGCTGCGCACGCACTTCCTCGTCGCGCTCGGCTCGTGCCTCTTCATGCTCGTCTCGCAGTACGGCTTCGACCTCGGGGCCGTCCTCGCCACGCTGCCCCCGGGCTCGGACGGCTCCGTGCGCGTCGACGTCTCCCGCGTCGCCTCGCAGATCGTCTCCGGCATCGGCTTCATCGGCGCCGGCATGATCGTCCTGCAGAAGCGCTTCGTCGTGGGGCTCACCTCCGCGGCGGGCATCTGGACCACGGCCGCGATCGGCGTCGCCGTCGGCGGCGGGCTCTACGCGATCGCCGGCGCGGCGACCGCGCTCGCGCTCGCGGGCCTCGAGGTCTTCCGCCTCGTCGACCGCCGCGTCGGCACCGCCAAGCACGAGATGCGCGTCGTCTTCCGCGCGCCGGACGACGCCGCGGCCGAGGCCGCCACCGCGGCGCTCGTCGCGGCCGGCGCCTCGCTCGCGGCCTGTTGAACGTGCGGACGCGTGAAGTTTTTGATCATTCGCCTGAATACCTGTTTGTGAATGTATTGAACGGCGGGGTCCGCCGCTCGCTCCGGATCGACACCTCGGCCCCGCTCGCGCGCCCGGGCCCGGTCCTGAAGCTGCTCTGCGGCGTCCCGGGCATCGTCCCGGAGACCGTCGAGTAGCGCCCGGGCCGCCGCTTTTGCGCGGCCCTCCCCCGCCCCGTCTTTTTCCGGTTGCTTTTCCGCCCCGTTTGGGGTATTCTTCCCGCCAACGGCATCCCACGCCGCGTCACCCGTCAAGCCAGGACTTCCGCCATGGGCAAGCTTCTCAAGGTTCTCACCATCTTCGTCTTCCTCTTCAGCGTCGCCGCGTTCGTCCTCGGCGTCCTGAACTTCAACAAGCGCGAGCTGCTCATCGGCCGCACGAACATGCTCGAGCAGTACGTGACGCGCCTCGCCGCCACGATCGAGACGGAGCAGCCGGAGTTCGACGGGACGCCCGAGCACACGGAGTGGGACGTGGACGAGGTCACCGACCGCGTGAACGACGACCCGGAGATGTCCGAGTTCTGGCCCACCTACTCCAACGCCCTCGAGACCGCCGGCACCACGTTCGTCAACCTCGGCACGCGCCAGGCCAAGGACCAGCTCGCCTCCTACTACCACATGGTCCCGAACCCGGAGAAGCCGGGCGAGATGATGATCGACCGCGACATGCAGGGCGCGCCGATCGTCGAGGGCGCCGGGACGATGCACGACCTGCTGCAGGACACGCTCGAGCGCGCCGACGCCCAGATCAAGCGCCTCAACACGACCCGCCAGCAGCTCATCACGCTCCGCATGCAGCTGGACGAGGTGGCCGGCCTCCTCAACGAGGAGAAGCAGCAGCGCCGCGCCAACCTCGCCACGATCACCCAGCTCAACAAGAAGATCGAGGAGCTCGAGAACATCATCGTCCAGAAGGACAACGAGATCGCCCGCCTCGAGCGCGAGAAGGCCGAGCTCAACGACCAGATCTCCATGCTCAACGACCAGATCGCCGAGAAGGACCAGCAGATCCAGGAGCAGCAGACGGAGATCGCCCGCCTCAAGGAGGAGATCGAGCGCCTGCGCGCCCGCGAGACGGACGGCCCCGGCGGTCCGGGCACCTACGCCGGCAAGTACGTCGAGCTCACGCCCGGCGTCAAGGGCAAGATCCGCGAGGTCAACCGCGAATACTCGTTCGTGATCGTCGAGCTCACCGAGGAGGCCGTCGCCGAGATCATGCCGGAAGGCGAGTTCAACCCGATCGAGCTCATGGTCCACCGCAAGGGCGCCGACGGCGAGGACATGATCGTCACGCGCGTCCGCCTCATCAACCCGCCCAGCCCCGACCGCCTGACGATCGGCGAGAACATGTACGGCTGGGAGCAGGTTCCCGTCGAGGCCGGCGATGCGGTCATCTACTAGGCCACGCACCCTGGCGGCCGTCCTCGCGGCGGCCGCCCTCGCGCTCGCCCTCGGCTCCGGCTGCAAGGCCATGGCCGACCCGGAGGGGACGGACCTGCCGTGGGCCGAGACGCACTCCTGGGAAACCGCCCCCAACCTCCCGGGCTCCATGCTTGGACAGTGATTCCCCCGCGAGCCCGGCCCCCCGCCGGGCTCGTTTCTTTTCCTCCCCTCCCCCTCCCGTCCTTCAACCTCTCCGACCCTTTCAACCTTCACCTTTAACCTTTCAACCAACCAACCTTCCAACCCATGAAGAACATCGTCGTCTTCCTCGGCGCCCCCGGCGCCGGCAAGGGCACCGCCGCCGCGGCCGTCGCGGCCCGCACCGGCGCCCGCCACGTCTCCACCGGCGCCATGCTGCGCGACGCCGTCGCCCGCGGCACGCCCGCCGGCCTCGAGGCCAAGTCCTACATGGAGGCCGGCGGCCTCGTCCCCGACGAGGTCCTCTACAGGATGATCGCCGAGCTCCTCGCCGCGACGCCGGACCCCGCCACGCTCTTCTTCGACGGCTTCCCGCGCAACGAGGCCCAGGCCGCGAAGCTCGACGAGCTCGCCGCCGCCAGCGGCGCGACCGTCTCCTCGGCGCTCCTGCTCGACGTCTCCCGCGAGGCCCTCCTCGAGCGCCTCGGCGGCCGCCGCGTCTGCCCGAAGTGCGGCGCCGGCTACCACGTCAAGGCCCTCCCCCCGAAGGTCGAGGGCGTCTGCGACGCCTGCGGCGCCGCCCTCGTGACGCGCGTCGACGACCAGCCCGCCACCATCGCCCGCCGCCTCGAGGTCTACGAGAGCGCCACCGCCCCCGTGATCGGATTCTACGAGAAGGCCGGCAAGCTCCGCCGCGTCGACGCCTCCGGCACCGCCGAGGAGGTCGCCGCCCTCGTCGAGAAGGCCGTCTCCTGACCCCGCGCCGAAAGGAACACGACATGCTCGGATTCGGAAAGCCCTCCGCCGACATCGAGTCGCGCGTGAACCGCCTCTACCGGGCCTTCGCGACGACCGCGCGGCGCTACCGCTACACGTTCCGCCGCCCCGAGATCACGCCCGGTGGCAAGCCGACCGTCGTCTTCCTCGGCAACCACTCCTCCGGCAAGTCCACCATCGTGAACGACCTGCTCGGCGACCCGCCCGTGCAGGACACCGGCGTCGCGCCGACCGACGACGCGTTCACGGTCCTCGTCCACGGCGAGGACGAGCACGAGTTCTACGGCCCCGCCGCCCTCGGCCAGCTCCCCTCCGAGTTCCAGGCGCTCCGCGCCCTCGGGCCCGACTTCCTCCAGCACTTCGCCGTCAAGGTCCGCAACCGCGAATTCCTCAAGGGCGTCAACCTCGTCGACTCCCCCGGCATGATCGACACGCCGGAGGGCTCCGCCGCCCGCGCCTACGACTTCCCCGCCGCCGTCCGCGCCTTCACCGAGCTCTCCGACCTCGTGCTCTTCCTCTTCGACCCGGAGAAGCCCGGCACGACGGGCGAGACGGTGGACGTGCTCTCCTCCTGCCTCCACGGCATCGAGTTCAAGCTCCGCGTCCTCCTGAACAAGGCCGACACCTTCGACTCGATGGAGGACTACGCGCGCGCCTACGGCACGCTCTGCTGGAACCTCGCCCGCGTCCTGCGCACGAAGGACCTCCCGCCGATCTTCTCCACCTACACGCCCTCCACCGGCGCGCGGCTCGCCGCCCGCGTCCCGCTCGAGTCCTTCGAGCGCCACCGCGGCCAGCTGCTGGAGCTGCTGCGCAACGTCTCCCAGCGCCGCATCGACTCCGTCCTCGCCGGCGCCACCGCCGACTTCTCGCGCCTCGCGATCCAGGCGCGCGTCCTCGGCGCCGTCCGCGCGAAGCTCTTCGCCGGCGGCGCCGTCCGCGCCGCCGCCGTCGCGCTCGCGACCGCCGCCGCCTTCGGCCTCGCGTGGCTCTTCGGCGTCCACCGCGCGCCCGAGGCCGCCTCCCGCC
>CAMVRE010000122.1 GCA_947169825.1 uncultured Verrucomicrobiota bacterium | reverse complement strand
CTCGGCAAGACGATCGGCGTCTACATGGGCCGCCCCTTCGAGGGCTGGTGGAAGCGTTCCATCGAGCCGAAGTGGGGCTCGATCGACCGCTACGTCAACGAGGACGTCGGCAAGCCCCTCGTCGTCGCGGACGACGACATCTCCGGCACGTTCACGTTCGTGAAGGCCCTCTCCGACTGGGCCGGCGACCCGCGCGCGGTCGATCCCGCGTTCTTCGGCGAGACGTGGCGCAACTACCTGATCGAGGGCCGCACGATCCTCTGGTGGGGCGGCGTCTCGCTCTCCACGGAGCACACCGCCTGGACGCGCCTCAAGCGGGGCGTCCCCTCCCCCGAGTCCGGCTCGATGAAGCGCAACGGCAGGATCGTCGCCGAGCAGATCGGCGCGCAGATCTTCATCGACGCCTTCGGCATGGTCGCGCCCGGCGACCCCGACCTGGCCGAGCGGTTCGCCGACGGCGCCGCGCGCGTCTCGCACGACGGCGAGGCGGTCCTCGCCGCGAAGGTCGTCGCGCGCATGGTCGCCGCGGCGTTCGTCGAGAAGGACATGGAGAAGGTCCTCGACATCGGCGCGGCGACGCTCCCGCCCGATTCGCTCGTCGCGCAGGTCCACCGCGACGTCCGCGCCTGGGCGCGCGAGGACGGCGACTGGCGCAGGACCTACGACCGCATCTTCGCGAAGTACGGCTACGACAAGTACGGCGGGAACTGCCACGTGATCCCGAACCACGCGCTCATGGTGATGGCGTGGAGCTACGCCGGGGGCGACTTCTTCGAGGCGCAGCGCATCGTCAACACCGCCGGCTGGGACACCGACTGCAACGCCGCCAACGTCGGCACCGTCTCGGCGCTCGTCGCGGGGCTCGACCATCTCTGCGACCGCTACGACTTCCGCACGCCCTTCGCCGACCGCCTCATCATCCCGACCGCCGACGGCACGGACTCCGTGACCGACTGCCTCCGCGTCGCCCGCCGCATCGCCGCCCTCGGCCGCCGCGTGATGGGCTGGCCCGCCGCCCACTCGCCGTCCGGTTTGACTTCCGAGGACGCACCTGCTACCCTCACTCCCGAACGCGAGCGCCAGATCGTCGCGGCGATCGCGAACGGCTCGCTCCCCCACCCCCGTTTCAAACCCGAAGAGGCAAAGGCATCCGATGGCCCCGAACATCAAGGACTATGGCATCTCGTCCTACTCCTGGAATCCGCCAAGCTGGACTCCGGAGAAGGAGAAGGCATCGAACGCGGAGAACAGCCGGATGCTCAACGAAACGGCGCGGCGGAACGGATTCTCGCGCGAGTGGGTTCGCGCATTGGGTGGGATCCCCGAGCCCGACATTCGCTAGGCGACTACCTCGACCGCGGCAAGGAGAGCCTCGTCTACCGGGTCGGAAACGGCAAGGTCCGCAAAGTCCGCAAGCTGAGCCCATACAGCTGCGACGCGGTCCTCGACGACCTTGCGCGGATCGTCTACCACAACTACCTCTTCCCCGCCGACGCCTATGCGGTCGCGGGAGTTCTCGTCTACGAACGGTCCGGCAGGGACGAATACTGGCTCGACCTCGTGCAGCCCCTCGTCGTCCCCCTCACGGACGGGAATGGCGGCATAGCCGAGGCGTCGGAGAGCCAGATCCTCGCCGCGCTCCGCAAGTGCCCCGTCGCCTTCAACGCCATTGGATCGCTGGAGGAACGGGGCCCCGACGAGTCGCCTTCGAGTTCTTCCGATTCGGTCGACGCCGCGAAATTCCAGGCGTACAACGGCGACTTCATCGTCACCGACTTCCGACCGGGGCGCAATACGTTCATCGACGCCGGTTCGGGCGAGGTCCGCTTCATCGATGCGGACATTCTCGTGAACGACCCGTCCGAGCCCTTCGCCGCATCCCGCTTCGGCACGCGACGAATCGAGTCCACGCGCTTCGATCCGCGTTCGTTGTCCGCGCATGACGCGGCCACGACCCTTCCGCTCCACGATTTCTCCCAGCCCGGCTCCCTCCAGGGCTGGATGGTCGAGCGGCCGAAGGCCGTGCTCTTCGACCTCGACGGCACGCTGCTCGACACGCTGCCCGGCCTCGCGGCTTCCGTGAACGCCGTGCTGCGCGCGCACGGCGAGCCGGAGCGCTCGCTCGAGGAGGTGCGCGCGTTCGTCGGCAACGGCGTGCGCAAGCTCGTCGCCCGCGCCGCGAAGGGCGGGGAGGACCGCCCCGACTACACGGAGCTGCTCGCCGAATACCGCGCGCACTACCTCGCGCACGCCTCCGAGGGCTCCGCGCCGTATCCCGGCATCCCGGAGCTCCTCGCCGCGCTCCGCGCGCGCGGCGTGAAGCTCGGCGTCGTCACGAACAAGGACGAGGACGCCGCCCGCGCGCTGATGGAGAGGTTCTTCCCCGGCGCGTTCGACGTCGTCCTCGGGGGCAACGCGGGCCGCGCGCCGAAGCCGGACCCCGCCACGCCGAGGGCGGCGCTCGAGGCGCTCGGCGTTTCGCCCGCGGAGGCGCTCTACGTCGGCGACACGGACGTGGACGCCGCCACCGCGCGCGGAGCGGGGATGGATCTGCGCCTGTGCTCGTGGGGCTTCCGCGCACGCGGAGACCTGGAGAAGCTCGACGCCATGATCGTCGACACGCCGAACCAGCTCCTCGCCGCTTTTGAATCCCACGCGGAGAACGCAGAGAACGCAGAGTTTGATTCTCACGCAGAGAACGCAGAGAACGCAGAGTTTGATTCTCACGCAGAGAACGCTGAGAACGCAGAGTTTGATTCTCACGCAGAGAACGCAGAGCCGAATGCTGGGGCGAGCTCTCCGAGCGAGCCGTCACTCGTCACTCGTCACTCGTCGCTCGTCACTGCGAAGCGCGCGCTCCGCGTGCGCTTCGCCGGCCCCTGCCGCCTCTCCACTCCGGTTTCGGTTCCCGCCGGTCAGTCCGGCTCCTACTCCACCCCGAACGCGCCGTGGCTCTACCGCGGCATGACCGCCACGGTCCGCGGCCGCGCGGGCGAGGTGCCCGCCGGCGCCGCGCTCCGCGCCTTCGTGCGCCACGCGGGCGGCGCGGTCTCGCGCGGCGAGCCGCTCGCACTCCACTCCGGCGCGCCCTTCGAGCTGCGCTGGACCCTCGACGATCCGGCAATCCCCTCGACCGCCATTCTCGACTTCGGCCTGGAACTCGCGTGCGAGGCCGGTTCCGCGGGGACGATCTTCGTCGAATCGATCTCCTACGACGGCTCCGTCGCCCTCGACTACGGCGACGAGTGGAACCCGGCCCGCTGGAGCGCGCGCATCGACGGCTGGATCGACGGCATGGACCGCCAGCTCGGCGCCTTCTCGGACGACCCGGAGCCGCAGCGGCGCTTCGGGAGCGACGGCGACCCCTGCGTCTACGTCACCGGCAACCGCTCGTGGGGCGACCAGACGCTGCGCTGCCGCTTCAACGTCCACGCGGCCGACCGCGCGGGCGTCGTCCTGCGCTGGCAGGGCATGCGCCGCCACTACGCCTTCCTCTTCGAGAAGGAGCGCGCGCTGCTCGTCCGCCAGGACTACGGCGAGACCGTCCTCGCCGAGCGGCCCTTCGCCCTCGCCGAGAACGCGATGGTCGACCTCGAGGCGCGCGCCGAGGGCGCGCGGCTCTCGCTGCGCGTGAACGGCGAGGTCCTCCTCGAGGCGGAGGACGCGGCCTTCGCCACGGGCGGCGCGGGCTTCTACGCGCAGCAGGGCATCCTCGGCGTCGCGAAGCCCTCGATCCGCGCCGCCGTCGCGGGGACCCCGTGATGGCGCGCGCGCCGCTCCCCTCCCCTCCCCTGCGGCTCACCTCCGACGAGGCGGCCGCCCTCAAGCGGCGCATGGGCGCGGCGCTCTTCAACCGCAGGATCGAGCGAGAGGACCGGCGCGAGCTCCACTTCGGCGGACGCTTCCGCTGGTGCCCGATGAAATACGCCGGCCCCGCCGCCCGCCTCGCCTTCCGCCTCGCCGGCATCTACGGCCGCGCCTACCGCGAGTTCCTCGACATCCGGGTGCGCGAGGAGGAGTTCGCGCTCCCCGGCCTCCCGCCGGAGCTCGACGGCCTCACGATCCTCCATCTCTCCGACCTGCATCTCGACATCGACCCCGCGCTCCCCGACGCGATCCGCGCCGCCCTCGATCGCGTCGCGGGCCGCTACGACGCCGCCGCGGTCACAGGCGACTTCAACAACTTCACCGTCCACTCCGACACGCTCGCGCTGCGGCTCGTCGCGGACCTCTCCCGCCGCTTCACCGCGCCCGTCTACGGCGTCCTCGGAAACCACGACTCCGTGCGCGACGTGCCGACGCTCGAGCGCGGCGGCGTCCGGATCCTCCTCAACGAGTCCGTCCGCATCCGCCGCGCCGGCGTCTCCTCCGGCCCGTCGCTCCTCCTCGCGGGCGTGGACGACCCGAACATCTTTCGCACGCACGGCCTCGCCGCCGCGCTCCGCGCGCGCCGCCCGGGCGAGCCGTGCTTGCTCCTCGCGCACGCGCCCTCCATCCACGAGGACGCCGCCGCGGCGGGCGTCTCGCTCGTCCTGTGCGGGCACGTCCACGGCGGACAGGTCTGCCTCCCCTCCGGGAAGACCCTCGCCTGGCGGCACTGGACCTTCCCGCGCCGCGTCTGGCGCGGCCGCTGGACCGAGGGCGCGACCCAGGGCTATACCACGACGGGCGTCGGCGCCTGCGGCGCGCCGCTGCGGCTCAATTGCCCGCCGGAGATCGTCCTCGCGCGCCTCCGCGCCGCCCCGCAAGCATGATCCCGGCGCAGACGGCCGCCCAGAGGAGGATCGTCGCGAACATCAGCAGGCCGAGCGCCGTGGACTGCGCGCGCGGCACGCCGAGCGAATCGAGGAGCCACTGCAGCGTGTTCTCGCGCAGGCCCGCGCCCCCGGGCGTCAGCGGAAGCGCCGCGATTCCGTCCGCGAGCGGCGACACGACCGCCATGTCGCGAAGCACGATCCCCGCGCCGATGGCGCGCGAGAGCGAGAGCCAGCAGAGGATCACCGTGCCGAAGTTCGCGAGCGAGAGCGCGAAGGCCGCCGTCGCCGCGACCGGATGGCGCAGGCAGAGCCGCACCGCGCCCCAGGCGCGCAGCGCGGTCTCCGCAAGGCGCGCCGCCGTTCCGCCGCCGCGCGCCCGAAGCCGCGCCGCGAGCGCGTCGACCGGAGCAATCGCCAGGAGCAGCGTCGCCGCCGCGACGCCGAGCGCGAGCCATCGCACGAGGCGGCGCAGCGCGAGGAGCGCGTCGGACGATTCGAAGAAGTCCGGACGGACCCACGTCGCCCCCGCGAGAATCGCGACGAGGGCGAGGAGCCCGATCACGCGCTCCGCGGCGATCGAGGCGACCGCCTCCGCGCGCCGCCCCGGACAGCGCAGCGCGATCCACGCGGCCTTCACGAGATCGCCGCCCGTCGCGCCGGGGCCGAGGACGTTGAAGCAGTGGCCGGTCGCGTAGAGGCGCAGCGCGTCGAGGAACGGGACCGGCAGCCGCAGCGCGCGCAGCAGCGCGAACCATCGCAGCAGCCCGCACGCGAGCGAAACGGCGAAGAGCGCGACGCCGACCGCGAGCCACCCGGGGCGTCCCGCGGCATCGCGGAGCGCGGCGAGGATCGCGGATCCGTCGCCTCCGCGCCGCAGGAAGAGCGCGAGCAGCCCGAGCGCGAGCAGCGCCGGGAGGATCCACGCGAAGCGCCGCCTGCGCGGCGGCGGCGCGACCTCCCCGTCCTCCGCGTTCATCGGACCTCCCGGCGAAGAAGAAGCCAGCGCGTCGAGCCGTCCGTCCCGCGCGAGGCGTGGGCGAACGCGACGGCGCGGCCGCGCGCGTAGAGCGCGGCGTCGCGCATCCCCGGATCGGGAGGAACCGCCTCCCAGCCGCCCGACTCGAGCGCCGCGCGCAGGCGCGACATCGCGACCTCGGGCGAGTCGTCCGTCGATCCCGTGCAGAGCAGCGCCTCCGCGGATCCGTCCGCCGTGCGTGTCCGGCCCGCGAAGCCCGGCTCCAGCCCGGCGGGTGCAGGAACGTCGCGCATCGGCCATTCCGCGGCGAGGCGCGAGACCCCGCCGCGCAGGTAGACCGCGCCCGCGGCGAACGCTGCGCCCAGGGCGAGAACCGCCACGAGCGCGACGCCTCGGCGGCGCGGCCTCCACTTCGGCCGCGAAGCGGCCCCTTCAAGCGGCGAAGCCGCGACTTCAAGCCGCGAATCGGCGACTTTCTCCATTTAGAGCCCCCCCGTCATCGGCATCCAGACCTTCGCGCGCTGCTCGACCTCCGGCTCGCGCAGGCCGAGCAGGCCCGCGCCGGGCGGAAGCTCCGCGACGGCGGACGCCTCCGCGCTGCGGAACCCGAAGACCGACGTCGACCCGCCCGCGGCGAATTCGCCGAAATCGTCGCCGCGCGGCGAAGTTCCCTCCGGCACGGCGTTCTGCGCGGCGGCGAGGCCGGTGCCGCCGGCGACCGCGACGCGCACGGGGCCGAGCGACCCCGCCACGGGCTCGTCGTCCGCCGTGAGCCAGAAGCCGTCGGAGCCGCGCGTCACGTCCGAGACGGGCGAGAAGGACTCGGCGATGCCGCTCCCGAGCGACTTCTCCGCGGCGCGCGCCTGCGCCTCGGCCATCGCGTCCGTCTCGCCGCGCCCGAGCGCGCCGACGACGAGGATCGCGACGACGGCCAGGAGCAGCGCCATCAGCCCCACGGTGAACTCCGCGAGCGCCTGCCCGGACTGCGGGCGGCGGCCGGTGAAGACGGACGTGGCGGGGCTCTCCATGACGCCGTGGAGTCTAGCAGAACGCTCCGCGCCGCGCAATGGCGGCCGGCGGCGCAAAGGAAAGGGCCGCGACCGGGGAGGTCGCGGCCCTTTCGGCGTTCGGGGAACGTGGGGGCGGCTACATCATGTCGCCGCCCATGCCGCCGGGGCCGCCGTGGCCGCAGTTGCA
>CAMVRE010000121.1 GCA_947169825.1 uncultured Verrucomicrobiota bacterium | reverse complement strand
GGCCTTCGCGGAAAGGGCGCGTGCCTTGCGCGAGAGGCGCATCCGGCCGGCGCGGGCGAGCAGCGCCGCCGCCTCGGCGGGCGGCGCGCCGGCGAGGGCGTCGCGGCACGGACGGTCGAGGTCGGAGCGCGCCGGGCGCGGATAGGCGGAGGGGTCGATCTGGTCGAAGGAGAAGCCGGGGCGGTCCAGCATCGCGTCGCGCAGGAGCGCGAGCGGAATCTCCGGCAGCGCCTCGTCGGGGACGGGCGGGAACCACGCGACGTGCAGCGCGACGTCCGCGTAGGCCGGGTCGGCCGAGTGGCCGTGCGCGTTCCAGTCGCCGGGCCGGACGTGGACCTCGACGTCGCCCCGGCGGAGCTCGCCGCCGATCTCGAGCTTCGCGCCGCGGAAGTCGGGGCCGGGCCCGCCGTTCCAGCGGCCGGGGTCGAGGACGCGGACCGGACGCCCGCCCGTCGTGACGAGACGCGCCGGGCGCAGCCGGGCGTCCGCCCAGATGCATTGCAGGTGGCGCTCGTTCCAGGTGAAGCCGGCCGTCGCCGGCTCGCGCGCGGCGTCCGCGGCTCGCAGGCACGCGGGGAGCGGCACGCCGGTCGCGGACCCCGCCACGGCTAGCGCCCCCGCACGGTCGCGGCGTCGGTCTCGATCATCTCGCGGAACGTGCGCTGCGCGGGCGTGAGGCGGTCCGCGTCGATGCCGCCGACGTCCGCCCCCGTGCTGCGCGCGGTGCGCAGGACGACGCGGGGGATGCGGTTCGCAACGAGGTAGTCGCGCACCTCGACGAGCCGCTCCGCCGGAACGCCGCGCTGCGCCTCGAGGATGACCGCGCGCTGCGCGGTCTGGCCGCGCTCCTCGACGAACGCGTCGTCGTGCAGCTCGCGGACGAGCTTCTCGCGCGACACCTTCCTCCCCTGGTAGGAGAGCGAGCCGTCCTTCCAGACCTCGACCGTCAGGCCGGCGTCGCCGTGCCGGAAATCGCCCGAGCCGTTGTCGACGCGCTTGGTGACGACGCAGCCGGCCGCCATCGCCGCGCACAGGAGGATGAGGGGGATCGCTTTCATGCGGCCCATGTTACCAGAACCGCTCCGCCGTGGCAAACGCCCTTCCCATTTGCCCGCCCCTCTGCTAGAATTCGCAGCGTCCACGACACCCAAACACTCCACGCCATGCTCGACCCGACCCTCTTCGCCCGCCCCTGGGAAATCCCCGAACTCACCTCGATGAACCGTCTGCGCGGCCGCGCGGACCTCGTCCCCTACCCCACCGCCGCCGCCGCGCTCTCCCGAAACCCGAAGCGCAGCAAGTGGTTCCTCTCGCTCGACGGCAAGTGGTCCGTCTCGTACCACGACAAGGTCGAGCAGGCCAAGGCCGCCGAGGTCGCGGACGGCGCGGATCTCTCGAAGTGGCCGACGGTCGACGTCCCCGGCGACCTCTGCACGCAGGGCTTCTCGCACCCGCACTACACGAACGTCCAGATGCCGTTCAAGAACGATCCGCCGCGCGTGCCGGACGACAACCCCTGCGCGGTCCTGCGCACGTCGTTTGATCTGCCGAAGGGCTGGAAGGAGCGCCGCACGGTCCTCCACGTCGGCGCCGCCGAGTCGCAGGCGTGGTACTACGTCAACGGCGCGCTCGCCGGCATGTCCACCGACAGCAAGCTCCCCTCGGAGTTCGACCTCTCGAAGTTCGTCCGCGAGGGCCGCAACGAGCTCGCGGTGCTCTGCGTGCGCTGGAGCGCGCAGAGCTACGTCGAGGACCAGGACCACTGGATGGAGCTCGGCATCCACCGCAGCGTCTACCTCTACTCGCAGGGTCCGCTCTTCCTCGGCGACGTCACCGTGCGCGCGGGCTGGGACTGGCAGGCGAAGAAGCCCGCCGGCACGCTCTGGGTCCGCGCGAAGGCCGAATACGTCACCTCGCCCGACCGCCACGGCTGGAACCCGAAGACGCTCGACGACCCGCACAACGACTGGAGCTTCGACGCGCAGCTCTTCGACGCGAAGGGCCGCCCCGTCCCGGGCGCGAAGCTCCTTCGCTCCGGCCCGCAGTCCTACGACTACCGATCCAACCTCGGCGAGGCCGTCGTCGAGGCGCGCCTCCCGGGCGTCTCGCCGTGGAGCGCCGAGGTGCCGAACCTCTACACGCTCGTCGTCACGCTCCGCGACCTCAAGGGCAGGGCCGTCGAGTGCGTCTCGCAGCGCATCGGCTTCCGCGACGTCCGCATCGCGAACCGGGAGCTCCTGGTGAACGGCAGGGCGACCGAGATCCGCGGCGTGAACCGCCACGAGTTCCACCAGGAGCACTGCAAGTTCGTCCCGGCGGAGACGGACGAGCTGGACGCGAAGCTCCTCAAGCGCTTCAACTTCAACGCCGTCCGCTGCTGCCACTACCCGGACGAGACGCGCTGGCTCGACCTGTGCGACGAATACGGCATCTACCTCGTCGACGAGGCCGACATCGAGTGCCACGCCAACTACGCGGACCTCACGCACATCGACGCGTGGCGCCACACGTGGTTCGAACGCGGCTCGCGCATGGTGCTGCGCGACAGGAACCACCCCTCGGTGATCTTCTGGTCGCTCGGCAACGAGAGCGGCGTCGGCGAGAACCATCTCGCGCTCGCCGACTGGATCCGCCAGGCCGACCCCACGCGTCCGCTCCACTACGAGGGCGCGACGCACGGCGGCTGGCGGCAGGACGCCTCGATCTTCGGCTCGCCCATCTCGCACCGCCTCACCGATGTCGTGAACCCGATGTATCCGCCCATCGAGGACTCGATGGTCCGCTACGTCGAGAAGGTGAAGGACGACCGGCCGTTCATCATGTGCGAATACTCGCACGCGATGGGCAACAGCTGCGGCGGCTTCGCCGACTACTGGAAGGCCATCCGCTCGCACCACGGCCTGCAGGGCGGCTTCATCTGGGACTGGGTCGAGCAGGGCATCCTGCGCAAGGAGACCGGCGACTGGGGCTACGGCGGCGACTTCGGCGACTTCCCGAACGACGTCAACTTCGTCTGCAACGGCATGGTCAACCCCGACCGCACGCCCAAGCCGCAGATGTGGGACGTGAAGCAGATCCAGCAGCCGCTATCCTTCTCGCTCGCCGACGCGAGGAAGGGGCTCGTCGCGTGCGCGAACCGCGACTGCTTCCGCGCCGGCGCCGACTGGCTCGAGGCGACCTGGGAGGTGCAGGTCGAGGGCGAGGCCGTCGCGAAGGGCAGGGTCGCCCCGCTCGCCGTCCCGCCGCAGGGCAAGGCGACGCTGAAGCTGCTCGGCTTCGACTTCGGGAAGCTCCCCTCCCTCGCCCCCGGCGAGGAGGCGTTCCTCTACGTCTCCGCGACGCTCAAGGCCGACGAAAAGTGGGCGCCGCGCGGCCACCAGGTCGCGTGGGACCAGATGCCGCTGCCGCTCCCTCAGGACTCCGCCAAGGACCTCCCGCGCGCGATGCTCCTCGTCGAGAGGAAGGGCGCCGAGGTCGGCGTCGTCGAGAGGGACGGCGCCCCCGCGGCGCTCGTCGCCGGCCGCGTGGAGCTGCTGCTCGACGCCGAGAACGGCGCGCTCGGCCCGCTCGCCGTCGACGGCAAGCCGCTCCTCCTCGCCGGACCGGCCTTCACGCTCTGGCGCTGCCCGACCGACAACGAGTGCATCAAGGGCCAGGGCGAGTGGGCCCGCAAGAACAAGTGGAAGGCCTTCGGCCGCTGGTGCATGGCGGGGCTCGACGTCCTCGAGGAGGACCGCGTCGCGTTCTCCTTCAAGCCGCTCAAGGGCGGCGCCGCCTCCGTCGAGACGCGCTCGCTCTTCCGCCCCGCCGGTCCCGACCTCGGCGCCCGCATCGAGGAGAAGAAGGGCGAGTATGGCTTCAAGAAGGAGGTCTACAAGAAGGCCGGTCCCGGTGGCCGGACCCAGCCCCGGCCGGCCATCGAGCACCGCGCCAGCTACCGCCTGGAGCCCACCGGCGCGCTGCTCTGCCGGCACGTCTTCGTCGTGCCGAAGGCGTTCGACGACCTGCCGCGCCTCGGCGTCCGGATGACGCTCGCGCCCTCCCTCGAGAACCTCACGTGGTTCGGCCCCGGGCCGCTCGAGAGCTACCCGGACCGCCGGGAGGGCTCCATCGTCGGAACCTTCGCCTCGACCGTGACGGACCAGTTCTTCCCCTACGTCGTGCCGCAGGAGCACGGCCACCACTGCGACGCGCGGTGGCTCACGCTGTCCGACGCGCGCGGCCGCGGCCTGCAGTTCCAGGCCGAGGGCGCGAACTTCGGGTTCAACGCGACGCACCTGCCGGACGAGGTCCTCTGGCCCGCGAAGCACATCTCCGAGCTCCGGCCCGAGGAGAACGTCACGCTCTACCTCGACGCCGCGCACCGCGGTCTCGGCACGGGCTCCTGCGGCCCGGACACACGCCCGGCCTACCGCATCCGCCCCGGGACCTACGCGCTCTCCTACTGGGTCTTCCCGGTCTAGCGAGTCCGGGGGTCGGCCGGGCCGCGACCGCCGCTACCGGTCGGCGGCGGGCGCGGCCTCGCCGCGCAGGCCGAGCTCCGCGAGGTTGCCGAGGAAGCCGAGGAGCGTCGTCGCGAACATGGCGCCGACGATGTGGCGGAGGTGCCACGCGAAGTCCGGATCGCGGAGAAGGAGGAAGAGCGCGGCGGTCTCGGCGAGCGCGATCGGAACGGTGTAGCGCAGGAACCGGAAGCGCGAGCAGGCCATCTCGTGCGTGGTGAAGCACGCGGAGGCGACGCGGACCGTAGCGATCGCGCCGAGCGGGAGGATGTAGCCGACGAGCCCCGCGTAGGGCCGGAGGAAGCCGACGGCCTCGAAGAGCGGGCGTCCGGCGAGGGCGAGCGCCCCGGTGAAGGCGAGCCCGAGCGCCAGCGAGCCCCACATCGTCTGGAGCAGAATGCGCCGCGTGCCCTGCCCGCGCTCGTGCCGGGCGGAGACGACGGGGAACAGCACGAACACGAGCGTGAAGCCGAGATAGGAGGCGATCTCGGTGAAGCGGGTGATCTGGTAGTAGGCGGCGGACTCGATCGCGGGGACGCGCGCCATCGGCATCATCTCCGCCATGCCGCGAAGGTTGCCGACGATCGTGGAGACCGCGAGCGGGATCGCGAAGGCGAGGAAGACGCGGCGATCCTCGCGGAACCAGGGCTCGCAGCGCACGCCGCGGTGGCGGCGGAGGAAGTCCAGGAGCGCGACGCCCGACTGGAACGCCGGCCCCGCCGTCTGGCCGACGAAGTAGCCGGTGAGGCCGCGGAACGGCAGCGCGATCCACATGACGGCGAGCCGCAGCGGCGGGGCGATCGCGCTCGCGAGGGAGACCACGCCGAAGCGCTTGAGCGCGCGGAGGGACTCGGTGAAGATCGGGGCGAGGGCGCCGAGCGTCGCGGAGACGACGATCGCGAGGGCGAGGTTGCCGTTCTGGATGCCGAAGTGGCGGAAGACGAGCGGGAAGAAGAACGGCGTGGCGGCGAGCGTCAGCAGGAGCACCGCGAGGGCGAGCAGCGAGGCGTCGCGGAACATCGCCTTGACCTTGCCCGGCTCGCCGCGCTCCGCGTGGACGTTGAGCAGCTTCGCGTAGGGCGTGAGCAGGACCGCGAGCGGCATCGCGACGAACGTCGCGACCTGGGCGAGCGGAAGGACGGCGCCGAGCTCGTCCGCCGGGACGTAGCGCGGGACGAGCCAGATGCCGATGAAGGCGTTGATCGCGTCGCCGAACCGCTGCGCGGCGAAGAGGACGAACGCCGCGCCCCAGACGGGGCCGAGGCGCTGTCGAAGTCGGGCGGCGAGGTTCGGCATGTCGGCTCTCCGTTCAGCGCTGGCCGGTCGCGCGGAAGTAGCGGTCGAGAACGCGGAGCGAGACGAGCCGCTCGCGCGCGGGGTCGCGGAAGCGGTCCCCCCAGGCGTGCGCGGCGGCGAGGATCCGCTCCGCCTCGCCCGGATGCGCGTCGTACCACGCGAGCTTCTCCTCGAGGTCCGCGTAGTCGGGGCGGATCTCGACGTAGTGCACGCCGGGCTCGAGCAGCCCCTCCTGGAACCACGTCTCGTATTCCGGGCGCGGCATCACGGCGAGGGAGTTCGAGGAGAGGATCCACTTGAGGTTCGAGGCGACGTCGTTGCCCTCGATCGCGAGGACGTAGCGGAAGCGCAGCTGCTCGGCGATCGAGAGCCGCCCGTTCGCCCATTCGGGACGCACGGCGCGGGAGGAGGTGTCGCCGAGGTCGAGCCCGGGGCGGCCGAAGAACCGCTCGAAGAGGGCGATACGCTTGGGCTTGCCCTTCACCTTGCCGCGGAACACGGCGCGCGGGAGCTTGTCGGCGAAGCGCAGCCCGTCCCGGACGAAGATGAAGTGCCGGACCTTGTTGAGGTTCAGCAGGACGGCGCCGGCGTTCGCGCTCGCGCCGCCGCGGTCCTCGGCGATCGGTCGCGACTTCACGATCGCGGGCGCGGACGGGACGGCGGTGACGTCGCCCGGGACGTGCAGCCAGCGCAGGTCGCGCGGGAACCAGCGTAGCCACTCGCGCGTGTCGAAGTAGTAGACCTGGCCCTTCCACGGCAGGCGCTGGTCGCGCAGCCGCGGGGCGTCCTCCGGGAGCGGGACCGGCGCGGCGGGGTCGAGCCGGCAGCAGTAGGCCGCGCGCGCCTCGATCTCGTCCCGGTCCGGGCGCTCCGCGATCGACGCGAGCGCCGCCCCGAGCTGCGCGCGCCGAAGCGCCGGCGGAACGAGCAGCTCCCGCGCGACGCTCCGCGCGAAGTAGGGGAACTTCGCGTTCTTGCCGGTGCGGAGGAAGTAGGGGACGAGATTCAAGGGGTGGGGTTAAGGGGTAAAGGATAAATTGTAAAGGCGGTCAATTCGGCATTCAGCATTCGGCATTCGGCATTCAGCATTCCGAATGCTTGCGCTCCGCGGCGGCCTTCTCGAGCGCGGCGACGATCTGCGCGAAGGCCTGGCCGACGGGCGAGCCGG
>CAMVRE010000120.1 GCA_947169825.1 uncultured Verrucomicrobiota bacterium | reverse complement strand
CTCCGAGAAGTCCCGCAACCCCGGCCTCGACTTCCTCGACTCCTTCTTCCGGTAGGGCGGAGCCGCGCGGCGTCAAACCAACTCAAGAGCCGACACTTCGGTCGTATGGACTTGAACTATGTAATTAACTCGCCGATTTTTCATGATAATTACATTGTTCGATGAATTTTCACGTCGAACGTTGCAATTATATTCGCAATCTGCTAGAATCTATCGCATCTTCGCAAGGAGAAGGAAGATGATTGGCAGAAAAGATGAACTCAAGGCGCTCGATTGGGACCTGACCCGTCCCGAATCGCAGCTCGTCGTGGTCTACGGAAGGCGGCGCATCGGCAAGACGTATCTGATCCGTGAGAAGTTCTCGGACCAGTTCGCCTTCTACCACACGGGCGTCCGCGGCGGATCGCTGCGGGACCAGCTGGAGGCGTTCCGCGCCTCGCTCGTCCAATACGGGTATCGCAGGTGCCCTCGGCTGACGGACTGGCTCGACGCCTTTTCCCGGCTTTCCGAACTGGTCGCCTCGGCGCCGGCTGGGCGCAAGATCGTGTTCATCGACGAAATGCCGTGGATGGACACGCCGCGCTCGAAGCTAGTGCCCTCCTTCGAGTATTTCTGGAACAACCAGATGCTCGTCCGGAAGGAGAAGGACGTCTTCCTGGTCGTCTGCGGGTCGGCGACGTCGTGGATCGTCGAGAACATCGTCCACAACAAGGGCGGGCTGCACGACCGCCTGACGGATCGAATCTGGCTACGCCCCTTCACGCTCAAGGAATGCGCCGAATACGCGGCGTTCCTCGGCGTGCCGCTCGGACGCCGCGAACTCTGCCAGGCCTACATGGTCTTCGGAGGCGTCCCGTATTACTGGAGCCTCCTCCGGGGGGACCTGAGCCTCGCGCAGAACGTGGACGCCCTGTGTTTCTCGGAGCACGGCAAGCTGCGGGACGAGTTCGGCTACGTCTATTCCTCCCTTTTCCGCGACGCCACGGCCCACCTGAAGATCGTCGCCGCGCTGGCGTCCTGCAAGGCCGGCGTGACCCGCGGCGAACTGGTCGAGCGGACCGGCATCACCAACGGCGGAACGCTGAAGAAGGCCCTCGAAGAGCTCGTCCGCTGCGATTTCGTCCGCCAGTTCAACGCCTGGCACAAGAAGAACCGGGACGCCTTCTTCCAGCTGACCGACAACTTCACGCTCTTCCACTTCGCCTTCATGGCCGACGGCGTCCGCGACCCGAACTTCTGGATGAATTCCGTCGGCGGGCCGCGTCTCGCGAACTGGGAGGGACAGTCCTTCGAGCGGCTCTGCCTCCTCCATATCGACCAGATCAAGAAGGGCCTCGGCATTTCCGGGATCGGGTGCGAAGTCTATTCGTGGCGGAGCCGCGCGGACGAAGGCGGCGGCAGGGGCGCGCAGATCGACCTGGTGATCGAACGGCAGGACGGGAACGTGAACCTCTGCGAAATGAAGTTCTACCGGACGCCCTACGAAATCACGGCCGAGGAGGAGACGAAGCTCCTGAACCGGCGCGAGGCATTCCGCGCGGACACGCGGACGACGGCCAACTGCCGCATCACGGTCATCGCCTCTGCGGGCATCAAGCCCGGCGTCCACGCGGGCGTCGCCCAGAACGTCCTGACGCTCGACGACCTTCTCGAATCGTAGGCAATTCCCGGTCCTTCGACGTTCGACGTCCGACCTCCGGCGTCCCGTGCGTCGGGCGTCGGGCGTCGAACGTCGCGAACTGCCGGGCGGCAGCGCCGCCCGGCCATTCCAATCCGGTCCGCGCCGGCGGTTTGCCGCCGTGCGCGAGACCGGGTTTCGCAAACCGCGTTTGACCCGCGGGTCCGGTTCTGCTATCTTCCGGACCCGTCGACGCGCGACGGGGAAACCCCAACCGCCGAGACGCCACGATTCATCCCCGCAACAACGAGGATCCGACATGAAACGAGTTTTGTCCGTCTTGCTTACCGCCACGACGTTGGTCGCCCAGGCGGAAAACGCCCGCGTGGAGAATGTCCGCGCGCAGCAACGGCCGCGGTCCAACGTGGTCGAGGTATTCTACGATCTGGTGGCGCCGAAGGGCGGCGTCTACGACGTGTCGCTCGCCATCGGCGGCGGCGGGGTCGAGCCGCCGCTTTCGACGGTCGGCGGCGATATCGGCGCGGACATCATCCCCGGCCGCAACAAGAGAATTGAGTGGGACGCCGGCGCGGACTGGGCGCAACACGTCGGAAGCAACTTCGTCGCGACGGTAACGGCGACGCGCTCCGACGCGGACTCCGGGCCCTCCAAGGGCATGGTCCGCATCCCCGGCGGCACCAACAGCGGCGTCGATCCTGACTTCGGCGCCTATTCGCTCACGGTCGAATCCTTCTACATGGACCGGACGGAGGTGACGTACGCGCACTGGAAGCGGGTGTACAACTGGGCGGTGTCGCACGGTTATTCCTTTAACCGGGCTGGGAGTGGCAAGGGCAGCAGCCACCCGGTCCATTCGGTGAGCTGGTATGACTGCGTGAAATGGTGCAACGCCCGCAGCGAGATGGAGGGGCGCACTCCCGCCTACCGCGTGGGCGGCGCGGTTTACCGCACCGGGCAGAGCAACCCCACGGTCGATCTCGACGGCAACGGCTACCGCCTGCCCACAAACGAAGAGTGGCAATACGCCGCGCGCGGCGGTCTGCACGGCAAGCGCTTCCCGTGGGGCGACACGATCAGCCACGCGAAGGCGAATTTCTGGGGGGATCCCTCGGTCTCCAGATACGACCTGAGCAGAGACCCCCACCCGCGCTACAACGATGGCACCTACCCCTACACCGCGCCGGTCGCGTCATTCGCGGCGAACCGCTACGGGCTCTACGACATGGCGGGCAACGTCAGGGAGTGGACCACCACCAAGGCGTACGCCGCCCGACTCGTCCAAAACGGGTACTGGGGCGGCAACGGCAGCTTCTGCCGCTGCGGCTCCGGCGGCTCGGAAGTGCCGGGGAGCGCCGGCACAAACCTCGGCTTCCGCTCCGTCCGCCGCCGATGACTGCTTTCCCAAGGGAAAAGACAATGACGGGTTTTCGGGTTTTCGCAGACAGCCAATTACTTCAACCAGTTGACTCCATGAAAAAGACAATTATCCTCTTTCTCCTTCTCCTCGCCCCGGCGGTGCGCGCGCAACAGGCGGTCTCGGGATCGTCCGGAGCCTTCGTCGTGGACACGCGCAGCAAGGATTTCGTGATCTCCGACGTGAAGAGCGAGTTCTGCTCCGGCGCCTACGGATCGGCGACCGGCAGGCACGCGACGTTCCTGCGCAGCATGACGGCGAACGTCGAGTTCACGGTGACGATGCTTGGAAACGACATCGCGGTGGACAAGGTCGTCGTGAACGAACAGGAGTTTACCGGATCGAAGTTCACGTTCGACGTGGGCACGCTGCCCGTCGGCGGGCGGCTCGTTGTCATCGCGCACGGGACGGCGAACGGAGAGGATGTTCAGAGCGAGCCGTTCCGCGCGAATCTGGACATCGCGAGCCCGCCGTATTTTCCTTGCTTTACGGGAATTGATTTTGCGTTCGCCGCCCGCAAAGGCTACATCGAAAAGGGGAACGTGAAGTTCGAGGTCGATCCGGACGTTCCGTCGACCTCAAAAGGACCTTGGTGGTTACCGAAGGGCATCACGAAGGTCTCTCCGATGGTTGGATTCAAAACAGATTATTCGATCGAGAACGGGACGTTCCTTTTCTCTCCGAAGGTTCTTCTCGAATCGGCCGGGAAGAAGATTCCGTCGAGGCGTCGCAATGGACAATTCGCGAAGTGGTCGGGCATTGAAATCGATTGGGAGGTCAATGGGGGGCTTGCCTTCAAATGGGAACCGTCCACACGCGGATGGCTCGTGGAATCGGCCAGACTTGGCGGCCGCGTCGAAGGCGAGCGCACGATTCCATTCCAGACTATTTACGTGGTCCCGATAGGAACGATACCGGTTCCGATTCCGGTTTATGGGGAATTTAAACCCGCCGTCGAACTGGGTACCAGCCTTGTCTACCATTTCGGATCGCAGGCGAATGGTGTATTCCGTCCGGGCTGCTGGGAATGGACGTTTGACAGCAAAAAGATGCCGTCGTTCTCGGCATCCGCCGGACCTGGGGTCAAGGGATTGAACTTGCAGGTCGGTGTCGAAGGAAAAGGCGACCTGAAAGGAAACGTCGGTGGTCCGAACGGCAGCGACATCTCTTGGGGTTTCAACGGAAATATCTTTGTATCCGGTAGGGCGGGCCCATTTGTCGGGCAGATCAAGTCGAAGGACACAGAAACCTTCTGGTTCTTCGGTAATCCGGATGACAAGGCGAATTTGGCGTCTGCGCCTGCGGCGGCTTCGTTCGACTGGACGCCGCTGCCGCGCGACTATCTCGCGGCGGCGGCCGCGGCGCCGGCCGCGGTGGGAGGACCCGACATCCCGATGGCACCCGAGGAGCCCGAGTATCCCACGGGCGGCTATCCCTATCCGGCTCCGGCGGTGGCGACGGCGGGCGGCGAGACGTTCGTGGCGTTCCTGCGCGACGACGGCACGCGTGCGGACGCGGACCGGACGGAGGTGGTGTTCGGAACGGGGGCGGAGAGCGTCTGGGACGACGGAACGGGCGACTACGAGCCCTCGCTCGGCGCGGCGGCGGACGGGACGTGCGTCCTCGCGTGGGCGAACGCGAAGTCGACCCTTGCCGCGGACGCGGACTTCGAGACGGTCTGCCGCGCGATGGAGATCGCGGTGGCGGTTCGCGACCCCGCCACGGGCGCTTGGACGGCGAAGAACCTCACGGCGGACGCCGCGGCGGACTCGGCGCCGCAGGTCGCGGTCGCGCCGGACGGCACGGCCGTCGTGGCGTGGATGCGGAACGCGGACGGTTCGCTTTTCGGCTCGGCGGCGAAGCCGACGAGCCTGATGGCCGCGCGCTGGAACGGCGCGGCGTGGAGCGAGCCCGAGACAGTCGCGGGAAGCGTCGGCGCCGTGGCGGGGTTCGACCTTGCCTACGACGGGACGAACGCGGTCCTCGTCTACGTCTTCGACGGCGACGGCGATTTCGAGACGGCGGACGACTTCGCGGTCTCGGCCGCGACGCTCGCGGGCGGCGCGTGGAGCGCTCCGGTCGCGATGGCGTCGGGGCTCGGCGACGCGGCGACGCCGGTCGCGCGGCTCGCCGCGGACGGCGAGCCTTTCGCGCTCTGGAGCGAGGACGGAACCCTGCGCGAGCGCGCCGCGGACGGCTCGGCCGCCGCGGCGGACGCGGACGTGCGGTGGGACGGCGCGATCCCCGGCAACGCGCGGGCCGCGCACGGCGAAGTGGGCGCGCTGGCGCTCGTCTGGACGGAGCGCGACGAAGAGACCGAGGCGGGGTCGCGTCCCGTCGCGATGGTCTTCGACGCATCGTTCAACGCATGGGGCGGACCGGTGGCGCGCGGCGACGGACACGGATACCGAAACGGCGTCGAAACCGACTTTCGCGCACGTGCCGTCGCCGGGGCGATGGGCGCAGACGGCGCCATGCGGGTCGTTTGGGAATGCACGGACGTCCGGACCAATGCGAACGGGGTTGTGGAAGAAGGAGACACGCTCGTCGCGTTCGAAAAAGACATTCTCCCCGAACTCGGCGTCTCATTGGTCGCCGCCGGTAGCCGGATAACGGATCTCACGTTCGCGACCAACACGATCAAGGCGGGCGAGATGGTTCCGGTCGTCGTGACGGTGCGGAACTCTTCTCCCTGCGCGGAGACGAATCTTGCGTTGAACGTCTGGGTCTGCGACGGTGAACCCGAAGGCGACTTCGACGCCCGTTTCGAATTGTTCGGCGCTTCGGGGGAGCCCGTCATCCTCGACCTGCCCGCCGGAGGTGCTGTCTCGATCACGAACTGGTGGATGGCCGAGGACTTCCGGACGAATCTGACGTTTGTCGCCTGGCTGAGCGGGGATAGCTGGGTGTACGAGAGGGTCTGGACCCCCGGCGCACCGGCGCTTGCGCTTGAAAACGCACGATGCGATGCGGAGAGCGCGACTTTGCGACTTCTCACAACGACGGTGAAAAACTCCGGTCTTGGCCCGGCCCCGGCGGGGACGCACGTTTCGTTCCGGCGCGGCTCGCCGGACGGCGAAGAGATCGGCTCCGATGACATAGGGGCGGTCCTTGCGGGCGAAGCATACGGCTACGACGCCGGCATCACCTGGGATATGGCGGGGGAGTCCTTCACGAGCGCGTGGGAGACGGTCTGGGCCGTGATCGACACGGGCGACGCGGCGACCGACGCCACGCGCGCGCAGCCGATCCGCGTGATGACCGCGCTCGACACGGACGGCGACGGGCTGCTCGACGCGGAGGAGGAGATGATCGGGACCGATCCGGCGAAGGCGGACACCGACGGCGACGGCGTGAGCGACTACGACGAAGTCTACGTCGTCTTCACCGACCCGCTTCGCGGACCGTCCGACCACACGACGACCACGCCCGTTCCGGTTCCCTACGCGTGGCTCGACGGCTTCGCGCTCGGAGACGGAAGCGAAGCGGGCTACGAAACGGCCGGGAACGCGCCGGCGGCCAACGGAGCGAACGACGTCTGGGCGTGCTACGTCGCGGGCCTTGACCCGACGAACGCGACCTCGCGGTTCTTCGCGGAGATCGACGCGACCGTCGATCCTCCGCGGGTGACATGGTCGCCCGACCTCAACGAAGGCGGGACGAAGGCCGAACGCGTCTACACGGTGGAAGGAAAGACCAACCTCGTCGACTCGTCCTGGGGCCCGACGAACGAGGCGACGCGGTTCTTCCGGGTGAAGGTGTCGATGCCGGAATAGGTCCTTGCGGGGCGGGACGGGGGGATGGTAGAATCCGCGCCATGTTCCCGCGCTTCACCGTTCTCGCGCTCTGCGCGTA
Source organism: uncultured Verrucomicrobiota bacterium (assembly GCA_947169825.1). Taxonomy (GTDB): domain Bacteria; phylum Verrucomicrobiota; class Kiritimatiellia; order RFP12; family UBA3636; genus UBA3636. The sequence goes on along the minus strand of CAMVRE010000120.1, from coordinate 73 downwards.
TCTCCTCGCCGCCCTGTTCGGCGAGGCGGCGCGCTGGCGCGCGGAGGCGCGCGACGAGACGCCCGAATACAAC
>CAMVRE010000119.1 GCA_947169825.1 uncultured Verrucomicrobiota bacterium | reverse complement strand
AGAACATCCGCGACTGGTGCATCTCGCGGCAGATCTGGTGGGGCCACCGCATCCCCGTCTACACCTGCGAGTGCGGCCACGAGTGGGCCGCGACCGAGAAGCCGACGGTCTGCCCCAAGTGCGGCGCCGGCGCCGACAAGATCACGCAGGATCCCGACGTCCTCGACACGTGGTTCTCCTCGTGGCTCTGGCCGTTCTCCACGCTCGGCTGGCCCGACAGGACCGCGGACCTCGCCCGCTACTACCCGACGACCGACCTCTGCACCGCTCCCGACATCATCTTCTTCTGGGTCGCGCGCATGATCATGGCCGGCTGCCGGTTCATGGGCGACGTCCCGTTCCGCAACGTCGTCCTGCACGGCGTCGTCCGCGACGCGCAGGGGCGCAAGATGTCCAAGTCGCTCGGCAACTCCCTCGACCCGCTCGAGATCATCGGCAAGTACAGCGCCGACGCCCTGCGCTTCACGCTGATGCAGACGACCTCCCCCGGCATCGACGTCTTCATCTCGATGGACAAGTTCGAGATCGGCCGCAACTTCGGCACCAAGATCTGGAACGCCGCCCGCTTTCTCCAGATGCACGCGAGCAAGGTGGAGGGCTTCTCCTTCGCCGCCTACGCAGGGAGTCCTGATGGGCGGGCTCCGTCCCGCCCAAGCGAGAGCGCAGGCACGGCGCTCTCCCTCGACGACCGCCACATCCTCGCGACCGCCGACGCCGCGCTCGCCGCGATGGACACGGCCCTCGCCGGCTACCGCTTCCAGGACGCCGCGCTCGCCGTCTACGACTTCGTCTGGTCGCAGTTCTGCGACTGGTACCTCGAGGAGGCCAAGCGCGACCTCTACGGCGACGACCCCGCGCGCCGCGCGCAGGTCGTGGGCATCCTCGCCGAGGTCTTCGGCCGCGCGCTGCGCATGATCCACCCGTTCATGCCGTTCGTCACCGAGGAGATCTGGCACCAGCTCGGCTACGCGACGAGCGACGAGGAGACGATCAGCCACGCCCCGTGGCCGACGCCCTTCACCGCCGAGGAGAAGGCCTCCTGGGGGATCGACGAGGACGTCCGCGCCTACGTGAACGCCCGCCACGACCTCATCACCGCGGGCCGCGCGCTGCGCTCCTCCATCTCCGCCCTGAAGCCCTCCGACAAGGTCGCCTTCGTCGTGAGCGCCAAGACCGCCGAGGCGGCCGCGCGCCTCCGCGCCGAGACCGAGTCGCTCGCGGGCTTCCTCGGCGCCTCCGGCGTCGAGGTGCTCGAGGGGGAGACGCTCTCCGGCATGCCGGCCGCCGACACCGCGCTCGGCACGATCGCGCTCAAGCTCGAGGGCTCGGTCGACGCCGAAGCCGAGAAGAGGAAGGCGCAGGACGAGATCGCGAAGCTCGAGGGCTTCCTCCGCACCGTGGAGGCGAAGCTCGGCAACGAGACCTTCCTCAGCAAGGCCCCCGCCGCCATCGTCGAGCAGCAGAAGGCCCGCAAGGAGGAGCTCCTCGCCGACCTCGCCCGCAAGCGCGCCCTCCTCGCCTCCCTCGGCTAGCCCCACGGACCGCAGATCCGCAAAACGATGAACCTCGACGCCATCCTCTCCGCCGTCGCGAAGAAGCGCATCCTCGTGATCGGCGACGTCATGCTCGACAAATACGTGTGGGGCGACGCCTCGCGCCTCTCGCCCGAGGCGCCCGTCCCCGTCGTCCGCGTCGACCGCGAGACCGCGGTCGCCGGCGGCGCGGCCAACGTCGCCTTCAACCTCGCCGCCCTCGGCGCCCGCGCCGACCTCTTCGGCTGGGTGGGCGAGGACGAGGACGGCCGCCGCCTGCGCTCGCTCCTCGGCGGCGGGCACGTCTCGCTCCTGCCCGGCGCCGTCTCGCCCTCGATCCCCACGATCGTCAAGACGCGCGTCGTCTGCCGCCGCCAGCAGGTCTGCCGCCTCGACCGCGAGGCCGAGCCCGCCGTCTACGCGCTCACCGAGGCCGACCTGCGCGAGTCGCTCGCGCCCGCCGCCAGGCGCGCGGACGCGATCCTGCTCTCCGACTACGGCAAGGGCCTGCTCTCGCCCGGGACGGTCCGCGGCGTCCTCGCGCTCCCGGACCGGCCGGAGATCGTCACGCTCGACCCCAAGCCCCGCGCCGGCGTGGACTACTCCGGCGTCGCGCTCATGACGCCCAACCGCTCCGAGGCGCTCCGACTCGCCGGGATCGACGACGCCCCCGGCCCCTTCCCCGCCGAGGACGTCTGCGCCGCCATCCACGAACGCTTCGCGCCGCGCCGGCTCGTGATCACGCTCGGCGCGGAGGGGATGCTCCTCTCCGAGGGCGGCCGCCCCCTCGAGCTCATCCCGACCTTCGCCCGCGAGGTCTTCGACGTCTCCGGCGCCGGCGACACCGTCATCGCCGCGCTCACCCTCGCCCTCGCCGCCGGCTTCCCGCTCCCCGACGCCGCCCGCTTCGCCAACGTCGCCGCCGGCGTCGTCGTCGGCAAGCTCGGCACCGCGACCGCCACGCCGGAGGAGATCCGCCGCGCCGCCCTGCAGGGACACTGGGACACAGAGACACTGGGACCGGCGTCCCAGCGTCCCTGAGTCCCTGCCTCCCTGAGTCCCTGCCTCCCTGCCTCCCTGCCTCCCCGAGTCCCTGCGTCCCTGAGTCCCTGCGTCCCCGCATCCCCGCCTCCCCGCGTCCCATGCCCACTCCCATCGAGCTTCCCCACGGCGGATACCGCAAGCTCTTCGCCTACCGCAAGAGCGAAACGGTCTACCAGGGAACCGTCGTTTTCTGCCGCCGCTTTCTTCCCGCTCGCGGCGACCGCACCGTGGACCAGATGGTGCAGGCGGCGCGCAGCTGCAAGCAGAACATCGCCGAGGGAAGAGCCGCGGCCGGCACGAGCAAGGAAACCGAGATCCGGCTCACCGGAGTGGCCCGGGCTTCCCTCGACGAACTGCGCGAAGACTACCTCGACCGCCTCAAGGCCGCGGGGCAGGAGCCCTGGCCCGCCGATGACGCCCGCGCCGTCGCGGCCAGGGAGCGCGCAAAGTCCAATCCGGACTGGGAGGACTGGCGGGAGGTCTTCGAAACCCGGCCGGAGGACACTCTCTGCAACATCATGCTTGTCCTCTGCCATCAGACACATGCCCTCCTCTCCGGCATGATCCGGCGCCAGGAGGAGGAATTCCGGAAATTTGGCGGCATCCGCGAACGGATGCACGCGGCGCGCGCCGAAGCGCGTGCCGAGGAGTGGGACCGCGCGATGTACAGCCGTCTCGACCTGGCCGACAACGAAGCGGAGCTCGCCCGCCGCGCCGCCGACATGCGAGCAGCCGTCGACCGAGCGGCCGGTGCGATCCGCCGCAGAAAGGGCTGGTCATGAGAACGCTCGTCGGCAGGGACACGGAGACACAGGGACACGGGGACGAGCGGCCTGCTCCGCCTTCGGGCCTCCCCGCCCTTCCGGTCCCCTCGTTCCCTCGTCCCCTCGTCCCCGCCATCCGCGCGGGCCTCGCCCGCGCGGCCTGCGCGCTGCTCCTTCTCTTCGCAACCACCTCCTTCGCCATGAACCACATCTACAAGGGACACTACACGAGCGGCTCCGCCGTCTGGACCGTCGAGGACGGCCACATCTACAAGGGCCACTACGCCAGCGGATCGGCCGCCTGGTCGTTCGACGGCGAGCACATCTGGAAGGGGCACTACACCTCCGGCTCCGCCGCCTGGACCTACAAGGACGGACACCTCTACAAGGGCCACTACGCCTCCGGCTCCGCCGCCTACTCCTACGAGAAGGGCCACATCTGGGAGGGGCACTACACCTCGGGATCCGCCCTCTTCTCCTACGACAAGGACCACCTCTGGCGCGGCCACTACACCTCCGGCTCCGCCATCGCCTCCTGGGACTCCCGCGACGAGATCCCCGAGGGCGTCCTCGCCTTCATCGCCTCGCAGCTCGTCGAATGATCCGCGCGGCGGCGCAAAACGGTTGACCGCCGAACGGAGCGGGGGTAGAATCCGGGCCCATGTCCGACACGCCCACCCCCATGCCGCGGCGCAGCCGCGGGGAAACGGAGCGCACGGGGGAGCTCCCCCTCCTCGCCCGCGCCGCCGAGTGGCTGCACCTCGGCGCGTTCCTCTGCGCCGGAGCCGCGATCCTGCTCTCGCCGCCGCTCTTCGGCTCGTGGGAGATGTGGTGGTTCTGGCCGATGGCGGGGCTGCTCTTCCTCGCGTGCCTGCTCTGCGGCGCCGGGGCGCTCGTCGAATCGGCGTTCCTCCCGCGCGGGGCCCCGCGCGCCCCGCACCGCCACATGCCGCTGCGCGCGCTCGCCGCGCTCGCGCTCTGCATCCCGTTCCTGCTCTATGCCTGCGTCCGCGCCCTCTTCCCGTCCGGACCCGGGAGCCCGCTCGTCGCGATGGACTGCGAGCGCAGCCTCCTGCTCTTCCTCACGCCCGTCGCCATCGCGCTCGTGATGCTGCTCTCCTCGCGCCCCGCCTGGCGGCACCGGCTGCTTTGGTGCGCGTTCGGCGTCTCGGCGGTCGTCTCCGCGATCGGGCTCTGGAGCCACTTCGCCACGGGCGACACGCAGATTCTCTGGACCCAGGGGACCGACTTCGCCTACAACGGCCGCCTCTCCGGCACCTTCTTCTGCCCGAACCACTACTCGGCCTACGCGAACCTCCTGATCTGCCTGCTCCTCGCGGCGGCGCTGACGCCGCGCGTCCCGCGATGGAAGGCCTCGCTCTTCTCGCTCGGCGCCGTCGCGCTGCTGGTCCCGAACTTCCTCTCGCTCTCGCGCGGCGGCCTCGCCTCGCTCGCGCTCGGCCTGGCGATCGCGGTGCCGGTCTTCGGCCTCCGCGGCCGCTCCCCCTGGAAGCGCGCCGCCGCCGCGGCGGGCGTCGTCGCGCTCGTCGTCGCGCTCGCGTTCGGCGTCCGCTACGCGTCCTCCGAAGTGCGCCTCGAGTCCGCCGACGTGCCGTCCGTGCACTTCGAAAAGCCGCGTCCCGCCGACCTCGAATACGCCGACGGGCGCGTCGCGCGCGTCCGCGTGGCGGGGTTCGACCGGGGCCAGTTCCAGGTCTTCGGGGAGGGGGACGTGAAGCGCGTCTCCGTCCCGACCGCGCAAGTCTCCCGCGTCGTCTTCCCCCCGCGCGCCCCGGGGCTCGCCGAAGGATGGCGGATGGGCGACCGCGTCCGCTTCGTGCGCCGCCGCACGCTTTCGGACGGCGCCGTGCGGACCATCGGCCGCGACTGCTACGGCGACGTCCTGCGCTACGAGGACGGCGTCTGGACCGAGCGCGTCTACAACCCGCTCATGAACCGAGCCGCGGGCCATCCGCTCTGGCGGGCGTGGGCCGGCGCTCCGGACGGCGCCGCGTTCCGCGAGAAGCTCCACGACGCGTTCTGGTATTCCTTCGACCGCGGACAATACATCGGCGCCGCGCTGCGCGCCTGGCGGAGCAATCCCGTCTGGGGCATCGGCCCCGGCCAGCACTCCGTCCGGTGGGCCGAGTTCGAGGCGACGACGGACGGCGTCCGGCCCGATCCCGACGGCCCGGCCGACGCCTTCAAGCGACCCCGCCACGCCGACTACGCCAAGCACCTCTACCAGGTGCACAGCGACTGGACGCAGCTGCTGGAGGAGTTCGGAATCGTCGGACTCGCGCTCTTCCTCCTGCCCCTCGGGGGCGTCCTGTGGATCCTCTACGACCGGCAGCGGTCCGTCGCCGCGGGCGACGGTCCCGCGCTCGCGCGCGGCCTTCCCCTCGGCGCGCTGCTCTACTGCGTCGTGCTGATCCTGCACTCCTTCGGCGACTTCAGCCTCCAGATGCCCTCGATCGTCTGGCTCTTCGCCTTCGTCCTCTCCTCCGCCATCCTCGAGAACGGACTCGACGAGGACCGCCGCTAGAGCGGCTCCATCTTTTCGGCGGCCGCCGGGACGGCGGCCACGCCGTTTGGAAAATCGCTCTAGCCGCCGGCGCGCACCCGGCGCTCCCAGTCCGCGAAGACGCCCTCGAGCGTCTGGCGGAGCGAGTAGCGGCGCGACCATCCGAGGGCGCGGAGCCGGGCGTTGTCGCCGAGCAGGACCATCTCGTCCGACGGACGCAGGAGCGACTGCGCCTGCTCGATGCGCGGCGCGACGCCGGCGATGTCGAGCAGCTCGTCCAGCACGTGACGGATCGTGGGCGCCTCGCCGTTGCAGATGTTGACGGGCGTCCCGGGCTCGCCGCGCTCGAGCAGCGCCAGCATCGCCTCGACGCCGTCGCGCACGTCGATGAAGTCGCGGGCCGTGTCGAGGCGGCCGGTCCGGACGACGCCGTCGCCGCGGCCCGCCTTGGCGAGCGCGATCTGCCGCGCGAAGTTCTGGATGGCCGTCGCGGGCGGATGCCCGGTCCCCACATGGATGAACATGCGCGGAAGATACACCTTCATCCCGTAGTTGCGGAAATACTGGTAGCCCATCCGTTCGGTCGCGACCTTCGTGACGCCGTAGGGCGTGAGCGGCAGGAGGGGCGCGTCCTCCCGCAGGGCGGACCCGGAGCGCGTGGCGTCGCCGTATTCGGCGCTGCTGCACGCGAGCAGGAGCTTCGCGTCGGGGCAGGCCTCGTGCAGGGCCGAGAGGACGTTGCGCGTGCCCTCGACGTTCACGAGGTAGGTGTAGCGCTCGGCCTCCCACGACGTTCCGTTGAACGCCTGCGCCGCCATGCAGACGACGAGGTCGGGGCGGACCTTCCGGAACAGGGCGAGCAGGTTCTCGCGGTCCAGGATGTCGCATCCGACGAAGGGATACGGGCGCTCGGCGAGCTGGCGCCCCATCGCGGTGTGGCGCGCGACGCCGGTGACCTCCCAGCCGCGGTCGATGAGCTTGCGGGCGAAGCAGCCGCCGACCATGCCGGTGCTTCCGAGAACGATGGCCTTCATGCGGGATTGTCTCAGGCGGAGGATGCGCGCGGCGGCCTAGGCCTTGTCGTAGACGGCGTCGACGGACTCGATCGCGCCGAAGTGCGCG
>CAMVRE010000118.1 GCA_947169825.1 uncultured Verrucomicrobiota bacterium | reverse complement strand
GCTCGGGCGCGTCTTCTCGGCGCGCGCGGCGGACCGCGTCGCCGCCGCGATGCGGAACGTCGTGCGGACCGGCACGGCGAAGAAGGCGGACCTGCCCGGCGTCGAGGTCCGCGGCAAGACCGGCACCGCGCAGAACCCCGGCGGCGAAGACCACGCGTGGTTCGTCTGCTTCGCCTCGCGCCCCGGCGAGGAGCCGTCGATCGCCGTCGCCGTCGTCGTCGAGAACGCCGGCTTCGGCTCCGCCGCCGCCCTTCCCGTCGCCCGCAAGATCCTCGAGGAGTTCTTCCGCGCCCCCTGACCCCTTCAACCTTTCAACCTTTCAACCTTTCAACCCTTCCTTGTTCGTCCACCTCGTCGTCCTCCCCTTCCTCGTCTTCGCGCCGCTGCACCTCTCGGTGCTCGCGGTGCGGCTGGCGAACGCGCCCGCGCTGGGGTGGCCGGAGCTCGCGCCCGCGGCGATCTTCCTCGCCGCGCTGCTGATCGTGTGGGGCGCGCTGCGGATCGGCCGCTACTCCGGATCGCCCGCGGTGCCGTCGGCGGCGATGGCGCTCCTGGGCGCCGGCATCGCGCTGCAGTTCCGCATCGGGACCTTCCGCACCGTCGAGCTGCAGTCCCCCTCGCAGCTCGCGCTGCCGATCGGGATCGTCTCGATGCTCGCGGTCTGGCTGCTGCTGCGCCGCCGCCGGATCGAGCGTCTGGAGCCGTACTGGGGCGTCTTCCTCGGCGCGTCGATCGCCGTCATCGCGGGTGTCCTCGTCGCGGGCCGCGCGTTCCGCGGCGCGGTGTTCGTCGCGGGCGGCATGAACCCCGTGGAGATCGTCAAGCCCCTGCTCGTCGTGTTCGTCGCGTCGATCCTCGCGGGCCACCGCAAGCTGCTGCGGCGCGGCTTCCTCGGCGTGCCGCTCCCGCCCCTCAACATCCTCGTCACGGTCGGCCTCCTGTGGGCGCCGCCGATGCTGCTCCTGATCGCGCAGGGCGACCTCGGGATGTTCGCGCTGCTCAACGCGACGCTCCTCGTCATGCTCTACGCCGTCACGAACCGCTCGCTCTACTTCGTCGGCGGCTTCGCGGCGCTCTTCGCCGTCGCCGCCGTCGCGATCCCGCTCACCTCGCGCGGCCGCATGCGCCTCGACGCGTGGCTCGACCCGTTCTCCAACGCGACGACGACCGGCTGGCAGGTCCTGCAGGCGCTCGTCGCCTACTACACGGGCGGCGTCTGGGGAACCGGCCTCGGCGCGGGCTCCCCCAACGCCGTGCCGATCGTCGAGTCGGACTTCGTCTGGGCGATCCTCGCCGAGGAGCTCGGGCTCGCCGGCTGCGCGGCGGCGCTGCTGCTCTACGGCGCGCTCGTCTTCGGCGGATTCCGCATCGCCTCGCGCGCGAAGAGCGCCTACGCCTCGTGCGTCGCGACGGGCCTCGCCGCGTGCCTCGGCCTCCAGACGCTGCTCAACGTCGGCGGCGTCGTGAAGGCGATCCCGCTCACCGGCATCCCGCTGCCGCTCCTTTCGCACGGCGGCTCGTCGCTCGTCGCGACGCTCGTCGCGGTCGGCCTCCTCCTCGCCATCTCCGACGAGGATCCGCCCCTCGGCCGCACCCCGCGCGCCGCCGCGCGCGCCGGGAAGCCGGCAGACGACGTCTTCGCCTGACCCTCCCCCGCTTTCCCGACGCCCGCCCATCTGCTAGACTCATCCCCCGACCCACGGAACGAACCGCCATGAAAGACTACGCATCCGACAAGGACTTCGTCCGCCGCTTCCGCGACGGCGCGCTCGACATCGCCCGCCGCAAGATGGACGACGTCGCCCGCCACCAGGCCGAGATCGAGACCGTCGTCCCCCTCGGCCCGCGCATGGCCACCGGCGGCCACTTCGGCGGCTTCTTCCTCTGGGACACCGTATTCGCGGTGATGTGGGCGCGCCACGCCCCCGGCGACTGGCCCTACCTCTCCGCGCTCGACAACTTCTACGCGGTCGCCGAGCCCGACGGCTTCATCGCCCGCGAGTTCACCCCGCGCGGCACGCCCGTCTGGTCCTCGCACCACCCGGTCGCGTTCGCGCCGCCGCTGCTCTCCTGGGCCGAGCGCGTCCTCGCCGACGAAGGCCGGTCCCCCTCCGGCCGCCTCGCCGCGGTCTACCCGAAGCTGAAGCGCCACCACGAGGCCTGCCGCGCGCGCTTCCGCCGCCCCGACGGGCTCTACTTCAGCGACGGCCTCGGCTGCGGCATGGACGACATCCCGCGCGCGCCGCGCGGAATGACGGAGGAGGAGATGGCCCGCGGCGGCGTCCCGATGACGGCCGAGTGCATCGCGCCCGACTGCCGCGAGCGCATCTGGGGCTGGCTCGGCGGCCGCGCCGCGCACTACTCCTGGAACCGCCAGATGGCGTGGATCGACGCCTCCTCGCAGATGGCGTTCGACGCGCTCCAGCTCGCCGCGATCGCGGACGCGCTCGGCCTCGCCGCCGACGCCGCCGCGTGGCGCGCCGAGCACGCGGAGCTCGCCGCCGCGATCAATGCGGCGTGCTGGGACGAGAGAACCGGCTTCTACTACGACGCGTGGGAGAAGGGCCCGATCCTCCGCAAGACGGCCGCCGCGTTCTGGGTGCTCGCCTCGCGCGTCGCGGCCGGCGAGCGCGCCTCGCGCGTCGTCGCCTCGCTCAAGGATCCCGCGCAGTTCAACCGCCCGATCCCGTTCCCGGCCGTCTCGGCGGACGACCCGGAGGACTACCAGCCCGAGACCGCGTACTGGCGCGGCGTCGTGTGGCCGCCGACGGACTACATCGCCTTTCGGGGCCTCCTCGACTGCGGCGAGACCGCGTTCGCCGAGGACGCCGCGCGGCACTACTACAACGGCGTCGCCGCAATCTACGAGAAGACGGGCACGATCTGGGAGAACTCGTCCCCGGAGCAGTGCGAGAACCAGAAGACCTGGGCCGGCGAGGACTTCTGCGGCTGGGGCGCCATCGCGCCCGTCGCGCTGCCGGTCGAATTCGGCTGGATTTGAGGCGCCCGCCCGGCCGTTTTCGGCCGGGCTATCCCGTTCGTCTTCGCGGAACGACGCCCCGGCGCCGCGTCCGCGACAGCGCCTCCGCGAACCCCTTCGCCGTGCGCGCCGCGGGCGAAGCGAGCAACCGCCGCGCGGCGGCGTGACGCTCTCTCATCGCTTCGCGGACCTGCGGCAGAAACACATCGGCGGGAAACTCCTTTTCGAGAAACCGCGTGGCGGGGTGCGGGTCGCGGAGGCCGTGGACCTTGCGGAACTCGTCCGCGAGCCGGCGGTAGCCCATCAGCGACGCGTAGTGGCGGGAAAGTTCCGGGCAGTGCTCGTCGAGCCAACCGCGCACGCCGGCGTTGCGTCCGACGATCTCGCCGCTCGAGTCGCGCACGAGAGAACTGTCGACGGCGGCCTCGATGTCGAGCATCATCGATCCGAGCCGTATCTTTTCCTCCACGGGGCCACGTCCTTTGGCCTTGTCGTATTGGGTGAGAAGCGCTTCGGGCGTGGGCGGCGGACACGACGACCGCTCGCAGAGGCGGCGGACCGGCGCGCCGCCGCCGGTGCGGCGTTCCGCGGGTGAAAGAGGCAGGGGCTTCCCGAGCCGCACCGCCTCGGCGAACGTGCGGGCCCATTCGCGCCAGGCGGCCATCCGCCTTTCGCGCCGCCGTCGGCGGAACGCCACCGCCTTTGGCGACGCCCACGGCGTTCCGCCCCACCGCCGGTCCCGGCTCCGTGGCGAATCGTTCCACCGGCTTTCGCGGAGATACGGGTTCCGACCGCCGAGGTTGTCCTCGTCGTTTCGCCTGCGCGGCGGATCCGGTCCGTCCCAGTAGCTCCGTCCCGTCTCGCGGCGGTAGTCGTCCTCAATCCGCGAAAGTTCCGCGACGTAGGTCTGGACGGCGGCCTGGTATTTGCGGAGCCCCGGATCGCCGGTTCGTTTCAGTTCCGCGACCGCTGCCTCGAACGCGCGGTGCGCCTCCTCGCGCTTGCGCTCGCAGGCGTAGTAGCCCCTCCTCTTGAATCGCAAGTACTCGCCGTAGAGGAACTTGGCCAAACCGACGCAGACGAACGCCCCGAAAAGACCGGCCGCGGCGGTGACGCCCGCCGCCCCGCCGAAGAGCCCCGCCATCAAGGCCGGGAACAAGGCGTCCTCGGCCGCCTCCTGGTCGAGCGTGCGGGGCGGGAATTCTGTCGGGGCATTCGGCATCGTCGTTTTGCGGTCGGGTGGGGGACTCTTCAATCGAGCGGCGAAAAGGAAATCAGCGGAGGTCTGAACGAGAATGCGGGCTGCGGTCGGCGGGCGAGTGTTGGCGGACGGACGGAACGGTCCGGACCGGTTCCAGTTTCCGCAAAACCGCCGCCGATTCTATCCGCCCGTCCGCCTCCGGTCAAGAAAAATTTAAACACGGTCGGAGATATTGTGTTTATTGTGTAATTGTTCAAGTGCGTTATGCGTTTTCTCTGTAGTCGACCGAACGAAAGGACACCGACGGCCAGACGGCCGGCGGCAATGGAGACCGGACGGCCGGCGGCAATGGCGGACGGTCGGCCGGAAACCATGGCGGTCGACCGAAGACAATGGATGCCAGCTGAAGACACTGACGGCCGGACGGTCCGGAGGGGCGGAAGACGATTCGGGGCGCGGATCAGTTCGGCGTCCGGTCGGCTTCTCCGGACGGCGGATCCGTTTCGCGGAGGGCTTCCAGGACTTCCAGCGTCGCGGGGTCGTTCTTCGCGCCGCCGAGGAAGGCGGCGTCGGTGAGGTCCTTGGCGCGGAGGGCCTCCGCGCGGCCGTCCTTGCGGACGAGCACGACGCACCGGTCTCCGAACGACATTCCGTCCGGCGCAAGCCGGTCGCGCCAGGGCCGCGGACGCGCCGGGTCCGCCTCCGCGAAGTCTTCCGGACGGAGCCCGGCCAGGTTGCGCGTCCACAGGACCGGCGTGGCGGGGTGCGCGGACGCCGCGCCGGCGAGCGCGTTCCACGAGTTTCCGGCGAGCAGCAATTCCTTCGCGTCGGCGGCCGCTTCGACGCCGCCGCAGGCGAACGTCGCCGTGGCGACGCCTGTCAACCGACCGCTGCGCAGCAGCTTCGAGAAGTATTCGTTCGAGGAGGCGTATTTTCCGACGGACGGCCAGACCGGCGGTTTGCCCTTCGCCTCGCTCTCTCCGGATGCTTCGAGGATGCCGGCGACGATCCACCTGCCTTTGCCCAACGCGCGGTCTGAAGCGGAGTCGACGATTGCCCAACGCGGACACCACGTCACACAGTTGAGCAGAAAGACGAAGACCAGAAAACCCGGGAGAAAGGCCATGCGTCCCGGCCGGTACCAGCCCGGGCGCCGCCCTGCCAGAACCAATGCGGCAACGACGGCCAGAATCGCCGGCGGAAACACCCAGCCCCAAGGTTCTCCGAACCCCCTCCACGGTGCGGTGGCGAGGAAGCACAGCAGGAGGACCGGAATCAGGACGTAGGCGGCGACGGGACCGACGAGGTACCACAGCCGCCGCGGGAGGGAGCGGAGGAACGCGTCTCGCATGCGACCGGATTCTACCAGACAGACCGTTCGCCCGGCAACCGGTCTCCCGCGCGTTGCCTTCGCGGGAGGCGTGTGGTAGACTCCGGCCGCGTCGAACGACACGCACGCCTTGACACCCGGAACGACAGAACGGCCGCACCGCGCGGCCCTCGACGACGGCACGCTCGCCCGCGCCGACGCGCTCGACATCCTCGCCCGCTGGACGGATACCGGCGAGTTCCCCGACCGGATGCTCGGCTCCGTCCCGCCCTTCCGCCGCGGCTTCGTGATGGACCTGGTCTACACGACCGTCCGCAACGCCCGCGCGCTCGCGTTCGCCGTCGACTCGTTCGTCCGCGAACGTCCGGAGCATCCCCACGCCTACCCCGCGCTCCTGCTCGGCGCCGCGCAGATCCTGCTGATGCCCGACGTCGCGCCTCACGCCGCCGTGCATTCCACCGTCGAGGCGCTCAAGGCGCTCGACGGCCCCGCTCCCTCCGGCTTCGCGAACGCCGTCCTCCGCAACCTGCAGCGCAACGAGGCCGCCGTCCGCGCCTCGCTCGCCGCCGCGCCGCTCGCCGTGCGCGAGTCGCACGTCGACGAGCAGGTCGCGCGCTGGACCGCGCGCTGGGGCGCGGAGCGCGCCGAGGCGATCTGCAAATGGGACAACCGCCCCGCCTCCGTCACGCTCGTCCCCGTCCGCGGCCGCGCCACCGCGCCGCAGATCCTCGCCGCCCTTCTCGCCGAGAAGGTGCAGGCCACGCCCCATCCCGGACTTCCCTCCGCCGCGGTCGTCGTCCCGCACGGCTGCCACGTCGACCGCCTCCCCGGCTTCCGCGAGGGGCTCTTCGCCGTCCAGGACCCCGCCACGCTCGAGGCGGTGCGCTTGCTCGACGTCCGCCCCGGCCAGCGCGTCCTCGACGCCTGCGCCGCGCCCGGCGGCAAGACCGTCCAGATCGCCGCGCGCCTCGAGGGCGAGGGGTCGTTGCTCGCCACGGACTGCTGGCGCGACCGCCTCCGCCCGCTCAAGGAGAACCTCGCGCGCTTCGGCTTCGCGCGCTTCGTGCGCGTCGCGGTCGCCGACGCCAAGCGCGCCTCGCCGCGCGACCTCGGCGCCGGCCCCTTCGACCGCATCCTCGCGGACGTGCCGTGCAGCAACACGGGCGTGCAGCGCCGCCGCGCCGACGCGCGCTGGCGCTTCGACCCGGCGCGCCTCGCGCAGCTCGCCGAGACGCAGCTGGCGATCCTCGAGAACCTCGCCCTGCGCCACCTCGCGCCCGGCGGGCGCCTCGTCTACAGCACCTGCTCGATCGAGGAGGAGGAGAACGAGGCCGTCGTGGCGGAGTTCCTGCGCCGCCACCCGGAGTTCCGCCTCGCGGATCAGACCCTCCAGGTCCCGCCCGACCGCGAGTGCGACGGCGCCTTCGCCGCCGCGATCGACCGCCCGGCCTAGCGGGCCGGTTGCCACGGCCGCGGCGTTCTGGTAGAATGGCCGCCGTCGACAACCGACCGCGCCCCGACGGCCGCGCCCCCGCCGATTTCAACCACACCGAACCCAGGAGACACCCATGTCCACCGAGATCACCATCCGCCACGTCAAGCTCAGCGTCGCCCTCCAGA
>CAMVRE010000117.1 GCA_947169825.1 uncultured Verrucomicrobiota bacterium | reverse complement strand
TTCCGGGACATCACGGGCATCCTCGACTCGGGCGCCGGCTTCGGCCTGTGCTGCGCGGACCTCGCGGACGCGGTCGCCGGCCTCGACTTCGACCTCGTGGCCGGCATCGAGAGCCGCGGCTTCATCTTCGGGGCCCCGCTCGCGGAGCGCTTCCACAAGCCGTTCGTCCCCGTCCGCAAGATGGGCAAGCTCCCGCGCAAGACCGTCTCCCAGTCCTACGCGCTGGAATACGGCACCGCCACGATCGAGATGCACGAGGACGCCGTGAAGCCCGGCGAGCGCGTCGTCCTCGTGGACGACCTGCTCGCCACGGGCGGCACGATGGCGGCCGCCTGCTCGCTCGTCGAGCGGCTCGGCGGCGTCGTCGCCAAGATCCTCTTCGTCGTCGAGCTCAAGGGCTTCGACGCGCGCAACACGACCCTCGCCGGCCGCCCCGTCGTCACGCTCCTCTCCTACGACGGCAAGTAGCCAACCGCCCAACCACCTAACCACCTAACCACCTAACCGCCCAACCACCTAACCGTCCAACCAAGGATCCCCCCATGCTCGAAAGACTCTTCCGCCTGCGCGAGAACAAGACCACGGCCCGCACCGAGGTCGTCGCCGGCCTCACCACGTTCATGACGATGGCGTACATCCTCGCCGTGAACCCGTTCTTCCTCTCCTGCGCCGGGATGCCCAAGGGCGGCGTCCTCGTCGCCACCGCGCTCGCGGCGTTCGTCGGCACGATGCTCATGGCCGCCTTCGCGAACTACCCGTTCGTCCTCGCCGCCGGTATGGGCCTCAACGCCTACTTCGCCTTCACCGTCTGCGGCGACATGGGCTACAGCTGGCCGTTCGCGCTGCTCGCCGTCTTCGTCGAAGGCCTCGTCTTCCTCGCCCTCTCCGTGACGCCCGTGCGCGAGGCCATCTTCAACGCGATCCCGCTCTCGCTCAAGAAGGCGGTCGCCGCCGGCATCGGCCTCTTCATCACGCTCATCGCGCTCAAGACCGCGGGGATCCTCATCCCCGACCAGGCGACCTACATCAAGCTCGTCCCGTTCCGCGGCGTGCCGTTCCACACGGCCGGCATCGTGGCGATCCTCGCCCTGGTCGGCATCGTCGTCACCGCCGTCCTCCACGCGCTCCGGCTCAAGGCGGCGATCCTGCTCGGCATCCTCGCGACCTGGTTCCTCGGCGTAGTCGCGGAGCTGACCGGACTCTACGAACCGGACGGCGCCGGCTTCCTTTCCACGATCCCGCACTTCGAGAAGGGCTACTGGCACGCGCTCGGCACGACCTTCCGCGAGTTCGGCCAGACCTTCGGCGCGGTGTTCGAGCCCTCGGGCTGGACGCACACGGCCAAGGACGGCGCCGTGACCGCGGGCTGGAACCTGGCCTTCTCGCTCAACTTCTTCGTCGTGATGTTCGCGTTCTTCTTCGTGGACCTCTTCGACACGCTCGGCACCCTGATCGGCGTCTCCCTCAAGGGCGGCTTCCTCGACAAGCAGGGGCGCCTGCCCCGCATCAGCGGCGCGCTCTACGCCGACTCGGTCGCGACCTCCGTGGGCGCCGTCTTCGGCACCTCCACCACCACGACCTTCGTCGAATCCTCCGCCGGCGTCGCGGCCGGCGGCAAGACGGGCCTCACGGCGGCCACCGCCGCCGTGCTGTTCCTGCTCTCGATCTTCCTCGCGCCGCTCTTCCTCGCGATCCCCGGCTTCGCCACGACGCCCGCGCTCGTCGTCGTCGGCTTCCTGATGATGGGCTCGGTCTCGGGCATCGACTTCAACGACGTCGGCGAGGGCCTCCCGGCGTTCCTCTGCATCGTCGCGATGCCGTTCTTCTACTCGATCAGCGACGGCATCATGTTCGGCGTCATCTCCTACACGTTCGTGAACCTCTGCACCGGCCGCGCGAAGCGGATCTCGCCCGTCATGTATGTCCTCACGGCCCTCTTCATCGCCAAGTACGCGCTGATGTAACGCCATGCAAATCACGCCCCAGCAGGAGGCCCTCGTCCGCGCCTGGGCCGCGGAGGGCGCCACGCTCTCCGACATCCAGACCCGCCTCGCCGACGAGTGCGGCCTCCGCCTCTCCTACCTCGAAACCCGCTTCCTCCTGCTCGACCTCAAGGTCGACCTCGTCGAGAAGACGAAGAAGGACCCGCCGCCCCGCGACCTCGCCGCCCCCGCCGCCGGGGGCTCGGGGGAGGAATCCCCCGATCGCTGGGACGACGCGGCCGACGGCGACGCCTACGGCGACGCCCCGCCGCTCCCCGGCGAGGAGCCGCTCCCCGGCGAGGAGCCGGCGGACGCGGCGGATCCCGGCTCCCCCGCCGGGGGAGCTGGCGAGCGGAGCGAGCCTGAAGGGGTCCCCGGCGCCTCGACCCTCACGGTCGACCTCGCGCGCATCCAGCGCCCGGGCTTCGCGGCGTCGGGCTCGGTCACGTGCTCGGACGGCGTGAAGGGCGAATGGGGGATCGACAACTACGGCCGTCTGGCGCTCGCCTTCCCGGACAACAAGGGCTACCGCCCGTCCGCCGCCGACCAGCAGGCCTTCATGCAGCGGCTCCGCAGCCTGCTCTCGGGAGGATACTGAGAATGACCGTCGGTTTCCTCGGCGCCGGCCACATGGGCGGCGCGATGCTGCGCGGCCTCGCCGCGGCGGACTTCCGCCCCGCGCTGCGCGTCTTCGACGCCGCGCCCGGCCGCTCCGAGGCGCTCGCCGCGGAGATCGGCGCCGTCGCCGCCTCCTCGCCCGCGGATCTCGCGGCGGGGTGCGACGCCGTCGTCCTCGCCGTCCGACCCGGCGACCTCCCCGCGCTGCTCGCGGAGCTGAAGGACGCCGCGCCGCTCTACCTCTCCATCGCCGCCGGGCGCCGCATCGCCTGGATCGAGGAGCGGCTCCCCGCCGGCGCGCGCGTCGTGCGCGCGATGCCGAACCTCGGCGTGTCCGTCGGCCTCGGCATGACCGCCTACGCCCCCGGCACGCTCGCGACGGACGCCGACCTGGCGCTCGCCGGCCGCATCCTCTCGTCTTTCGGCCGTGCGATGCGGCTGCCGGAGGAGAACCTCGACGCCGTCACGGCGCTCTCCGGCTCCGGCCCGGCGTTCCTCGCCTACGCGCTGCAGGCGATGGCCGACGGCGGCGCGGCGCTCGGCCTCCCGCCGGACGCCTCCGCGCTCCTCGCGCTGCAGACCTTCCTCGGCACGGCGACGGTCCTCTCGCGCCCCGGCGCGCCGTCCGTCCCGGACTTCATCGCCGCCGTCGCCACGAAGGGCGGCACCACCGCGGCCGGCAAGGACGTCCTCGACGCCTCCGATGTGCGGTCCGTCTACGCCGCGACCCTCGCCGCCGCCGCCCGCCGCGCCGCCGAGCTCGCCGCGCAGTAGGCGCGCCTCGCGCTTGCCCGGCGGAGGCCGGGTGTGGTAGTATCGGCGGCCCTTCCGGGCGACGCCCGGTCCATCCCAACCCACCACCACCATGAACCGCATCCTTCCCTCCTTCGCCCTCGCGGCCGCCTTCGCCGCCGCCCCCGCCTTCGCCGACGCGCTCGACAGCGCCGCCGCCACCGCCGCCGGCGTCGCCGCCGGCATCACCGAGGACGACGCCAAGCTCACCGAGACCTGGCAAGGCAAGCTCGCCGCCGGCCTCGACGTCAAGTCCGGCAACACCGAGAAGACCGGCTACAACGGCCACGCGGAGGCCAAGAAGCTCCACGGCGACACGATCGTCGTCGCCACCCTCGACGGCGCCTGGGAGGAGACCGAGGTCTCCGACTCCGACGGCACGAAGCGCGACGAGCGCACCGTCGGCAACGCCAAGGGCGAGGTGAACGTCAAGGAGAAGCTCGCCGACTGGTCCCTCGCGCCGTTCGTCTACGGCGACGTCTCCGCGGAGCACGACGGCGTCGCGGGCGTCAAGTACCGCACGATCGAGAGCGCCGGCATCGGGTTCTTCCTCGTCGACACGGACGCGCTCAAGCTCTCCGTCGAGGCGGGCCTCGCCTACGTGCAGGAGGAGCTCGACGGCCTGGAGAGCGACGACTACCTGGCCTACCGCCTCGCCGAGCGCGCCGACTGGGTCCCCGACTTCGCCGAGGGCGTCTCGTTCTTCGAGACGGCCGACTTCCTCCAGGACTTCGACGAGTCCGACCGCTACTTCTGCAACTTCGAGGCCGGCATGGACGTCCCGATGTTCGCCGGGCTCTCCCTCACGCTCAAGGGCACGGTGAACTACAACCACCTCCCGGCCGAGGGCAAGGAGAAGACCGACCGCGCGGTCGTCGCCCAGGTCGGCTACAACTTCTAGCCCTCCGGCGCACGGATCGATGGGCGCCCGCGCGCAAGGCCCGCTGAAGTGGGCGGAACTGACGCGGATCCTGACGGCTCGCAACCTCAAGATCCGCTACAAGGGGTCCGTCCTCGGCTTCTTCTGGTCGCTGCTCACGCCGGCGCTCACGATCCTGATGTACGCGGTCTTCGCGCACATCCTCAAGTTCAACAAGGGCCAGCCGCACTACCTGCAGTTCCTCGTCTCGGGCATCATCGTCTGGGGCTTCACCGCGGGCTGCCTCAACGACTCGCTCTTCTCGATCGCCGGCAACGCGAACCTCGTGAAGAAGGTGTTCTTCCCGCGCGCGATCCTGCCGCTCTCGACGGCGCTCGCCAACGGCGTGAACTTCCTCCTCACGTTCGTCCCGCTCGCGCTCTACCTCGCCCTCACGGGGACGCTGGCGTGGGGCCCCGGCTTGCTCTGGCTCCTGCCGGCCTTCGCGTTCCACCTCGCGCTCTGCACGGGGATCGCCCTGCTCGTCGGGACGCTCAACGTGTTCTTCCGCGACACGCAGCACGTCGTCGGGATCGGGCAGCTGGCGTGGTTCTTCCTCACGCCCGTCTTCTACTTCCCGCAGATGCAGCTCGAGGCCGCCGGCTTCCTCGGCGCCTGGCGCGGGCTCGTCTTCCTCAACCCGATGACGGGCGTGCTCGCGCTCTACCGCCGCGCGCTCATGGGCGCGGCGGAGCAGCCGCTCGTCCCGCCCGCCTTCGCGGCGGACGTCCCCGCGTGGTGGGTCGGCGTCTCGTGCGCCATGTGCCTCGCGGTCCTCGCCATCGGCGTCGCGGCGCTGCGCCGCGGAGACCGCACGTTCGGAGACGCGCTGTGAACGAAGACCCCGCCACGACGATCCGCGACGACGACTGGGCGATCGACGTCTCCCACGTCACGAAGCGCTTCCGCCTCCAGGGCGCGTCGCGCTCGCTCAAGACCGCCGCGCTCGACCTGCTGCGCGGCCGCGCGGCGCAGACGTTCACCGCGCTCGACGACGTCTCGCTCCGCGTCCGCCGCGGCGAGACGGTCGGCATCGTCGGCGCCAACGGCGCCGGCAAGTCCACCCTCCTCTCGATCATCGCCGGGACGCTCCGCGCGACGTCCGGCACCGCCCGCACGCGCGGCTCCGTGAGCTCGCTCCTGGAGCTCGGCGCCGGCTTCCACCCGGACCTCACCGGCCGCGAGAACGTGATGCTCTACGGCGCGATCATGGGCATCCCGCGCGAGACGATGCGCCGCCGCTTCGACGAGATCGTCGACTTCGCGGGCCTCGAGGAGTTCATCGACCAGCCCGTGCGATTCTACTCCTCCGGCATGTACGTCCGGCTCGGCTTCTCCGTCGCCGTCCAGGTCGATCCGGACGTGCTGCTCGTCGACGAGGTGCTCGCCGTCGGCGACGCGGACTTCCAGCGCAAGTGCCTCGGCAAGATGGACGAGTTCCGCGCCCGCGGCAAGTCGCTCCTGCTCATCTCCCACGACATCCACACCGTGCGCCGCGTCGCGGACCGCGTCGCCTACCTCGCGCGCGGCCGGATGCTCGACGTCGGCGACCCGCTCCTCGTCTCCGAGGCCTACATGAAGGACTCCGTCCTCGAGGCCGACGCCGCGCTCGCGAAGCACGAGTGGGGCAACGAGGAGGCGAAGTTCGAGCGCGCCGTCGTCGTCGACCCCGCCACGGGCGAGGAGCGCGAGGGCGTCGTCGAGTGCGCCGGGAGGAGCGTCCGCTTCCGCCTCCGCTGGCGCGCCTCGCGCCGCCTGCCGGACCCCGTCGTCGGCTTCTCCATCGCCGACCGCCTCTCCGGCCGCAACGTCTTCGGCTCCAACACGCAGATCGCCGGCGTCCGTGTCCCGGACCTCGACGGCGAGGGCGGCCTCGAGCTCGAGCTCGACCTTTCGCGCCTCCACGCGGGCGAGTACCTGGTCTCGTTCTCGATGCACAGCGCCGACCACAAGACCAACTACCACCGCCTCGAGCACGCCCTTCGGCTCAAGGTCGTGAACGACCTGTGGTTCGACGGCCTCGTCTCCCTCCCCGTGGAATGGACGGTCTAGCCCCCGAGCCCTTCGTCACCGTCGTCACGCCCGCCTTCCGCGCCGCGCGCTGGATCGAGGGCGCGCTGCGCACCGTCGCGGAGCAGCGCGAGGGGGGCCGCGTCCGCGTGGAGCACCTCGTGCTCGACGGCGGCCCGGACGACGGCTCCGCCGCGATCGCCGCGCGCTTCGCCCACCCCGACACGCGCTACGTGCGCCGCCCCGACGCCGGCCCCGCCGACGCAATCTCGCGCGGCTTCGCGGAGGCGCGCGGCTCCTTCCTCGCCTGGCTCAACGCCGACGACCTCCTCGCCCCCGGCGCGCTCGCGCGCTCCGTCGCCGCGCTCGCGCGAAACCCGCGCGCCGCGTTCTCCTTCGGGCGCTGCCCGATCGTCGACGCCGACGGCCGCGAGATCCGCCGCTTCGTCACACGCTTCAAGGAGGCGTGGTTCCCGCTCTCTAGCCACACCGCGATCCGGACGCTCAACTACGTCTCGCAGCCGTCCGTCCTGATCCGCCGCTCCGCCTGGAAGGCGGCCGGCCCGCTCCGGACCGACCTCAGGGCCGCGTGGGACTACGACCTGTGGCTGCGCCTCTGGCGCCGCGGCGGCGCCGTCCGCGTCCCCGGCCGCGGGCCGCTCGCCTTCTTCCGCTGGACGCCGGACTCCATCAGCGGCGCGAACTATGAGCGCCAGTTCGCCGAGGAGCTCGCCGTCGCCCGCGCCGACGCCGGCCGCCTCGCGCCCAGCGCGCTCCTTCACTTCCTCGTCGCCCGCGGCATCGTTTTCTGCTACCGCCGCATGGCCCCGCGCC
>CAMVRE010000116.1 GCA_947169825.1 uncultured Verrucomicrobiota bacterium | reverse complement strand
GCTCGCGCGCTACGAGGACGAGTCCGCGCTCCTCGCCGACGTGGCGGCCTTCCTCGCCGAATAGGATCCCTCCGCCATGAACCGCCTCCTCCCCGCCGCATCCGCCCTCGCCGCGCTCGTCCTCGCCGGCGCCGCGCCCGCGGCGCAACCCGACGCCGCCCCGGAGCCGACGCGCGCCGAGCTCGAGAGCGTCGACGCGTCGCTCGACGCCGTCCGCGACGTCTGCTCGCGCTGCCTCGACGCCATTCTCGCCGAGCTGCGCGCACGATACCCGGGCATCGCCGCGCGTCGCTCCGCCGGCCGCTCGAAGAAGAACGACTACCGCAACTACCAGTGGATCTCCGTGAAGCTCGAGGGTCGCGAATACATGCTCGCGACGCACCACGGAAACCTCGACGAGCGCACCGGCAACCCCCACACGCAGTTCGGCCGCATCCAGTTCTGGCGCTGCGCCGGGCCGAACGGCCCGCACACGCGCGACGAGGGCGGCGTCTGGCGCTTCCGCTCCGACAACGAGGACCGCACCCTCCCCCCGACGCACGTCTGGGACGAGGACTTCTCGTCCGCCGCCGTCGTCGACCGCTTCGTCGACTTCCTCGAGCGTTGCGGCGAAGGTCCAGCGCTTGACTCCCTGACCGCAACGGGGACGGCCCCCATTCAGCATTCAGCATTCAGCATTCGGCATTCGGCGGCGGCGTCCGCCGCCGCCGCCGACCCTCCCCTCGCCGACCGCCGCAAGGCGGACGAGGCCCTCGAGAGCGTCCGCGCCGTCGAGGCGAAGGCGATGGCGGCGATCGTCGCCGAGCTGCGCCGGCGCCACCCCGAGTGGAAGGTCCGCACCTCGCACGGCAACTCGCGCACGAACGACTACCGCTGCTACCAGTGGATCACCGTCCGCGTCGCGGAGGGCGACATCCGGTGGATCGCGCTCGTCTTCAACGACCAGGACCCCGCCACGGGCAACGCGCATTCGCAGTTCGGCCGCATCCAGTTCTGGAGCGGCATCGACCACCACAACGGCCCGCGGAACGAGGCCGGCCCGCACACGCGCGACGCCGGCGGCTGGCGCTTCCGCTCCGACCGGCAGTGGGCGGACCTGCCCCGCCTCCATCTCTGGTCGCCGGAGTATTCCTCCGCGCGCGTCGTCGATCTCTTCGAGGCGTTCGTCCGGTAGCGACCGCCGTCCCGGCGGGCATGCGGGTGAAAAAAGAACGGGCCGCGGAAACCGCGGCCCGTTCCCATCCAATCTTGGAGCGGGATTAGAACTCGCCGCCGGTCTCGGCGGAGCCGGCGATGGCGGCAACGACCTTGACGGAGCCGTTGGTCGAGCTGGCGAGGAAGGTCGTGGAGGTCAGGTCCTTGGTCTTGATGACCTGGAACGAGGCGCCCTTGCGGGCGAGAACGACCTGCTGGGAGCCGAACGGGGTCTCGGCGTCGTTGAGCTTGTCCGCCCAGTCCGTCTCGGTGTCCTGCGACGTGTTGAAGTCGCTATCCGTGAGCTTGTCCATGTTGCGGGTCCAGATGAACGGCATGTTGTCGTCGCAGACGGCGATGCCGGCGAGCATGGACCAGATGTTGCCCTTCTGCGTGAGGTCCTTCGCGTCCGAGGCCGCCTCGACGCCGCCGCCGGCGAACATGGAGGTGGAGATGCCGGTGAGCTCGGCCTTGCCTTCGTTGCCCATCAGGCGGGCGAAGTAGGCGTTGGAGTCGGACCAGCCCTTGTCGACCGTCGGCCAGATGTCGCCCTTGGAGTTCGCCTCGCGGTCGATGTTCGCGGAGGTGATCGCGGTGACGATCTGCTTGCCGTTGTTGGCGACGCGGGTGCCCTGGGCGGAGTTCATGACCGCCTTGATGGCCGGGAAGAGCATGCCGGCCAGGATGCCGATGACGGCGATGACGATCAGCAGCTCGATGAGCGTGAACGCCGAGAGTTTGGTGGACTTTTTCATGTTGTGTTGTTTCGGTTTGGTTGTTTTCGGGAACGGAACGCCCCGCCGGGGCGGAAGCGCTCCGAACGGCCCCTAGTGTGGCACAAGCCGCCCGATTCGTCAATGGAAAACTTGCGCGTCGAAGAGCGCGGCGACGGCGCGGGCGGCGGGGATGGAGGAAAGGCATGCGCCGGTGCCGAGCGGACAGACGCGGCGGCGGCACGGGGCGCGGGGGCACTCGGGTGCGGCGCGGAGGACGGCGTGGCGGGGTCCGTAGGGGCCCGTCCGGTCCGCCGAGGTCGGTCCGAAGACGGCGACGCAGCGCACGCCGAGCGCGGCCGCGAGGTGCATCGGGCCGGAATCGTTCGTAAGGAGCGCCGAGCAGTGCGCGAGAAGGCCGGCGGACTCGACGAGGGAGAACGCGCCGCAGTGGTTGGCGGCGGGGACGCCGGCGGCTTCCACGATCGCCTGTGCGCCGGCGCGGTCGCCGGGGCCGCCGAGAACGTGGACGCGCGCGCCGTGATCGCGCACGAGGAGGCGGATCGCCTCGGAGAAGCGCTCGGCGGGCCAGTTCTTGCTCGGCCAGCGCGAAAAGGGGGCGACGGCGATGCGCGGACCGGAGAGCCCCGCGAGCTCCGGCGGGGCGAGCGCGGAGGGGTCGGGCGCGGGGACGTCGAGCGGGAAGCGCGGCTCGGCGGGGACGGGGATGCCGAGGAGTCGCAGGACGTCGAAGCATTCGTCGATCGCGTGGCGGGACTTGTCGCGCGGGCCGGCGAGCTCCGTGTAGAACAGGCGCGAGCCCTCGCGCGCGAAGGAGGGGCCGATGCGGCGCGGGGCCCGCGCGGCGCGCGCGACGAGGGCGCTCTTGAGCAGCCCCTGGAAGTCGACGACGAGGTCCCACGGGCCGGCGCGGCGGAGCGCGAGAAGGGACCGCGCCCACTCGCGCGGGCGCGAGGGGCGCGGAATCTCGAAGACGCGGTCGACGCAGGAAAAGGACCGGACGAGGGGGGCGAAGGCGGGCTGGACGGCCCAGTCGACGCGGGCGGGGAGGCGGTCGCGGAGCTCGGCGACGGCGGGGAGCGCGTGAAGCGCGTCGCCGAGCGAGCTGAGCTTGACGACGAGGATGCGCCGCTCCTCCGCCATGCGGCTAGCCCTCCGCGTCGTCCTCTTCGGAGTCCTCCGCGGGGGCGGCCTCCTCGAACGGGCTCGACGGCTTCGGGTCCATCGCGTCGAGGTTGCGCTCGAGCCAGTCCTCCCAGAGCGCGTCGGCGGTCTGGCTCTCGCAGGCGTATTCGATCTGTCCGCGGTAGGTGCCGGCGAGCGAGGCGTCGCCGGGCTCGCGCGCGACGACCTGGAAGAAGAGGACTCCGCCGGGGACGGCGACCGGGGACGGCGAGAGATCGCCCGCGCCGAGCTGCATCATCGACTGGGCGACCTGGTGCGGGGAGGCGACGGGGGCCGCGCCCCCGAAGGCGTCGCGCGCGGAGAAGACGAAGTTGGTGCCGACGGCGAGGCCGTTCGTCGCGGCGATCGCCGCGAAGTCGCCGCCCTCCTCCGTGCCGCGCAGAAGCGCCTCCTGGACGCGCGAGACCTCGTCCTGGAACGCGCGGGAGGCCTTGTCCTCGCGGGCGTCGGAAAGGACGCGGTCGCGAATCTCGTCGAAGTCCGGGACATGGGACTCGCTCGTCTCGAGCAGCTCGGCGACGAAGTATTCGGAGGAACCGTCGCCGCCGATCACGCCGGAGACGCGCTCGGAGACCTCGTCCCCGATCTCGAGGGCGAAGACGTTGGCGGCGAAGTCCTCGGCCAGGTCCGGGGCGACGGGCGGCTCCTCGGCGGAGAAGAGCCCGGTGGTGGCGACGGCGTAGCCGAGCTTCGCGGCGGCGGCGGCGAAGTCGGAGGCGGGGGCGGCGCCGTCGTAGCCCGGTCGGAAGAAGAGGTCGGCGAAGTCGCCGGCGTCGGTGGCGGCGAGCTCGCGCTGGCGCTCGGGGGCGAGAACGCCGGCGATCTCGTCGCGGACCTCGTCGAGCGGACGGAGGACCTCGACGCCGTTGGTTCCCTTCGTCGTGTAGTCGGACTCGTTCTCCTCGTAGTATTCCCGGATCTCCTCGTCGGTCACGACGGCCTTCTCGCGATAGGCGACGGAGGGGAACACGACGTAGCGGACGCGGCGGCGCTCGGGGAGGCGGTAGAGGTCGGAATGCGCGTCGTAGAAGGCGCGGACCTCGTCGTCCGAGACCTCGGTCGTCGCGGCCTCGAAGACGTTGGTGAGCGTGGCGGCCTGCAGCGTGAACCTGTCGGAGCGGCCGAGCGTGCGGTCCTCGACGACGCTGGGCGGGGCCCAGGGGCCGCGGGAGACGCAAAAGCGCAGCTGGTTGAGCGCGACATCGGTGCGGACCGCCTCCTGGAACATCGTCGGGGAGAAGTCGATCTGGCGCAGGACCCTCTCGTAGAGCTCGGAGCTGAAGCGGCCGTCGGGCCCCTGGAGGAAGCCCATGCCCCGGATGATGCGGGCGAGCTCGGCGTCGGAGACGGAGAACCCGGCCTCGCGGGCGCGGAGAAGCGCGGCGCAGAGCTTCCAGATCTCGCGGCGGGAGGCGGATTCCCGCGACCCGGTCATCAGGTTGCGGTAGCGGACGAAGTGGGCCGCGGTCTCGTAGAGGTTCCGGTCGAGCGCCTTGCCGCCGAGCGAGCCGTAGGCGCTGCCGCGACCGTCGCCGCGGGCGTTGGCGCTGAGCATGTCGGAGGCCCCGAACGCCACCGCGACGATGATCGCGAAGGCGGCCCAGATCCACTTGTTCTTGACCATGTTGTTGAACTTGATGATGAACATGGCGGAAGTCCTTGCTGTGCTTGTCCGCGCCGGCGGGGATGGGGGAATCGGCGTCTGCCGAAAGAAGGAGGCGCCCCTGCGGTGCGGTCCAGGGACGCCTCCGATGGAAAGACGACGGTCTTGGGCCTAGACGAGGCCGACCGGGGTCGGAGACGGCTCCGTGGGCTTCGGCTTCGAGGGCTTCGAGGGCTTCGGCTTCGAGGAGGGCTCAACCGCGGGAACGACCGGCGTCAGAACCGGAGGCAGGTATCCGGAGAGCGTGGTGGGCGGCACGTGGAACTCATAGGGATCGTCCTTCGTCTGATCCACGGGATCGCCGAGGTTCTCGTCGTCATCGTAGACAACGGCTTCGGTATCGCCATCGGCGCCGCCATCCTTGGCGTCGGCAGCATCCTTGGCAGCGGCAGCATCCTTGGCAGCGGCGGCGGCGTCAGCGCCAGCGGCGTCGCCGGCGGCGGCGGCATCGCCCTTTCCGCCCTTGTCCTTGCCCTTCTTGCCCTTGCCCTTGCCGGTGACCGAGGCCTTGTCGCTATCGCCCTTCATGGCGTAGCCGGAACCCTTGAGAGCGGCGAGAACCTTCTCGTAGAGGTCCTTGAGATCGGCCTTCTCGGTCGCGGCGAGGACGGAGTCGGGATCCTTGGCCGCATCGGCGAGAGCCGCATCGGAAAGGGCCGACGCGACATCCTTGCCCGTCACGGCCGCGACGGTCGCGGCCGCACGGTCGGCGAACTCGGAGGCACCGTCGCCCACCGCGGAGACGATGGCGGCGAGCGCGTCGACGATGGCGGGGTCGTTCTTGGCGACCTCGACGGCGGAGAGGGCCGCCGCGATCTCGCCGGCGGTCGCCTTGTCCGCCGAGCCCGCGAGGGCCTCGGAGACGGCGGCGGCGGCGGTCTTGTCGCCGCCGAAGACGCCGCGGGCGGTCTCGATGTAGGAGGTGATCTTGTCGGCGTCGACGCCCGCGCGGGCGGGGACGGCGACGGCAAAGCCGAGCGCGAGGAGCGCAGTGGCCGCGATTGCATGTTGGAACCTGTTTTTCATTTCCGTTTTCCTTGTTGTTTTCGGCGGGTTGCGCCGCCTCGCGTTTCTGTTTGTGTTTACGATGGTTTCCCGGACGCTAGAAGCTCCAGTCCCCGAAATCGGTGTCGTTTCCGGCGTCGCTCCACTCGCCGCCGCCCTCCTCGCCGCCGTCGGTCTCGGTCTCGCCCCACTCGCCGCCGCCGGTCTCGCCCCACTCGCCGCCGGCTTCTTCGCCGCCGGCCTCGGTCTGGCCGATGTCCGTCTTCGCGCCGGCGTCGGCGTCGACGCCCGTCTGCCCCTCGAGGTAGGCGTAGTTCTTCTTCTGCCCGTCGGGATACGAGACCATGACGGCGACGACGAGGCGGCCGCCGACCTCGGCGTGGCTGCGCCAGATCTTGGCGACGCAGCGCGTGCGGAAGAAGACCTTCTCGTTGTTGTCCGCGCCCTTCTCGAACGTGCCGGTGAACTCGCCGGACTCGGGCGTGATGCTGGTGAACTCCTGGTTGCCGTCGATCTGGACGCGGGTCGCCTTCTTGAGGCGGTCCAGATCGAACTGCGGACCGTGGATCTCCATCCAGCCGCCGGACGACTCGAAGAAGCAGTTGTAGTAGCCGGGACGCTCCGGATCCTTCGCCACCTGGATCTTGTTGCGCTCGGCGAGGCGCGTGCTCTCCGCGACCGGGGTGCGGACGATCACCGCGTTGAGGTTCTTCTCCGCCTTCTCGTCGAGCGTGCCGCCGTTCTTCTTCACCGCGGCGGAGATGCGCGTGTCGATGGTGCCCTCCGCGAGGTCGAAGACCTTGAGCTCCTGGACTTCGTCGCCGTCGCCGGTCGTCTCGTCGAGAATCCGGACGTCGGACCCCGCGCCGATGCGGAACGTGAAGTCCCGGGCGAGCCGGACGTAGATCTGCGGATCCTCGGGCTGCGCGCCCTCGGCGGCGGCGGCCTTGGCCTCCGCCTCCGTGATCTGGGTCGGCACGATCAGGCGCGACCCGAACGGATAGGCGTGGTCCTTGCGCACGACGTCCGTCGTTCCGTTCGGCTTCTCGATCCGGACTTCGCCGACGACCTTGGTCACCATGAAGAGAGGTTCGAAGATGGCGGCGTGCGCCGGCGCGGCCCCGCAGAGCAGGGCCGCGGCCGCGAGAAGGCCGCGCACGGTTCGGGATGGCATTGTCGGATGCTCCATGTCGGAAAGTGGTCGGAACGGGCGCTATGATAGATGGAACGGGAGATAAAGTCAAATGGAAAGTGGACGAACCGGAGACCGGCCCTTCCCGCGTGACTTCGCGCGGGCGCTCTGCTATATTCCGCCCATGCGCTGGATCCTCTACAACGTCCTCTTCGCGATCGCCTACGCGGCGATGATGCCGAAGTTCCTGCTCCGCATGAA
>CAMVRE010000115.1 GCA_947169825.1 uncultured Verrucomicrobiota bacterium | reverse complement strand
CATCTCTGGCCTCATCTCCTCTCTCACCCAAAAGCAGGAAAACCTAACCACTAACCACTGACCACTAGCCACTCGAACTTCCATCGTGAAACAGGAACTGAAAATACGGACTCTTTCCCTTGCCAGCGCCCTGGCACTCTTGACATTTTTGTCGGGATGCGGCCAGAACGGTTCCGCGAGCTGGACGGCACCTTTCCCGGTTCCTTTCACCTCGCTTCATCTCGGCATGGACGAGGCTGAATTCCACGCGGCGCATCCCAATGCGGAACAGTTAGATCATGAAGATCATGAGGATTCCTGGGACTTCTTTACAGAGTCGCCTTCGGAAGGGCCATTTGAGTTTGAGTTGGCAGAATACATTCTGGAAGATCGCCCCGGTACGAATCGTCAGCTTGTGGCTGCAATCCTCTTGGACCGCGGACTTCAAGATCAAGATAAGGTTAAAAAGGAGGGTTTCTCCGGCGTTTTGAGGAGCATAACAACCCAGTTTGGCAAAGCCCAGCGCCGTTTCAAAGTCATCCACTGGGGAATGGTCCTG
This sequence comes from uncultured Verrucomicrobiota bacterium, assembly GCA_947169825.1. Lineage (GTDB taxonomy): Bacteria > Verrucomicrobiota > Kiritimatiellia > RFP12 > UBA3636 > UBA3636. The sequence goes on along the minus strand of CAMVRE010000115.1, from coordinate 6,665 downwards.
GATGTCCGCGCATGGGTGTCGGGCGACAATGTCGCAATCTTCTCAAACGTTGCACGACCGCTTGATCTGGATGTAGGCGGATCAGCCACCGGCCGATTCATGTTCCTTGCCTTTGAGCGAAAGTCGGCGGAGCGGAATCCGGTGATGAGCGAGGGCTGGTGCAAAGGATTCCTTGCGGGGCTTGCACGTCCTCCCGACGAAGACAAGCATCCTATCGCATGGGTTGACCCCTTACCTGGGACAAACTGGATTGAGCGGTATGTCGTGGATTACGACCGTGTCGCTTCAAAGGAACAAGGGGACGCCCTTCTCGCCCTTGTTTCCGACTACGACACCTTCCCATTCTCCGTTGAGAACGCCAATCTCACAGTTGAGGAGAAAAACAAGGGCTTCGTCGAAATCGTATTTTCCGGGACAGCCCTCGACGTCGACGATCCCAAAGCCATCCATGTTTCGCGCGACGGTTCGTCGCTCCGCGTCGCAAACGCGGACTTTCTCCTCTTCTCCGTTCCCAAATCCCGCCGAGAAGCCCTTCGCCACGCACTTGACCGGATTGTTTCCACTCCCTGGCAAGAGGAGCTGATTTCACCACCAACCCCTAGAACCGACCCCCTAGAACTAACCACTGATCACTAGCCACTGACCACTAAGGAACTCCCTATGTTTAGCAAAATCTTCATCGACCGGCCTCGCCTCGCTTTTGTGTGCAGCATCGTTCTGATGCTTGCTGGCGTGATTTGCGTCACCAAGCTTCCCGTCGAGGAATACCCCGACATCGCGCCGCCGCAGATCTACGTGATGTGCAACTACCCGGGCGCGACCTCCCAGACGATCAAGGACACCGTCGGCACCGCCATCGAGGCCCAGCTCAACGGCGTCGACGACATGATCTACTTCTCCTGCAACGCCGAGGACAACGGCAACTTCTTCGCCCAGATCTACTTCAAGCCCGGCACCGACACCGACATCGCGATGGTCAACGTCCAGAACGCGGTGAAGCGCGCCGAGCCCAAGCTCCCGGAGGAGGTCACGCGCCAGGGCGTCCAGGTGAACAAGCGCTCCACGGACACGCTCTGCATGTACGCCTTCCTCACGGACGGCTCGCACATGAGCACGATGGAGCTGAACAACTACGTCTCCAAGAACATCGCCGACGCGATCGCGCGCGTCGACGGCGTCGGCTCCGTGACGGCGATGGGCGACACCTACGCGATGCGCATCTGGCTCGACCCGGTGCGCATGGACGGCCTCGGCGTCTCCGTCTCCGAGATCAGCGCCGCCGTCGCCTCGCAGAACATCCAGGCCACCGCCGGCTCCGTCGGCGGCGAGCGCGCCAACCCCTACGTGCAGTACCGCATCAACACGACCGGGCGCCTGCAGACGCCCGAGGAGTTCGAGAACATCGTCATCCGCACCGACGAGAACGGCAACGCGCTGCGCATCCGCGACGTCGGCCGCGCCGAGCTCGGGCCGCAGCAGACGGGCTTCATCGGCGAGTTCAACGGCAAGAACGCCGTCGGCCTGCAGGTCTACCGCGACACCGGCGCCAACGCCGTCGCCGCCGTGGAGCGCGTCCGCGCCGAGATGGAGAAGTGGCGCGAGCGCCTCCCCGAGGGCGTCGAGTTCCACCTCGTCTACGACCCGACGGAGTCCGTCGTCGTGTCGCTGCGCGAGACGGCCCTCACGCTCGTGCTCACGCTCGTGCTCGTCATCTTCATCACCTACCTCTTCCTCCAGGACTGGCGCGCGACGATCGTCCCCTCGGTGGCGATCCCCGTCTCGCTCCTCGGCGCGTTCCCGTTCGTCTACGCGCTCGGCTTCTCGCTCAACACGCTCACGCTCTTCGGCCTCGTGCTCGTGATCGGGTCGCTCGTGGACGACGCGATCGTCGTCGTCGAGAACTGCCAGTCGCTCATGCAGCGCGAGAAGCTCACCGCGCGCCAGGCCGCCATCAAGTGCATGGAGCAGATCACCGGCGCGATCATCGCCACGACGCTCGTCACCGTGGCCTGCTACGTGCCGCTGGCCTTCTACGGCGGCATGGTCGGCACGATCTACGTGCAGTTCGCCGTGACGATGTGCGTCTCGCTCTGCCTCTCGACGTTCGTCGCCATGACCCTCTCGCCCGCGCTCTGCGCGCTCGTGCTGCGCCCGCCGCGCGAGAAGCCGCTCCGGATCTTCGCGCCGTTCAACGCGCTCGTGGACGGCTCCCGGCGCTTCTCCAACGTCTTCGTCGGCTTCCTCGTCCGCCGCTCGATCTTCGCGGTCGCCGTCCTCGCGCTCTTCATCGCGGGCATCTGGAGCATCTCCAAGGTCGTCCCGGGCTCGTTCCTGCCCTCCGAGGACAAGGGCATCGTCTTCTGCGACCTGGGGCTGCCGGAGGGCGCCTCGCTGGAGCGCACGATGGACGCCGTGCGCGCCTTCCGCGACAAGGCGGAGACGATCCCCGAGATCGAGCAGACGATGGCCATCGCCGGCTTCGGCCTCATCAACGGCGCGGGCGAGAGCTCGGGCATGATGTTCGCCAAGCTCAGGCACTGGGACGAGCGCCCCGGCCGCGACCAGGAGGCCGCCGCGATCCAGAAGAAGCTCATGTTCCTCGGCATGTCCGCCCTCGGCGACGACCCCGCCAAGCTCGCCGCGCAGACCGACGCGCGCGTGATCTGCTTTACGCCGCCCGCCATCCAGGGCCTCGGCGCCACCGGCGGCCTCTCCTTCTACCTCGTGAGCGACGGCTCGCTCTCCGCCGCGGAGCTCGCCGGCGCCGCCGACAAGCTCGCGCTCGACATCATGGGTCTCACCGCCCCCGGCACGACGAACAAGCTCGCCGTCTCGGCCAACAACACCTTCGTCGCCAACACCCCGAAGCTCTTCCTCGACGTGGACCGCGAGAAGGCGATGAGCCTCGGCGTCAACGTCTCGCAGCTCTTCTTCACGCTGCAGTCGCAGCTGGCCTCCTACTACATCAACGACTTCAACATGAAGGGCGAGGCCTTCTACGTCAAGATGCAGAGCGAGCGCGACATGCGCGAGTCGGCCGAGTCCGTCCTCGCGCTCCAGGTCCCGACGGCCGCCGGCGGCTCGGTCCCGCTCTCCACCATCGCCACGCTGCGCTACGAGATGGGCAGCCGCGTGCTGCAGCGCTACAACAAGCAGGACGCCGCGCTCATGAAGGCGGACTGCGCGCCGGGCGTCCCCACCCGCACGCTCATGGACGCGATCGAGAAGCTCCCGCTCCCGAAGGGCTGCGCGATCGAGTGGACGGACATGTCCTACCAGGAGAAGCAGAACCAGGGGCAGATCGTCGGCCTCATGGCGCTGGCGATGCTCTTCGCCTACCTCTTCCTCGTCGCGCAGTACGAGAGCTGGAGCATCCCGGTGCCGGTGATGATGACCGTCTCGACCGCCGTCTTCGGCGCGCTGCTCGGCAACTGGGCCTGCACCTCCAAGTGGGCGGCCGACCACGGCTTCGGCGCCGCGGGCTCGCTCTCGATCTACGCGCAGCTGGGCCTCGTGATGCTCATCGGCCTCTCCGCCAAGAACGCGATCCTGATGGTCGAGTTCTCCAAGCAGGCGCGCGAGGCGGGGCACAGCATCGTCGAGGCCGGCATCCAGGGCTTCAACATGCGCTACCGCGCGGTGCTGATGACGGCCTGGTCGTTCATCTTCGGCGTCATCCCGCTCGTCTTCGCGACGGGCGCCGGCGCGAACTCCCGCACCGCGATCGGCGTCACCACGGGCTGCGGCATGCTCATGGCGACGCTCGTGGGCATCATGCTCACGCCGGGCCTCTACTCGGCGATGCAGCACGTGCGCGAGGGCGTGAAGCATGCGATCGGGATGAAGACGGCGCTCGAGATCGCCGAGGCGCGCCGCGCCGAGGACGCCGCCTCGCGTGCCGCCGCCGAGAAGGAGGCCGCCGAGGCCGCCGCCCGCCACGCGGCCGAGGCCGCCGCGAAGAAGGGCTAGCATTGAAACGTCTTGCCCTCCTCCTTCTCCTCCTGCTCGCCGCGGGTGCCGTCTGGCTCGCCGCGCGGGGGGGCGGCGCGCGGCGCGACCCGGTGGAGCGGCTCGTGGCGGAGATGGTCCAAATCCCCGGGCGGGACTTCCGGATGGGCAAATACGAGGTCACGCAGGCGCAGTGGGAGGCGGTGATGGGGGAGAATCCGTCGGTGTTCAAGGGCGCCGACCATCCCGTGGAATGCGTCTCGTGGGACGACTGCCAGGCGTTTCTCGAAAAGCTCAACGCGCACCCCGCCGCGCGCGCGTCGGGCCTCGTCTTCCGCCTGCCGACGGAGGAGGAATGGGAAACCGCCTGCCGCGCGGGCTCGACGAACGCCTACTGCCGCCTCGCGGACGGGACGGAGATCACGGAAGCGACGCTCGGCCGCGTGGCGTGGTACAACGAGAACCTCTCGACGCGTCCCCGCTGGCTCTCGCGCTTCCTTGACTTCGCCGAGCGGCTCGTCGACCGCGTGCGCGAGGTCGACTGGAGCGAAACCGAGTCGCACAAGCCCGTGGGACGCAAGGAGCCGAACGCGTGGGGGCTCCACGATCTGCACGGCAACGTGTGGGAGTGGACCGAAACGCCGGTTGGCGAGGACCGCGTCTCCCGCGGCGGCGGCTGGTACGACTCGGCCTGGGACTGCGGGGCTTCCACCCGGTGCTGGAGCTCGCCCTCCGACCGGGGCTTCAACTTCGGCTTCCGCCTCTGCGCCACGCAGCGCCCCGCCGCGGAAGAAACTCACGCAGAGAACGCAGAGAGCGCAGAGCCCCGTCCCGGCGAAGCCGGCTCCCCCGCTGGGGGAGCTGGCGAGCGAAGCGAGCCTGAGGGGGTCACGCACGCAGAAGTCGCAGAGCCGAAATCCCGCGCGGAGTCCGCGGAGAGTAATCTTTCAAATTAATTTGCAGTTTATTGAAGATAGCGCTAGAATACTTGCAACTTTACAGAGATTGACCCGATGAGACCGAAAGGCACGCCGTCCACGAAGACCCTCGACGCGCTCGCGCGTCTGGGCGAACGCATCCGCCTCGCGCGGGTGCGGCGGCGCGTCACGTCCGCGCTCCTCGCCGAGCGCATCGGCGTGAGCCACGCGACGATGACCGCGATCGAGCGCGGCGCGCCGGGCGTCGCGGCGGGGCACTACGCCTCCGCGCTCTTCTGCCTCGGGCTCCTCGCCGATCTGGAGCGCGTCGCCGCGGACGACGAGCTCGGCCGCCGCCTCCAGGACCTCGGCCTCCCGAAGCGCGTCAACCTCCCCAAGACGAGAAGGGAGCCCCGCCGTGGCTGACCTGCTCGTCTATTCCGACTGGCACGGCGCGCGCGGCCCGCGGAAGCTCGGCACGCTCTCGGCCGAGACCGTGCGCGGGCGGGAGACGTTCGCGTTCGCGTTCGACGAAGCGCGCCTCCGCGAAGGCGGGGACGTCTCCCTGGTCGACCCCGACCTCTCCCTCTTCGCCGGGCGCCAGTTCCCCGCGCGGACGAACTTCGGCTTCTTCCTCGACTCCTGCCCCGACCGCTGGGGCCGGCGCCTCGTCCGCCGCCGCGAGGCGCTCCGCGCCGCCGCGGAGGGTCGCGCCCCGCGCCGCCTGCGCGAAACCGACTTCCTGCTCGGCGTCTACGACCGCACCCGCCTCGGTGCGCTGCGCTTCAAGGCCGCGCCGGACGGCCCCTTCCTCGACGACGACGCGCTCCTCCCGACCCCGCCCTGGGCGACCCTCCGCCGCCTCGAGGCCGCCGCGCGCCGCCTCTCCTCCGACGAGGACGCCCCCGCCTCCGACGAGGAGCGCTGGCTCTCGCTGCTCCTCGCGCCCGGCTCCTCGCTCGGCGGCGCGCGTCCCAAGGCGAACGTTCTCGCGCCCGACGGCTCGCTCTGGATCGCCAAGTTCCCCGCCAAGTCCGACGAGGCCGACGTCGGCGCGTGGGAGGGCGTCGCCGCCGCGCTCGCCCGCGCGGCCGGCGTCCGCGCCGCCGAAAGCCGGACCGAGCGCCTTTCGCGCGGCGGCACGACCTTCCTCTCGCGGCGCTTCGACCGCGACGGCGCCGCGCGCGTCCACTTCGCCTCCGCGATGACGATGCTCGGCGCGTCCGACGGAGAAAGCGGAGAGCGAAGCTACCTCGACCTCGCGGACTTCCTCGCGTGCCGCGGCGAGGCGCCCGCCGAGGACCTGCCGGAGCTCTGGCGGCGCATTGTCCTCTCCATCGCGATCGGCAACACCGACGACCACCTCCGCAACCACGGCTTCCTGCTCGGCGCGCGCGGCTGGCGCCTCGCCCCGGCCTTCGACCTCAACCCGAACCCCGCCACGCAGGGCGCGCTCTCGCTCTGCATCGACCGCGACGACGCGACCGCCGACTACGCCGTCGCGCTCCGCGTTGCCCGCGACTTCCGCCTCTCCCCGCGCGAGGCGGACGCCGCGCTCGCCCGCGTCCGCGAGGCCGTCGCCCCGTGGCGCTCCGTCGCCGCCTCCTTCGGCATCTCCGCCCGCCAGATCGAATCCTACCGCACCGCCTTCAATCCCTGACCCCGCCACGCCATCCGCCCCCGCCGCGCTTGACACGATTTCGAAAAACAAACAGAATCCAACGCCATGAAAAACACACAATTCGTCCTTCTCCTGTCCGCCGCCGCGCTGCTCGCCGGCTGCACGACGGTCCGCGAGGC
>CAMVRE010000114.1 GCA_947169825.1 uncultured Verrucomicrobiota bacterium | reverse complement strand
GCGAAGAAGGCGGCTCCCGCGAAGAAGGCGGCGCCCGCGAAGAAGGCGCCGGCGAAGAAGGCACCCGCGAAGAAAGTCGAACCGAAGACCTCGTCAAACAAGACGGGAAAGAAAGCCGACACGAAGAAGAAGCCGGCACCCAAGCCCGCACCCAAGCCCGCACCCGAGCCCGCACCCGAGCCCGCACCCGCCCCGGCTCCGGCGCCTGCGCCGGAACCTCCGGCGGACGAGGATCGCCCCGCGATCCTCCCTCTGGGACAGACCTACGATCCTTCCAAGCCGTTCGTATCGACGCTGCCTGCGGAGATCGTTCCGGCGGTTCCTTCGGCGGAGGGGGACGATCTGTTCGACGACCCGCAGGACCCGGTCGCGGATGCGCCGGCGAACTTCACGAAGAAGGATCTCGAGCGCATTCGCGCGCGCATGCTCGCGGAGCGCACCCGGCTGCTCGGCAAGGCGGCTTCGCTCAAGGCGCAGTCGCTTACGCGCGACGACGAGGTGAACCCCGAGGAGGACGGCACCGACGCCAACATGCGCATCACCGAGATGTCGAAGGCGGAGGGGGCCGAGGGCCTCGTCAACCAGATCGACGCGGCGCTGAAGGCGATCGAGCAGGGCACCTACGGCGTCTGCCAGTCGTGCGGCGGCAAGATCGGCAAGGCCCGCATCGCGGCGCATCCGTTCGCGACGCTCTGCGTCGCCTGCCAGCACGAGGAGGAGGTCGCCGAGGCGCGCCGCAGCGCGCCGCAGCCCGAAGGCGACTACGGCTTCTAATCCGCGGCCCGAGCGCCGACTTCCGCCGCGATGGACCCCGCCACGCCACCGGACGCCGCCCCCGCGCCGTTTCCGCGCCGCGCCGCGGCATGGACCGGCGCGCTGGCGCTCGCGGTCGCGGCGCTCGACCAGGCCTCCAAGGCCGCGGCGGCCGCGCATCTGGGGGACGGCGCGTCCGTGCCGATCCTGCCGGGCCTGCTCGACCTGCGGCTCGCCTTCAACGACGGCGCCGCGTGGAGCATGCTCGCGGGGCGCCGGCTCCTGCTCTGCGCCGTCTCGGCCGCGATGCTCGCCCTGCTCGCGGCCAACCTGCGGCAGCTCGTCGCGACGCGGCTGACGCGCGCCGCGACCGGCCTGCTCGCGGGCGGCATCCTCGGCAACCTCGCCGACCGCCTGCGGACGGGCCTCGTCGTGGACTTCATCGACGTGCACCGCGGCGCCTGGTCCTTCCCCACCTTCAACCTGGCCGACTCCGCGATCTGCGTCGGGGTCGGCCTGCTCCTGCTCTCCTCCCTGCCGTGCTTTCGAACAAGACCCTCGTCGTCCTCGCCGCGGTCCTGATCGCGCTTCTCGCCGCGCTGCGCCACGCCGGTCCGCTCCTCGGGGGCGGGGCGGAGGCGGACGTCCCCGGGACGACGCTCCTCCCGGAATTCGCGAAGCATCCGACGGCGGTCCGGTTCGAGACCCCGAACCTCTCGGTCGCCGTTCGGCGCTCCGCCGCGCGCTGGGTCTTCGCCCCCCCCGCCTCGGGCCGTGCGGATCCGAACCGCATCGCCCTCGCGCTGGACACCGCGCTTCTCGCGGCCGTCCGGGACCGCATCACCCCGCGACAGCGCGAGGCGCGCGGCCTCGGCCTCGCGGCGTTCGGGCTTGCCTCTCCGCGCGCCCGCATCGAGCTGGAGGGATCGGGATGGAGCGTCGGCGTCTCCGTCGGCGACGATACGCCCGACGGAACCGGCGTCTACGCCTCGGTGGACGGCGGCGGAGACGTGGCCGTCGTCGACCGGGCGCTCTTCGATCTGATTCCCGTTTCGCTCGACGACCTTCGCGACCGGTCCGTCTTCGCCGATCCCGGACGGGAGATCGAGTCGATCGAGATCCGCCGCCCGGGGGCCGCGCCCCTGCGGCTCGAGTCCGGTCCGGACAACCTGTGGCGCATTGCCGCGCCCTACGTCTGCGCCGCGGACGGAGCCAACGTCGCGACCCTGGCCGGCGCGCTCGTCGGCGCCACGGTCGGGCGCTTCGTCCGCGTTCCCGGCACCAACGATCCGCCCGCCGAGGCCGAGGCCGCCTTCGCCGCGCACGGGCTCGGCCCCGAGGACGCTTCGCTTTCGCTGCTCGTCGGCGTGCGGGGGGAATCCGCCCCGACCGCCTTCACCTTCGGCGGTTCGGATCCGTCGGACGCGCACGCCGTCGTCGTGGGGATTCCGTCGGAGGGGACGATCTTCACCGTCGACCGTTCGGTTCTCGACGCGCTTCTGATGCCGGCCTCCGTCCTGCGCGACCGCCGGCCGTTCCCCTTCGCCCCGCGCGAGATCCTCTCCGTTTCGTTCCGCTCGGAGGACGCTCCGTTCGGCTTCGCCCGGGAGGACGCGCTCGCCCCCTGGAGGATCGTGGCCCCCTCGGGGCAGCCCGCCTCGCAGTCCGCCGTCGCGGCGTTCCTCGACCGGCTGCTCGCGCTGCGCGACGAGGACGCCGAGCCGGTCCCGCCGAACGAGGCGGCCCCGCTCGCCGCCGTCCGCGTCGATCTGGCGTCCGCCCCGCCGGCGGCCCAGACGCTTTCGGCGATCCTCTCGCGTCGACCGGCCGCGGAGCCGGGCGCCCCGGAGGACCTTCTCGTCTCCATCCCGGCGCGCGGGATCCGCCATGTCGTTCCGGGCGCCGCCCTTCCCCCGGAGACCCTTTCGGCCTCCGCGTTCGCGGCGCTGCGCGACCCGTCGGTCCTTCATCTCGACGCCGGATCCCTGGTCTCCCTTTCGCGCCGCGACGGACAGGGCGCGGAGCAGACGGTCCGGCGCAATGCGGCGGACGGCGCGTGGTTCTGCGACGCGGCCGGCGCCGAGCCGGATCCGGCGGCCGCCGATGCGGCCGCGGCCGCCGTTTCGGATCTCGTCGCGGCGGAGACCGTCGTTCTCTTCACATCCGATTCGGCGGCCTACGGGCTGCTGCCGCCGCGGCTCGAGCTCACGGTCGCGACGCGGGACGAGGCGCGTCCCGTCGTGATCCTGCAGCTCGGCGCCGCGCGCCGGGACGGATCCTCCTTCCTTCGCGTCAAGGGCGAGGATCCCGTCTTCGCCGTCTCCGCGGAGACCGCCGCCGCGCTCGCCGCGCCGCTTGCGCGCTAGGGCGTTTTCACAAAATGTGTGGCCGCCGGGACGGTGGCCGCTACCGTAGGCCGGTAGCGCCCGCGGTCCCCGCGGGCATCTGTGGCCGCGCGCGCGGCCGCGGGAGCCCGCCGGAACGGCGGGCGATGGTTGCATCCGTCGTCCGGCGGCCAGACATTTTGCGGAACCGCTCTCGGGGTGCCGGCGACGGCGCCAGCCGCAGAATCGTCCGCGCTTCGTGCGGCGACCGGGGCGCCTGTCATCCCGTAAGCCGTTTCCCGCCCGCGCTCGGTCGCGGCGCCGCCCCCAGTATCGGACATTTCTCCAATACCTGTAGAAACGATCTCTCCGACCGTGTTGCGGGAAGCGCCAGAAGCCGCCGTGCGGCGGCGTGGCGGGGTTCGAGCGCCTTGCGCCATGGGGCGGGGACGCTCTTGGGGAGCTCCTTCTCCAGCAGGATCGTCGCGGGCAGCGGGTCGCGCACGCCGTGCACCTTGCGGAACCTGTCCGCCAGCTGCCGGCAGTCCATCAGCACCCGGTAGTGCCGCATCATCGCCGGGCAGTTCTCCCGCAGCCATCCCCGCACGCCAGGATTCCTTCCGACGATCTCTCCGTCCGTATTGCGGATAAGCGAGCTGTCCACCGCCGCCTCGATGTCGAGCATCATCGAGCCGAGCCGGATCTTCTCCTCGACGGGTCCCCGGCCGTGCGCCTTTTCCCACTGCGCGGCGAGCGCCTCCGGCGACGGGGGCGGATTGAGCGAGCGCTCGCAGAGCCGGCGGATCGGCGCGCCGCCGTTCCCGCCGCGGCGTCCGCAGGGCGGCTCCGGGGGCGTCTTGCCGAGACGAATCGCCGCGGCGAACTTCTCCGCCCACGCGCGCCACGCGGCCGCCCGCTTTGCGCGCCGGCGCTCGCATCCCGCCAGCGCCTTCGGCGAGGACCAGGCGAAGGCGGGGTCCGGCCGCCAGCGCTTCGCGTAGTCCCGCCGACGCTCCTCCGCGATCTCGCTCATCTCGCGATGGAATTCCTGGAGGATGTCGCAGTAGCTTCTTTGGTCCGGGCCCCTCGATCCATACGTTTCTCGGCAGGCCTCGGCGAACCTCCGCCTCGCCTCTTCCTCGCGGCTCTCGAACCAGTAGTAGCCGCGCCGCATCCGAATCCGGTACTGCCTGTTCAGGGCCTTGCCCGCGCGTTCGCATGCCCAGGCGCAGAGGCCGAGCACCGCGCCGCCGGCGAGCAGCGGCAGCATGATCTGCCAGAGTCCGACGACGAGGGGGAGCGCGGTCAGGAAGTCGACGCCTTCCTGGGTCATGTCGAGGTCCTTTTCCAAGGGGCTGGGAGGTCCGAACGACGAAACGTAGGGAAAGAGGGGCATGGCGGGGATGGGCTTGGGGTGAACGGCGCCGATTCTAACTGCCGGCATCCCGGAGGTCAAGAGAAATCCGCAACACGGTCGGAGAAACTTATTTACAAGCGATTTTGTGCTTCCCGATTGGGCGCGAGGGAGACTACGGCGGATCGAGGGGCGCGCGGTTGCGCGTCCCGACGGGGCCGGGCGGAATCAATCAAAGATTCCGTCCGGAGATCAAGCGCGGACGACGTGGACTCCGGGTCCAAGTTCGCGCGGCGCCCGGCCGGGAAGTTCGAGCGTCGCGGTACAGCCGAAGGGCACGCGGAAGCGGTAGCGGAACCGCGGCTCGCTCGGAGAGCTCGCCCCCCCGGTGGCTCGGACGACCTCCCAGCCGCTTTCCCAGCGGCCGCAGGGCGAGTCGTAGACGGCCTTCGCGCGGCCGAGGTCGGCGCACGGGACCGGGCGCAGGAAGACGTGCCGGAAGCCCGGCGCCGCTTCGTCGGGCTCCAGGCCGCACACGCCGCGATACATCCACTCCGCCACCGCGCCGTAGGCGTAGTGGTTGAAGCTGTTCATCGAGAGGAACTCCGGACGCGAGGCCGGGCCCTGCCCGTTCCAGCGCTCCCACACGGTCGTCGCGCCGCTGTCGACTTCGTAGATCCAGCTCGGATACGCCTCGCGCAGCAGCAGCTTGTAGGCAATGTCGGCATGGCCGGTCTCGCCGAGGACGCGGCACAGCAGGTGCGTGCCGATGAAGCCCGTGTCGAGCGCCCACTTGTTGTCCTCGATCTTCTTGGCGAGCGTGTCGGCGCAGCGCTTGCGCCACGCCGCCGGCACGAGGTCGAACGCGAGCGCCATGACGTAGGCGGTCTGCGTGTCGACGACGCAGCGGCCGTTCGGCGAAAAGTATTCCTTCAGGATCGCGTCCTTGATTTCGGCGAGCAGCGCGCGATACTTCTCCGCGTCGGCGTAGAGGCCGAGCGCCTCGGCCGCGCGGAGCGTGAGCTCGGTCGAGCGCGCGTAGTAGGCGGAGGCGACGTAGAAGTGGTCCGTCGCGCCGAGCGACGAGAGCGGGTCTTTGTAGTTGTCGAGCGCGAGCCAGTCGGCGAAGTGCCAGTCCTTGAGCCAGAGGCGTTTGCCGCCGTTGTTCGTGTCGTCGCGCGTCTGGATGTAGTCCACCCACATCTTCATCGCGGGGTACATCTTGCGCAGCAGCGCCTTGTCGCCGGTGCGGACATAGGCGGTCCACGGGACGACCGTCGCGGCGTCGCCCCACGCGGCGGAGCCGTGGCTGCGGCGGTCGACCCACCACTGCACGGGCTCGGGGACGGTGAAGGGCACGCTGCCGAGGTTGTCCTTCTGCAGCCCGATCATGTCCCAGACGAACTTGTTGAAGAACGCCGCGCAGTCGTAGTGGAAGCTCGCGGTGCCGCTGAAGGCCTGGATGTCGCCCGTCCAGCCGAGGCGCTCGTCGCGCTGCGGACAGTCGGTCGGCACGTCGAGGAAGTTGCCGCGCTGGCCCCAGACGGTGTTGAGGAAGAAGCGGTTCAGCTTCTTGTTTCCGGTCTCGACGTTTCCGGTGCGCGTCAGGTCCGAGTGGATGACGAGCCCGCGGAAGTCCTTCGGGTCGGGGTTCTCGATGCCCGTGAGCCGCACGTAGCGGAAGCCGAAGAACGAGAAGTGCGGGCGCACGGCCTTGCCGATCTCGCCGGCGGAGGTGTAGACGAACTTTGCGCGGGCGCCGCGGAGGTTGTCGCGGAAGAAGTTGCCGTCGGCGTCGAGGATCTCGCCCGCCTCGAGGCTCCACGTCGCGCCGGCCGGCGCGCGGTTCACGACCTCGACCCAGCCGGTCATCTCCTGGCGGAAGTCGAGCACGACCTCGCCCTTCGGCGTGCGGATGACGTCGGGCCTCTCCAGAATCTCCGTCACGCGGATCGGCGGCGAGAAGCGGTCGGTCAGCGGGCCGACGCGGCGCGCGCGGTCGTCGAAGGCGGACTTCCTCGGGTCGCGGCGCGGGAGCTTCTCCACGACCGCGGCGGGCGTCCACTTCGCCGGCGCCGCCGCGATGCGCGCGTCGAAGTCCTCGCCGTAGTAGATCTCGCTCTCCGTGACGGGCGAGGGCGCGCTTTCCCACGATCCGTCCGTCTTCGCGAGCAGCCTCGCGCCGGCGCGCACCTCGCAGATCGCGGCGGACTGGTCGCCGTAGGTCGGGATGTTCTTCTCCCAGCCCGCCATCTTGGAGCGGTACCAGCCCTTGCCGACGTGGAGCTTGATCTCGTTCCGGCCCGGCTTCAGGAAGGGCCCGAGGTCGAACGCCATCGTCTGGACGTGGTTGAGATAGTCGTGGTAGCCGGGCAGGAGCACCTCGTCCGTGGCGCGAACGCCGTTCACGAAGATCTCGAAGACGCCGAGCGCGGCGACGTAGGCGCGCACCGCGGCGGGGTCGGCTCCCTTCGGGAGCGTGAACGAGCCGCGCAGGCGGAAGTGTCCGGTCGAGCCGTGTTTGCCCTTCGCCAGGTCGCGGGCGACCCACTGCGCCTCCCAGGGCTCGGACATCTTGCCCGTCTCGAACCACGAGTCCGCGGACGCCGTTTCGCCGTTGTCGGCGAGGACGTCGACGCGCCAGAAGTAGCGCGTGCGGGGCGCGAGGTCGAGCGCGGGGGCGTAGGCGAGCGAATCGAGCGGCGCCTTGCCGCTGTCGTGCAGGAGCTGCCTGAACCCGGAGTCCGCGGCGATGCGGACGCGAGACCAGACGGCCTTCGCGGCCTTGTCGGACTCGGGGATCCAGGAGAGCGAGAGGTTCGAGAGGTCGCACCCGAGCGGGCGGTCGAAGTGGTTGGCGCGGAGGTGGGTGATTTTCATGGCGGCGGTGTTTTGTCGACGGTGCGTTCCGTCGGTGGAAGAGCATAGCC
>CAMVRE010000113.1 GCA_947169825.1 uncultured Verrucomicrobiota bacterium | reverse complement strand
ACCAATGCGGTTTCTCCGTTTCCCCGTTCGGTGTCCTTAAGTATGACAAACCGCGCGGGACGGCCGGGGCTTGCCTTTCGGCGCCTGTTCTGGTAGTCTCAAGGGCGTTGACGGCGCGGAAGAAAGCATTTTCCGCTTGCTTTTCGTGCCGCCATTTTGTAGAGTCCCGCTCCTCCCAAGGAGAAAAACCATGTCCCGAATCTGCGCATTCTGCGGCAAGGAGCCGCAAACCGGCAACCACATCGTCCGCCACGGCCTCGCCAAATACAAGGGCGGCATCGGCCTGCACACGACGGCGGTCACCCGCCGCCGCTTCCTCCCGAACCTCCAGCGCGTCCACGCGCTCGTCGACGGCACCCCGAAGACCGTCTATGCCTGCGCCGCCTGCATCAAGTCCGGCCGCGTCGTCAAGGTGCCGGTCCGCAAGCGTCCCGCCGCCGCCGAGGCCTAGCGCCCCGAGCCCGTCCGGCGGCCCGCGCCGCCGGCGGTCCACGTTCCGTCCCGACCGCGTCCATCCCATTCCGGAGAATCCTCCATGAGCGATCCGAACGACACCGCGCCCAGCCGCGAGCTGGACCCCGACGAGATTCCGGAGACGGACATCGTCTTCGAGTGCCCCCACTGCGGCAAGTCGCTCTCGATCGACCCGCGCGGCGCCGGTCTTGTGATCCGCTGCACGCAGTGCCAGCAGCCGGTGACCGTCCCGATCCCGGAGGGCATGGCGATCGAGGACTTCGACGCGACGCCCGAGGAGCTATCCTCGCAGCTCCTGAACACGCGCAAGGGGCTCGCCCGCGCGCAGAAGCGCCTCGCCGAGATCGAGGCCGAGGTCGCGAAGCTGCGCGCCTTCCAGGAGGAGACGCTGCGCCTCTCCCGCGAGCGCGAGGCCGCCGCGGAGGAGTTCCGCCTCGACCTGGCGCGCGCCATCAAGGAGCAGGAGGCCGCGCTCGCCACGCTGCGCAAGGCGACGGAAGGCGCCGCCGCCGCGCTTTCCCTTCCGTCCACGCCCGCGGGCTAGCGCCCGCGCCCGACGGAGCGCCCGCGCCGCCATGCCCCGCGTCCGTCCGGCCGCCGCTCTCCGGGAATGGCTCGCGCCGTTCCTGCGGAGCGTCGCGCGCCTCTCGCCGCGCGAGCAGGCCGCGCTCGCGATCCTCCTCCTCGCGTTCCTCCTCGTCGCCGCCCGCCGCTACCGTGGCTGGCTCTAGCCCGCGGCCGCGCCGCCGTGTCCGCTCGGGCGGGGCACCGTCAGGGCGAAGGCGCTGTTGGCGAGGGCCATCAGCGCGGCGAAGGAGAAGAGCACGCCCGCGCCGAACCGGTCGAAGACGAGGCCGCCGACGAGCGCGAAGAAGACCGTGACGACGTGGTTCACGGAGATACCCGAGGTGAGCGTCGCCGTGAGCTCCTCCTGCGAGTCGGAGAGCGTCCGCGCGTAGAGGTTCGTCGCCATCGAGGCGTTCGAGAGGACGGCGTCCAGCACGTAGTTCGCGCACACGACCGCCGTCGCGACCGGGAGCGGGAACCAGTCCTTCGCGAAGCCGTAGAGCAGGCAGACGAAGAACAGCACGACCGTGTCCCAGATCATCACGTTGCGGTAGCCCCAGCGGTCGACGAGCCGTCCGATGAGGCGCCCGCCCCAGAGCGCGGTGAGGAAGGCCGACACGGCGAAGAGCGCGGCCACGCGCTGCGTCGGCATGCCGTAGAGCTTCACGAGGACGAACGGCCCGAACGTGAAGAAGACCTGCTTGCGCGCGCCGTAGAAGAGCTCCAGCACGTAGAAGCGCCAGTATTTGCGCCGGAAGTAGAACGACGGCCGCGCGCGCTTCGCGAGGCCGGGCTCGCGCACGGAGGAGGCGACGGCGAGGCTCGCCGCGAGGAGCAGCGCGACGAGCGCCCACGTGGCGGAGTAGAACGCGCGCTGGCGCGCCGCGCCGAACCACCTCGCGCCGAGGAAGAAGATGCCGGCGACGGCGAGCGACCCCGCCACGGTGCCGGCGCTCACGGCGCCCGTCACGATGCCGAGCGACTCCCCGCTGCGGCCCTCCTTCGCGATCGAGAGCGCGATCGACTGCCGGACGGGCATCACGAGGTGCTCGCCGAGAGCCCAGACCGCGATGATCGCGACGGCGCCCGCGAACGGGACGGGGACGAGCAGCAGCAGCGCGGCGAGGAGCGAGAACGCGGTGCCGATGCGCAGCACCTTCCAGTCCGAGAAGCGGTGCAGCGCGGCGAGGATGGCGACGAGCAGCACGCCGGGCGTCTCGCGAAGGAACTCCAGGACGCCGCGCTGGAGGCCCGAGACGTCATAGGTCTCGACGAGGAAGTTGTTGAACGCGGCTCCGAAGCAGCCCATGCCGACGCCCCACACGAGGATGCTCGCGAAGAACGCGCCGGCGCCGGACCCGGGGCGGCAGACGTCCCGGAAGGAGGAAAAGGGGATCCGCATGGCGGCGGGAGTCTACCGGAAGCCCCCGCCGCCCGCAAGCCCGAACGGGGCGGCTGGGGGGCGGCGGGTTGCGGGCGTCGGGGGCGACTGCTAGAATCCGCGGCCATGGAAACGAACGGGAGAAACGAGCGCCTCGAGCGCCTTTACGCGCGCCGGACGTTCGGCATCAAGCCGGGGCTCGACGAGATCCGCGCCCTGCTGCGCGAGCTCGGCGACCCGCAGGAGTCCTTCCGCGTGCTGCACGTCGCGGGCACCGACGGCAAGGGCTCCGTCTCGACGATGCTCGCCTCGGTCCTCCGCGCGGCCGGCCTGCGCGCCGGGCTCTACACCTCGCCGCACCTGGTGCGCCTCTCCGAGCGCTTCCGCGTGGACGGCGCCGAGATTCCCGACGACGCCTTCTTCGCGCTTCTCGACGAGGTCGAGGCGGCGGCCGCGCGGCTCGTCGCGCGCGGGCTCCCCGAACCCACCTTCTTCGAGACGACGACCGCGCTCTGCGCGCTCTGGTTCGCCCGCGAGGGCGTGAAGCTCGCCGTCGCCGAGGTCGGCATGGGCGGCCGGCTCGACGCCACCAACGCCTTCCTCCCCGCGGTCTGCGTCGTGACGCGCATCGGGATGGACCACATGCAGTATCTCGGCGACACGATCGAGGCGATCGCGCGAGAGAAGGCCGGCATCGCGAAGCCCGGCGTCCCGATCGTCCTGGGCGCCATGCCGGACGAGGCCCGCGCCGCGATCCTCGCCCGCGCCCGCGAAATCGGCGCCCCCGCCGTCCTCGCGGAGGAGGCGTGCGCCGTGCGCCGCGTCTCGGGCGACCTGCTCTCGCAGAAGCTCTCCGTCTCGACGCCGGACCGCGACCTCGGCACTGTGAAGATGCGCCTCGCGGCGTCCTACCAGGTCGAAAACGTCGCGACCGCCGTCGCCGCGATCGAGACCCTCGGTCGCGTCCTCGGGATTGAATGGCCCGCGAAGGCGATCGCCTCCGGACTCGCCGCGGCGGAGTTGCCCGCGCGCTTCCAGCTGCTCTCCGAGGACCCCGCCACGATCCTCGACGGCGGGCACAACCCGTGCGCCGCCGAAGCGCTCGTCGGCGCGCTCAAGGCGGCGAAGGCCGCTCACGGCGTCCGGCTCGTCTGCGGCATGTGCGCCGACAAGGACCCCGCCGCGTTCCTGCGCGTCCTGGCGCCCGTCGTCGGCAAGGCCTGGTGCGTCCCGATCTCGAACCCGCGCGGCCTTCCGCCGGAGAAGCTCGCCGCCTTCGCGCGCGGCGCCGGCCTGCGCGAGGTCGCAGCCTGCGCGTCGCTCGCCGAGGGTCTCGCCGCTGCGCGCGCCGACGCGAAGGAGGCCGGCCGGCCGATTCTCGTCTGCGGCTCGCTCTTCCTCGCCGGCGACGTCCTATCTTTGTAGTTTCGCAGGGCGGGCGCGCGGCGAGCGAAGCCGCCTCGCGCCCGCCCT
The DNA here is from genome assembly GCA_947169825.1 of uncultured Verrucomicrobiota bacterium. GTDB lineage: Bacteria > Verrucomicrobiota > Kiritimatiellia > RFP12 > UBA3636 > UBA3636. Next base: position 3,607 of record CAMVRE010000113.1, on the reverse strand, counting down.
GCATCATCTGTCCGCACTACGTTCGGACAGCGCTGTTTACTTGCCTTTTTGACGATTTCACCGTGATTGATTTTCACTTTCTTAAGGGGACAGACCCCTTTAAAATGCCGAGCGGCGAAGCCGCGAACGACCGGACGACGCCGGCCTGGCGGTGCGCCTCCGGGCCGCGCAGGGCCGCCTACTTTCCGACACAGAACTTGCCGAAGACGGCGTCGAGAAGCGACTCGGTGTAACTGCGGCCGGTGATGCGGGCGAGGGATTCGGCGGCGTCGCGCAGCCGGTCCGCCGCCGGGACGGCCGCCGCCTCGGCGCCGTCGTCGAAGATCGCGCGCGCCTCGTCGACCGAGGCGGCCGCCTCGCGCAGCAGCGCCGCGTGGCGCTCGGACACCGCCACGCCACCTTCCCCCGCGGGGTCCGTTCCCAGCGCCGCGAGAATCGCCCGCTCAAGTTCCGGAATGCCCTCGCCCGTCACGGCGCTCACGCGGAGCGGGGCGTCCGCTTCCGCGCGAGACGCGGGACGCAAATCCGCTTTCGTCTCGACGAAGAGCGTCCTCGGCCCGTCCGGCCGCGCGACCGCTCGATCGTCCGGCGCTTCGTCCGCGGGACGGAGCGCGAGGACGAGGTCCGCGCGGGCGGCGAGGTCGCGGGCGCGCTCGACGCCCTCGCGCTCGACGGCGGAGCCGGCCTCGCGCAGGCCGGCGGTGTCGACGAGGCGGACGGGAATGCCGCCGAGGAGGAGCGTCTCCTCGAGCGAGTCGCGCGTGGTGCCGGCCTCGGGCGCGACGATGGCTCGGCGCTCGCCGAGCAGGCGGTTGAAGAGCGTGGACTTGCCGGCGTTGGGCGGGCCGGAGAGGACGACGAGCGCGCCCTCGCGCAGGAGGCGTCCCGTGCGCGCGGTCGCGGCGAGATCGCGGAGCGAGCCGGCGATCGCGGCGGCGCGCTCGTCGAAGCGGATCGGCGCGGCGAGGCCCTCGGCCTCCTCGTCCGTGAAGTCGAGCGTCGCCTCGAGGTCGGCGCAGAGCGCGAGGAGGTCCTCCCAGATCGCGTCGACGCGACGGCCGAGCGCGCCGGAGAGCTGTTCGGCCGCGGCGCGCGCGGCGCGGTCTCCCTGGGCGGAGACGAGGTCCATCACCGCCTCGGCGCGGTCGAGCGCGACGCGGCCGTTCAGGAACGCGCGGCGCGTGAACTCGCCGGGGCCGGCGGCCGCGGCGCCGAGGGCGAGGAGGGCGTCGAGGACGCGGGACGGCGCGGCGCGGCCGCCGTGCGTCTGGAACTCGACGACGTCCTCGCCCGTGTAGCTGTGTGGCGCGCGGAAGACGAGGACGAGCGCCTCGTCGATCGCGGAGCCGTCGCGGGGGTCGCGCAGTCGCGCGAGCCGGAACGAGCCGGCGGGGAGCTCCGATGGTGGGACCTTCGCGCCGGGGCAGAGCTTGTCCGCGATCGCGAGCGCGCCCTCGCCGGAGATCCTCACCACGGCGATCCCGGCCGCGCCTGGCGCTGTTGCGATCGCGGCAACGGGAGAACGAAGACAACCTTCGTTCTCCGATTCGTATTCTCCGGTGAAAACGCTATTCACGAAGCATCCCGCACGCCGGCGGCAGACGAAAGGCCTATGAACGCGCAGTGGTCGAGGAGCCCCTTGGCGCGCCGTCGCACGCGCGGCGGCAGGCACCCCGCCACGCGCCGCAGGAACGCCGCACCGCCGAGAGCGCCGCCCTGCAGGAACCCCGCCACGCGTCGGCGCAGCAGCCCGCGCATCGTTTTCGGGGGAAGCAGACGTCCCTTCTCGTCGCGCTCGACGACCTCGTCCTCGACTTTCTCCTCCAGAAAAGGCGACGTTTCCATCTCGCCATCCCGCGCGGACGAGGATGCTTCCGCGGAAGACTTCACCTTGCCTTCGATCGCATTGGCGCACGCCTCGCGCGCCTGTTCCCACGACGAATCCTCCTCGCGGCAGACGCGCGAAACGAGAGCGCGGAGGCCGTCCTGCGCCGCGAAGTCGCCGTGGCACGCCGCCCCGTAGCCCGCATTGCGGGCGTCCTCCGGCGCAGCCGCCATCGCCGCGCGGACCGGATTGAGGTGGATGTAGCCCGCCACCGTCATCATCGCGCGGTAGGATCCTTCGAGGAGAATGCTCTTGAAACGACCTTCCCAGATCGTGCCGGTGTTCTCGTGGCGCTTGTTGTAATCCTGCGTATAGGTTTCCTTGAACGTCTTGCAGAACTGGGAAAGGTCGTACATTCGCGCGCGCATGCGGGCCTTCTCGTCCAGGACGCGCCATTCCTGCTTCCTCTCCATCCACTTCTCCCACTTTTCCAGCACCTTACGGAACCGGGGCGTCCCGTAGAGCGCCTCCATTCTCCGAAGCAGCTCCGCGTCCGAAACGGCCTTCTTCCTCGGCACCCGGACCAGAAGATGGAAGTGGTTCGACATGATCGCGAACGTGTAGAGCTCCACCCCCGAGAACGCCGCCGCCGCCCGGATCATCCCTAGCAGAATGGCCTTCTCCTTCTCGTCGATGAGGAACCTCTTTCCGCCGATCCGGCTCACCACATGGTAGAACCCCTCCCCCTCGACCTTGACTCTCGGTCTTCTCATGATTTGCACCTCACGAGCCCGTAATCTATCACGTCCGATCCGCCGTTGCAAGAACTTTTTAAGGGGACAGACCCCTTTATTTAGGTTATCTCGCTGCTGGTATCCGATTCCGCCGCATTCGCGGGCGGGATTCTGGCTGCGTCTCTTCTTCCGACGGCGCTCTAGGGTTTTGCAAAGCGTCGGTCGACGGGACGGACGCGGTCGGCGAGGAGCGCGAGGCCGACGCGGAGGGCGTAGTAGGCCACGCCCAGGGAGCGCAGGTGCGAGACGCCCGCCTGGCGCGGCAGGACGCGGACCGGCGCCTCGGCCATCGCGTAGCCCTGGCGGCGCAGCAGCGCCATCGCCTCGGGCTCGGGGTATTCGGCCGGATAGCTGTGGGCGAAGTAGCGCACGAGCGCGCCGCGCGCGCACCACAGGCCCGACGAGGGGTCCGTCACCGGATAGCGGCAGATGATCGAGAGGAAGCGCGCGAGTGCGCGGTTGCCGAAGCGGCGCGCGGGGGTGGAGCCCGCCTCGAAGGAGGAGCCCGGAAGGAAGCGCGAGCCCACGACGAAGTCCGCGCCCGTCTCCTCCAGGCGCGCGAGGAGCTTCGGAACCTCGGCGGGCGGGTGCTGGCCGTCGGCATCGAGCCGCGCGACGAGGTCGAACCCGCGGTCGCGCGCCCATTGCAGCCCGGCCTGCACGGCGGGGCCGACGCCGAGGTTGCATGGCAGCTCCAGCACCGTCGCGCCCGCCTTGCGGGCCCGCGCCGCAGTGCGGTCGGACGATCCGTCCGACACGACGCACACCACGGCGCCGGGCAGCGCGGCGAGGCAGTCGCGCACGACGGCGCCGACCGTTTCCTCCTCGTTGTAGGCCGGGATGACGAGCGCGAGTCGTTGCGTGGCGTTCATGCGGCGGAATTCTATTTTGTCCCGCCTCCGGAGTCAACCCGCGCGCGGCGGCTACAGCTCGAAGAGGCTGCGGACGTCGCCCTCGGTGAGGGAGGCCAGGTCCGCGGAGTCGGTGG
>CAMVRE010000112.1 GCA_947169825.1 uncultured Verrucomicrobiota bacterium | reverse complement strand
GGTCCGCGGCGGCGGCGTTCTCGCCCGCGCCGAGCGCGGCGAGCGCCGCGTTGAAGCGGATGCGACTCTCCAGCTCGGCGTCCGCGCCGGCGTCCGGCGCGGCGAGCGCCTCGCGGTAGCGCGCGAGCGCCGTGGCGGGGTCCGCACCCCGCCACGCGCGCTGAGCTTCGCGCGCGAGGGCGCGGCATTCCGCAACCCCGCGAGGGGATTGCGGCAGGACGGACTCCGGCGGCGCGTTGGTCTCCGCGGCGACCTCGTCGAACATCGGCGCGTCCTCCGGCTCCCCCGCTGGGGGAGCTGGCGAGCGAAGCGAGCCTGAGGGGGTCTCGCTTTCCCGTGTTTCCCGTGTTCCTCGGTTTGCATCCTCCGCGGCGGCGGGAAGCGCGAGGAGCAGGAGCAGCGCCGCGGCGGCGCGGCGGAGCGCGCGCGGGCGGCCTCGGGAGAGGCAGACGGCGAGAAGGAGAAGCGCGAGCGCCGGCGCGAGGAAGAGGCCGTAGCGCTCGATGCGGCGCGTCTCGGCGGAGGCGCGCGTCTCCTCGCGGACGACGCGGCGGACGTGGTCGCGGTAGATCGTGCCGAGCGTGGCGCCGCCGGAGGTGCTCGCGAGCGGGAGGTAGACGCCGCCCGAGGCCGAGGCGATCGCGACGAGCGTCTCGCTCTCGAGCTTCGTCACGACCTTCTCGCCGCGGTGCTGCAGGGGCGTGCCGGCATCGTCCGCCGGGACGTCCGCACCGCGCGTGCCGCCGACGCCGACGCAGAAGACCGGGATGCCGTCCGCGCCGCACGCCTTCGCCTCCTCGACGGCGCGGCCGGTGAGGTCCTCGCCGTCGGAGACGAGGACGATCGCGCGGTGGCCGGCGGCGAAGCCCTGCAGCATGCGGCGGCCTTCGGCGAGCGCGCCGCCGAGGTCCGTCTCGCCGCGCGGGGCGGAGTCGACCGAGGCGCCCTCGACCGCCTCGAGGAAGAAGCCGGTGTCGGCCGTGAAGGGGCAGAGCGTCGCCGTGCCGGCGCGGAAGGCGACGAGCGCCGCGCGGTCGCCGCGCAGCCCCGCGGCGAGGTCGGCGAGGTCCGCCTTCGCGCGGCCGAGGCGGCTCGGACGGACGTCGGCGGCGAGCATCGAGCGGGAGACGTCGAGCAGGACGAGGACGCTGCGCGAGGCGGTCTCGACCGTCTCCTCGCGCTCGCCCCACCACGGGCGGGCGAGCGCGACGACGGCGAGGAGGAGCCCGGCCGTGAAGAGGGCGAGCTGCGCGGCGAAGCGCCCGCCCGAGGAGGCGGCCGCGGCGGCCTTCGGACCGAGCGCGGCGAGGCGGCTCGCGCGCCTGCGGCGCAGCGCCAGCGCGGCCGCCGCCCAGAGGGGCGGCAGCCAGAGCAGAAGCAGCAGCTCGGGCCGGAGGAAGTGCATGGGGCCGGATTCTAGCACAACTCCGCGGCGACGCAAGCTTTGCGGCCTTGCGCGACCGGACGCTCGGTGCAACCATCGGAACCGGGGTTGCATCGCGGAAGAACAGTATGCTATTCTTCGGGGCATGAAAATCCATGCCCTTTTCGCGTCGGTTCTCGCCTCGGCCGCCTTCGTTGCGTTCGCGGACGAATCCCCCGCGCCTCCCGCCGCCGAAACGCCAGCCCCTGCGCAGCAGCCCGCCGCGCCGCGGCCCGCGCGCCGCGCGCTCCCGCCCGAGGCGTTCACGACGCCCACGAACTTCGTCGTCCTCGTCGATCTCTCCGGCGAGGTCCGTCTCGGACGCGGGAAGGACGGCGCGTGGCTGCCCGAGAACTGGCTCGAGGAGCAGGCCGCCGCGATGCAGCGCTCGCTCATGGTCGGCGTGAAGACCGCGCACGGGCCGTTCGAGAGCTACGACGGCGCGGCGACCGACCCCTTCGGCATCGCCCGGGTCCTGTCGATCTCCTATCCCGATGTCGAGGGGGCTGAGCCCGGCGACGATCCCCGTCTCGTGGCCCGCCGCCTCTTCAAGCTGCTCCCCGACGCCAGGATCCTGGTGATCCTCGCCGAGGGCGAGAATCTTCCCCCCATCCTCGCGTCGCCCTACGAGCACTGGGTCGTGATGGACGCCGGCTGGGTCAAGCGCGGCGGCGGGGACGCCGCCGTCCTGGCCGACCGCATGGGCAAGCGCATCTACCAGGCGCTCGGCGCATGCTGCGGCGCGGCCTACCACCCGGAGCGCGAGGCGGTGATGCGCTACAGCCCGACGCCCGAGTCGCTGGACGACTGCCTCTCGCACAACTTCCACCCGCTCAACTCCAACGCCTTCTCCATCGTCGCCCGCGCCCTCGGCCTCGATCCGGTCCGCCTGCGCCCGCGCAAGGAACTCGTGGAGATGGGCCTCCTCCAGCCCCGTCACGCGGAGCCGAAGAAAGAGGCGGCGGAGGAACCAGAAGAACCCGGGCGCTGAGAATACCGGAATCTCAAGCGCCAATCCTCACGCGGAGTTCAATTTTCTCGCGGAGTCCACAGAGTTCGCGGAGACCATGCTCCGGACCTGCGCTCAAGCGGTTTTGACACGCAGAGAACGCAGAGCGCGCAGAGCCATGCTCCGCCCTGCGCTCAAGCGGTTTTGACACGCAGAGAACGCAGAGCGCGCAGAGCCATGCTCCGCCCTGCGCTCAAGCGGTTTTGACACGCAGAGAACGCAGAGCGCGCAGAGCCATGCTCCGCCCTGCGCTCAAGCGGTTTTGACACGCAGAGAACGCAGAGCGCGCAGAGCCATGCTCCGCCCTGCGTTCAAGCGGTTTTGGAGCCCGCTTCGCGGGCTGGAACTAGGCGGCGAAGCCGCTTCACGGAAATACTTCGCGGACTTCGCGAACTTTGCGTGAGAGCATTCACCAGCGCCTGGGCGGGACGGGGCTCTGCGTTCTCTGCGTGATGATTCACCGGCGCCCTGACAGATCGGGGCTCTGCGTTCTCTGCGTGATGATTCACCGGCGCCCGGGCAGGACGGGGCTCTGCGTATCAGGCCGGATGGATCCGCAGGAACGCCTCCTGCGACGACAGCGCCTCCTCCAGCTTCCCCGCGTGCACGAGCGAGCGGTAGAGCGCGGCGGAGCGCGCCTGGCAGTTGAGCGAGCGCTCCGGATTGAACTCGATGTCCGTGAAGGCGTCGTAGGTCTCGACGGCGGCCGCGAGGTCCGGGTTCGCGACCAGGGCCTTCAGGTAGAGCCAGTCGTAGAACGCCGTCCGCGGAAGCAGGGGCCACCGGACGCCGTCCGTCTCGAACGCGACGAGCGGATGGCCTGCCGACCGCGCCCGAACGACGTCCCGCACCAGCTTCGGGTCGCGCGTCCCCAGTTCCGGGAACGGACCGACGCCGCCCTCGAAGACCTTGCCCGCCTGGAAGACGGCCTCGACCGTGCAGGGCGTCCCGCCGACCGGCAGCTTCAGGTTGAACGCGCTCAGGGCCTTGCCGGCGTCGATCTCCGACCGGCGCGACGCTTCGAGGATCCGCGCGTCCGGCCGCTCCCGCCGGACCGCGTCGTGCAGCGCGGCGACGCACTTGCGCTTCTGCGACGGCGCGAAGCCGGGGAACCATTCGAATTCGTAATGGCGCTCCTCGACGCCGACGGCGTCGAAGCGCGGAAAAAAGACGGGTCTGTTCGCCATGTTGGATCTCCTTGGGTTGGATGTTGGAAGAACGAACCGAGTCTACCGGCCGCACGGGCTGGATTCAACCGATCGCCCGGAACGCATCGTAGTTCCGCGTCGACCGGGGGCCGCAGAAGACGGCGAACTCGATCGCGCGGAAATGCCGCCGGAACGCCGGGAGGATGTTCGCATAGGCCCGTGCGACGATGGCGGGGTCGTTGCGGAAGGCGCCGCAGCCGAAGGCGCCGAGGACCAGCGCCTGCGCGCCGTTGGCGGCGGCGGCGGCGAAGATCCGCCTTCCGCGTTTCTCGTGCAGGACGAGCAGTTCGGCGGGGTCGATGTCCGCCCGCTCCCCGTCGTCCGGGTTGTAGGCGTTGCTCGCGCTTTCGCGCAGGTTCGGCGCGGCGCAGGTGACGACGTCGACGGCGAACGGCTTCTCCAACGGCCGGTAGTCGTCGTCCTTGAGGACGAGGACGTCCTTGGTGTAGATGATGTCGTCGTTGTGGAGCGGGTTCCCCGCCCGGCGGTGCGGGGCGTAGAACAGGTTCCACATCCGTTCGTCCATCAGGCAGGGATAGAGCGTCGACACGCGGCACAGGCTCTCCTCCTGGGCGCTGGCGCCGCGGGTCACGCCTCCGCCCGGGCTGGTGGACGAGGCGAAATTGAGTACGGCGGTCCTCAGCCCCCTTCCGGCATGGAGACGGGCGGCCTCGAAGGAGCGGTTCCTCGTCACCGCCACCGCCGCCGGCTCGGCATACGCCGGCCCGGGCGGCGCGATGTCCGCGCCCTCGGCGATGAACTGCTGCGTCTCGATGCTCCGGGACACGGCTTCCAGCAGATCGTCCTCCGCCTCGATCCGCGCCAACGTGTCCTTGAACACCTCTACGCGCATCGCGCGCTGCCGGTAATCGAACATGGTCAATCCTCCTTGTCGTTCCATTCCGTTATGTCCGCGCGGCCTGGCGAATCCGCGGGCCGAGGCGCTTCGCGCGGGCGCGCCTGGCGGCGGCCCAGGCCCGGCGCTCGTTGTCGAGGATGGGCTCCGGGGTCTTCAGGGATTCGAGGCGGCGTAGACGCGGTGGCTTGGCGTCGAGGTCGAACGTGCCGCCGCCGACCGTGAACTCGCGCAGGCCCGAAAGGCGGGAGAGCTCGTCGACGAGCCCGTCGAACCACCAGGAGAAATCCTCGGGGCCGGCCTCGGGATCGATCTCCGTCGGGACGGGAAGCCGCGCAAAGGAAAGGCCGGAAAGCCCGTGGCAGCCGCGGAATGCGCCGGGCGCCACGCGAACCGGTTCGCGGTCCTCGCCGAAGTCGAGCGCACCCCGCCACGCCGGCGGAACGCGGACGAGCGTCCGCCCGTCGCGGGAGAACAGGACGCCGTTGACCGAGGCGAACGACGGATGGTCCGGTGAAACCTCGAACGCCTCGAGCTTCGGGCAGGCGTCCACCGCGAAGATATCGATCTTCGACGTATCGTCCGGGACGAGAAGCGTCCGCCGCTCCGGATCCGGCGCATAGAGGAGCGTCCCGCCGCCCTTCGTGTAGAGGACGCCGTCGCGGCTTTCGAACGTCTTGTTTTTCGGATCGACGCGGATTTCGCGCAGACGCGGGAACGGCTCGAAGGCGTGGACGGGGCACGGCGCATCGACCGCGTCCAGAAACCCGGCGATCGCCGAAACGGACGCCGGGATGGCGAGCGTCCTCGCGGAGGGGATGTTCCGTTCGAAGTCGTAGGGGATGTATTCGGCCCCCTCGAAGAACGTCCAGTCCCCCTTCGTCGCGAGCTGGACCGGCCTCTTGGGCAACGGCCGGCGGATGTCGCCGTCCGTGCAGCGAACCACCGCGACGCGGCGGTTCAGCCAGTGGTCCGGCGCGTAGCGCTTGGCCCAGTCGGCCTTCGTTCCGTCGAACGCGAGCCGCTTCACGAAGAACGGCCCGGCGCCGAAGTCGATCGTGCCGTTCGCGCAGCGGACGACGGGCTTGCACCCTTCGCACCAGTCCGAACTGAACTGGATTCGATCGAACTCCTCGACGGTTCCGTCGTAGAGGACTTCGGAAAGCGCCGTGGCGTAGAAGGCGTCGCTTCCAACCGCCTTGAGCGATTTCGGGAATTTGACGGACCGGAGGTTCTTGCATCCGACGAACGCAAGGATCCCGATGGAGGTCACGTTTTCCGGGAGGGCGACGTCCACGAGGTCCTCACGGCCCCAGAACTCCTTGAAGCCGATCTCCTTGGCGGAACGGAGGACAGGACGGAGAATTTCTCTTTTCATGTTGTGGTCGGTTGAGACGGGATTGTTTTTTTCGGTCGAAAAACGGTTTTCGTTATCATGGTTCGCGGCCGCCCTTTTCCGGCGTCGGCGATCCCTGTTCGAAGTCGTCCCAGATCCGCGCGAAACCGGCATCGACGTCGCTTTCGAATCCGTTCCATTCGACTCGGACCGGACATCCGTCGTAGGAGATCCGGTGCACCAGCAGCACGCGGAACGAAAAGCCGCCGGTCCGAACGCGGCCGAAGGGCAGAACCAGCTTGGCCGGGTCGAAATCCCCGTCGATCGGAACGCGCCAGCGGACGGATCCGCGGGGCGTTTCCCAGACCGTCTTCCGTCCAAGATGCACGGCCCACCGGACCCACCGGACTTCGTTCCGCGCGGGAGTTCCCATCGGGAAAAGGGGACCGTCGTCGCGGATCGAGACGCCGCTCGCCTCCGGATCGGCCGGATCGACGACGATCACGGCCGGACCTCCCCGCCCGGCGGGACGACCCGGACGGCCGTCGTCGCGGCCATGGACCGAAATCGTGATTTCGAGCGGACGAGCGGATCCGGACATCTCGTCGGACAGAACCGGCGCGTCCTTGACCAGGAACGGCATCTCGAGGACGTGCTTGCGCGTCGGTTCCGACTCCGGCTTCGGACCGTCGATGTCGACGGGGGCGTGTCCGATCGTGAGCGAAGGTCCGGAAATCGAAATCCACGCCTTTCGGATCACGTCCGCCCCCTCGAAGGCGTCGGACAGCCCGGGATCGACGAGCAGCATGGAAACCCAGTCGCTCGTGTCGAGCTGCAGGGAGGACGGCCAGTCCGCCGGATCCGTGAACGCCCGCTTCACGGGGGGCAGGAACCGGAAGAAGGCCGGCCGCGCGGCGAGCAGACGCCCCCAGTCTCCGTCGTCCAGCCGGTTCCAGGGAGGGTCGCCGGCGACGTTCCACTCGAACGCGTCCGCGATTTCCGGACAATCCGAGAAGACCCGGACGACGGCGGCGCCGGAAAGGGCGTTCCAATCGCAGCGCGGGGCCAGTTCGGGCCGTCGCACGACCAGCTCGGCCCAATCCCAACCGTCGAGCAGTCCGCCGGGAATGCGGCTCGCAAACCGCGGGAAACGGTCGAGGATTTCGACGAGGACGTCGCCGGAAAGCATCGGCGCCCAGTTCCAGAACAGGTCGGCCCGTTCCGGATGCGCTTCGAGAAGGCGAATCCACGCCGAAGCGCCCCAGGCCGGAAAATCGCACCATTCCTCGGGATCGTCCCCCCGGCGTCTTTCGGGATCGTCCGGCTTCCGGTCGAGGAACTCGACAAGTCCCACCGCTTCGCCCTCTCCGCCGTTCCAGTCCTCTCCGGGCGAATCGTGCTCCACCGGTTCGTCGGAGGAACGTTCGTCTTCGCCTTGCGAATCCGGACATTCGCGCGCCTCGCGGTCGCGGGCGAGCGCGTCCGCGGCGACGAGCAGTGCTTCGTCGGCGCACTTCTCCCGGAACTCCGGCCGGACTTCCAGAAGATTGCACCAATCTTCCACGGTCAAGAGCGACCAGTTGTCCTTTGCGGGCATTCCGTTTTCTCCTTGTGGTTATCTTCGAGTTTCATCTTCTCGCCCGTGAACGTGTCGCGGGCGACGAGATCCGACGGCTTGAGCTTGGCCTTGT
>CAMVRE010000111.1 GCA_947169825.1 uncultured Verrucomicrobiota bacterium | reverse complement strand
CCTCCGACGCCGCGGCGGGGTCCTGCGCCCCGCCGCCGGCCATCCACTGCGCGACGGCGCCCGCGACGGGCTCCGCCGGGTCGAGGACCGGGAAGAGCGGCGCGTCCTGCAGGTCGGCGGCCGGGTCGAGGCCGGCCTCGCCGAAGCCGAGCCCGCGCGCGACGAGCCATTCGAAGAACGGGCGGCCGAGCAGGCGCGTGGCGGGGTCGTCGAGCCGGCCGCGGAAGGCGTCGTCGAAGCCGTAGACGCGGAGCGCGGCGCCGCCCGCGAAGTCGACGGCGTCGAGGCACGCGCCGCGCGGGAGCGAGAGCGTCCAGGCGTTCGGCGGGACGCCGGTCACGACGTTCTCGCCGGCGAGCGTCCAGGTCGCGGGGACGGAGGAGTTCTCGATCCAGAGCGGGCCGGGGGCGCCCTCGGCGCCGGGGGCGTCCGCGTGGAGGAGGAAGCGGAGGGCGTCCGGCTCGTCGCCGGTTCCGGCGTGGCCGAAGGCGCGGCGCTCGCCGGCGGGGTGGACGAGCTCCGCGACGGAGTGGATCACGGAGCGGTTCGTGCCGAAGTGGTAGAAGCGGCCGTCGGGGAGCGCGAGCACGGCCGAGGAGAGCGCGCCGATCTCGGGGTCGGGGTTGGCGGGGCGGCGGCCGAGCGCCGTGCCGAAGCGGTCGTAGAGGTCGTAGGGCGCGACCGCGCCGCCGGCGAAGGACTGCGTGGCGTCGTTCCAGCCGCACTTGGCGAGCAGGACCGCGACGGCGCGGCGCGAGAAGAGCCACACGCCCGAGTCGAGCGAGAAGGGATGCTGCGCGGCGAGCTCCGCGATGCGCGCGGGCGGGGGCTTCTGGAGGAAGAGCTCGATCTCGCCCGACGCCGCGCCGGCGCCGAAGAGCACGCCGTGCGAGGACGCCTCCTCGGGCGAGGACGGGATGCCGACGACGAGCACGTCCGCCTCCGGGAAGACCGGCGCGGCCGAGGCGGCGCGCACGAGCGTGTCGCCGCACGCGACCGCGAGGCAGTAGGACTCCGGCGCGTGGCGGAGCAGGTGCGCGAAGTCGGAGAGCTGGGCGTCGACGAGCGTCTGGCCGGGGATCTGCCCGGCGGCGTCCGCGAGCGGCGGGACGGGGAGGCGCGCCTTGCCCTCGGCCGCGTAGGCGGGCAGGCGACGGCTCTGGCCGGAGGCGTGGACGACGAGCGTGCGCTCCCCGGCGATCCAGTCGAGGAGGCGCGAGCCGGCGGGCGCGAGGGCGCGCCACGCCTCGGCGAGGAGGTGGGCCGTGCCGCCGCCCGAGCCGAGCTGGCGGCCGGGCGGGTCGCCGCCGGCGAACGCGATCGCGGGAAGGTCCTGGACGCCGAGCTTCGCGGCGGCGGGCGGAAGGGAGAGGAGCGTGCGCATGGGGGAAGCGGGGCTGTTTCTAGCGGACGGCGATCGAGGCCGTGCGCGGCGGGACGTCGAAGCGCGCGAGGCCGTCGACGGCCGGCGCGCGGAGCGAGGAGGCGGGCGCGCCGTCCGCGGGCGCGATCTCGACCGCGACGGAATCGCGGTCGCGCGGGACGGCGGCCTCGAGCGTGAGCGGCTCGTCGAAGAGCGCGGGGTCGGTCGCGACGGAGAGGCGCGCGGCGGCGAGGGCGCCTTCGGGCGCGGCGACGCGCTCGAGCCGGGCGGCGTCGCGCTCGGCCGCGTATTTGTGGACGGCGATCGCGGCGCCGCACCAGAGCCGCCCCGCGGCGCGGCGGCGGTCGATCTCGGCGAGGAGCCGCTCGTGCTCGGACGCGGGGAAGGCGATCCAGTCGCCGCCCACGCCGTGGAAGAGGAGCGCCTCCCAGCCGCCGTCGCGCTCGGCGCGGTCGAGGATCGCGGCGGCGTCGGCGAACGTGTGCATCGCGACCTCCCTGTGGAAGTTCGCGGGACCGCCGGCGTTCTCCGGGCCGAAGTCGTGGCGGAGGAACTCGCCGTGGGCGGCGAGGACGGCGGCCTCCTCCTCGCGCGAAAGCGTCCAGGGACAGCCGCCCGGGCGGCCGAACGAGAGCAGCGCACGCGGCGGCAGGCCGGACATCTCCCGGAGGAGCGCGCCGTTGCGGGCGATGGCGTCCGCGAGGCCCTCGGCGCTCGTGCCGCCGCCGTGGCCCCAGGTGTGCTCGCCGAGGACGACGATCCCCGGGTGCCGGCGGGCGAGCGCGCCCCAGCGGGCGAGCTTCGGGTCGTCGGGGCCCTTGTACCAGCCGCAGCAGAGGTAGAACGTGCCGGTCAGGCGCCGGCGTACGAGAGAGGGGACGACGAGGTCGAAGGCGCTGTCGGTGCCGTCGTCGTAGTAGAGCGAGACGGCGGCCGTGGCGGCGCCCTGCCAGCGGGCGATGCGGATGGCGTTGCGTTCGGGCATGGCGGTCATTCTAGCACGCCTCCCGGTGCGGGGCAACCCGTTCGCAGGAAGAAAACTTCCTTGAACTCCATCGCGAAGAGCGCAACAGCCGCTGGGTCGTCCCGTAGGGGGCTTTTCTGCCGCGGCCGGGGGGAGATTTCCCCCGAAGTCCGGCCTCGCAAAAAAAAAAACCAAAATCTCCATTGATCTGAAACGAACGCCGGGGTATATTCTATCTCGTGTGGGCGTGCGGTTTGCGCAGGAGACGACACGAAGATGATGCAGAGTTTCATAAACGCCATCGAGGCGATGGGCGGGATCGAGGAGGCGGCGCGGCAGATGCGCGCGGCGCGGCGCGCGATTGCGGCGATGACGCCGGAGGAGCGCTGGGGCGTCCGCGTCGTCGAGCGCGCGGACGCGGGCGAAGCGGTCCCGCCGGAGGAGATCCCGGGGCTGCTCGCGTCGGCGCCGGAGCGCGGGCTCTTCGCGCTTGAGCGCGCGACCTTCGACCCGGCCGTGCCGGCGGCGGCGGTCCGGACGATCCTCTCGGACGCGTTCCGCGACGGGCGCGTCGCGCCGGAGACGAAGGCGGAGCTGCTTTGGCGCTACAACCACGAGCCGGCCTTCCGCGATGCCGCGCTCGCGGACCGGAAGGGGCCCGTCCCGTTCTGCCTGCTCGACTCGGAGGAAGGGCGCAGGTCCTACTGCGCGCGCAAGCTCCCCGGCCACGAGACCGTCCGGTGCTCGAGCCCGGTCCTCTTCGGGCGCATCCGAAGCCACTCCTCCGCCTCCGAGTACGTCGAACCGTTCGAGGACGTCGTGCGGGAGGCGATCGCGGCCGACGAACCCGCGCGGCTGATGGTGGCGCTCGCCGTCGCGGGGAGGAAGCCGGACCTCCGGCTGTTCGTCGCGGCCCTCCGCCTCCGCAAGACGCGCATCCTCGACCGGCTGATGGAGCGCGACGCGACGGCGAAGCGGTGGCTCGACCCCCGCCGGCTGCTCTTCTACGCCGCCGCGAACTGGCCGTTCGCCAACCTCCCGGCCCTCGCCGAGGCGTCCGAGCGGAAGAGCCCCGGCATCGTCGCGTCCTGCGTCGACGCGCTCGGGCGCAACCTGCTCTGGTATGCGCTGGCCTACCGCCGCCCCGTCGCGCCGTGGTCCTGCGCCGCCGCGCGAAATCCCGCGGGAAAGGCGGAGGAGGCCGAAGCGCTCCTGGTCCGTCTCGGCGCCGACCCCGACGCCCCGACGAAGTGGGGCGCGAGCTGGCGACAGGTCGCGCGGGTCCGGGAGGAACGGAGCTGGGACCACGACGTCTTCCTCGACGGCGTGCGGGTTTCGCCCGGGGGATGCTCCGACGACGCCGGATGGACCGGGCGTTCCGCCGAAGAACCCATTCGCGCGGACGGGGACGAGCACCGCGTCCGGATCGTCCAGCGCGGCACGGGCCTCGCGTCGGAGTGGGCCTTCCCGGCGAAGCGGTTCCCCCGGATCGAGCAGTCCCACCTGCGCTTCCTTCTGCGGAGCCGTCTGCTGCTCCGCCGCGACGGCGACGACCCCGACACGATCGTCGTCGAGTTCCTGAACGAACCGTCCCCGGACAAGCGCGGCCGCCGGATCCGGAAGGCCCTCTTCCGCCGCGGCCCCGACCGGCTCTTCCGCTTCGCAGGTCCGGCCGGGCGTGACGACTCCGCCGCACGCACGGCCGGACATTGAACTTGGCTCTCCGCCCGGGTATACTGCATAAAACTGCCCCTTCAACCTTTTCAACCCCTTCAACCTTTTCAACCCTTCAACCGCAAAGAAGATGTCTCCCCAACTCGACATGCACAACACCGTGACCGCCGCGCAGCTGCGCCGGCTGGTGAACCTCCAGCTCGACACGCTGGCGAAGAATCCCGAGCGGGCGGCGGAGCTGCCGCCGCTCATGGTCTGGGGCGCGCCCGGGCTCGGCAAGTCCACGATCCTGCGCGACGCCGCGCGCGAGGCCGGCATCGGCTTCATCGACGTGCGCCTCGCCCAGCGCGAGCCGGTCGACATCCGCGGCCTGCCCGTCCCCGGCCCGGACGGCGTGAAGTGGCTCGTCTCGAGCGACTGGCCCCGCGACCCGGCGAGCCGCGGCATCATCCTCTTCGACGAGATCACCGCCGCCGACCGCTCGCTCCAGGTCGCCGCCTACGAGCTCATCCTCGACCGCCGCCTCGGCGAGCTCTACCGCGTCCCGGACGGCTGGTACATCTGCGCCGCCGGCAACCGCACCGGGGACCGCGCCGTCGCCACGACGATGTCCTCCGCCCTCGCGAACCGCTTCCTGCACGTGGAACTGGGCGAGGACGCCGAGGGCTGGGTCGCCTGGGCCCTGCGCCACGGCATCCTGCCCGTCGTGACGGCGTTCATCCGTTTCCGCCCCGGCCTCCTCTTCAACCAGGAGGGCGAGAACCTCGAGCGCGGCTGGCCGACGCCCCGCGCCTGGGAGCGCGTGAGCCGGATGCTCGAGGCGATGCCCGCCGAGGACGAGGAGCTCGTCCGCGCGGCGGTCTACGGGCTCGTCGGCAACCGCGCCGGGGTGGAGTTCATGGAGTTCCGCAAGCTCTCCGCGACGATGGACGACGTCCTCGCCACGATGCTCGACCCCGCGGCGGAGATCAAGATCCCGCAGAAGGCGGACCTGCGCTTCGCGCTCTGCTCCGCCGCCGCCTACCACGTGTGGCGCGGCCGCGACGCCGAGGACGCGGCGCGGCGCCTCGACGGCTTCTACCGCATCTGCATGGCGCTCTCGAGCGACTTCGCCTCGATGCTGATGATGGACGCCATGGCCGGCACGGACAAGGTCTCCGGCGAGGAGGCCTGCGAGCGCCTCTTCGCCCACAAGTCCTACAAGGAGTGGTCGGAGAAGCACGGCAAGGCGCTGAACAAGCGCTACGCGCTGTGAATGGAAGGGCGACCGCGGCGCAAATGAAGGGTCGGCGGGCCCGCAAAGGAAGGAATGGACAATATGGAAAACACATTGCAATCATGGCTGGATGAAACGCTTCCCGAGGCCGCGAGCGATACGCAATCGGCGGCGGAGATGCTGGATCTCTTCGCGCTGGCCAAGAGAATCCCCGACGAGGTTGCGGCCTTCCTGTTCGGCATCCGGCCGGCCGGCGCCTTCGGCCGTTCCCACGCCGAGGAAAACCTGGATGAGTTCGATCATCTTGACTGGGTATTTCCAGAAGGCGTTATCGATGTCTTGCAGAAGCCGGGGAAGTCTGTCTCGCCCCGGCAAAAGGCGTTTGCATGGCTCCACTACGCCCGCAGCAAGGAGACCGTCCGCCATCTGGCCGCGCTGTCGCTGATGAAGGCCCCGGGTTGCGACGACTTCCGGAACCTCTCCCGAAACGCCTTTTCCACCGTCTCGGCCCGTCCCGACGGTCGCACCCGCGTCGAACCCTTCCTTTGCGGGAGGAAGGCCGGCGCCCGCGAGACCCTCGCCTTCCTCGGCGCGGCCGCCAATCCCGCGCAGGTCTTCACGCCGCGCCAGATGCTCCTCTACGCCTGCGCTCACTGCCGCTCCGTCGAACGGTTCGCCTGGATCCTGGACAGGCTCCGGCCGAAGCTCGGCAAGGCGGACTTCGTGGACGCCCTCGGCTACTCACCGTTCTTCTACACCGTCTTGCGCGAGGATGCGATCGTCGCCCCGGACCTCGATGCGGAGGACGCCAACGAGGATCCGGATGACGGTTGCCCCAGACTGCTGTCGAAGCCGCAAATGCGCGACTTCCTCGACCTGCTCCGAAAGGCCGGGGCGCGTCCCGACCGCAAATGCCGGTTCGGGTTCTCCTGGGAGGACGTCGAGGCCGTGGCCGGGGAGTATGCGGCCGGACAGTGTCCCCAAGTGTCCTGGAGACGACTGGAAGCGCGGAAGGCGCAGAAGACGCACAATCGGCTGGAAGACGAACCCGTCCCGTCCCCGGAGGAGATTCGCCTGCTGCTGGCCGATGCCCCGGAGAAGGCGATTGACGCCATCGGGAGAATGGAATACCTGCCCGAGTCGCTCGAACGCCCCTTCGGCCCGCGCGAGCGACTCGTCTCCGACGCCATCTGCGACCGGAGTCTCCCAAAGGCGGCGCGCGTGCGGCTACTGTGCAGTGTCGGCAAGAAGCGCACCTTTGACGGCCTCCCGCCCGTCGAGGCGCGCAACGTTCCCCTCGGGTTCCTCGACTCGAGCGCCGGGCGGAAGTGGTACTGCGAACACGGCAGGCCCGGCTTCGAGGTCGTCCGCTGCTCCGACCCCGCCTTCTTCAAGAACGTGGCGCGAGAAGACGGGTCAGGCGACGTGGACGTGGACAAGGTCAAGCTTGATCCCAAAATCCGAAAGGCGATCGACGCCGATTCGCCCGCGCAGCTCATGATGCAGCTCTCCGTGTCCGGCAAGCACATGGATGCGCGACTGCTCGCGGTCGCCCTGACGCTCCGCAAGACAAAGATCCTGGAATGGCTGCTGGAGAACGACGACAAGACGAGGGCGTTCCTCGACGAACGCCGGATGCTTTTCTACGTCTGCGCGAACTGGGATGGCGAACATGCGGCCGCCTGGCTGGAAAAGGCCGAGGCGAAGCAGCCGGGAGTCATCAGGTCGTGCGTCGACGCCCTGGGCCGCAACCTGCTCTGGTACGCGCAGTACAACCCGAGCCACGGAGAGACCGAAGAGACGCTCCTCCGCCACGGCTGCGACCCCGACGCCGAAGCCGTCTGGGGCCTGAGCTGGAGGGACATGCAAGCGGCGCGTTAGCGCCTGCCCGAAACCCACAAAGAGCCCTCTCGCCGGAGGCGCGGTCGGACCGAACCAGGAAGGAACACTCATGAAGAAGATTCTCTATTTGCACGGATTCGCCTCGTCGGGCGCGAGCGGCACCGTCGGACTGCTCCGCCAGGAACTCTGGGAAAAGGCGCCGCCGGACCGTCGCGCGACCATCGTTGCGCCCGACATCCCGCTCGACCCGCTCGTCGCCTTCCCCATGTCGCGCGTCTTCCCGGGCGGCCACCGCCTCAACGACCATGTCGTGACGCACACGCTTCTGCCGTTCATCCGGGAACTGGGAGTCTGAGGTCTGCGATGAAATCCGTCTCCGACGCCGATTCCGCGCTCGCCGCGCGCAAGGCGACCGTCGCCGAGCTGCTGGCGCAGGACCGGCAGAAGCTCCTGAT
>CAMVRE010000110.1 GCA_947169825.1 uncultured Verrucomicrobiota bacterium | reverse complement strand
AAGAGGCTGCGGACGTCGCCCTCGGTGAGGGAGGCCAGGTCCGCGGAGTCGGTGGCGGAGACGGTGGCGTCGATGACCGCGCGCTTGCGCGCCTGCATCGCGAGGACCTTCTCCTCGATCGTCCCCTTGGAGACGAGCTTGATGGCGCGCACGTGCCGCTTCTGCCCGATGCGGTGCGCGCGGTCCACCGCCTGGTCCTCAATGGCCGGGTTCCACCACGGGTCGAAGAGCACCACCTCGTCGGCGCCCGTGAGGTTGAGGCCCGTGCCGCCCGCCTTGAGCGAGACGAGGAACACCGGGATCGACGGGTCCGCGTTGAAGCGGTGCACCTGCTCGAGGCGGTCGTGCGACGAGCCGTCCAGGTAGCAGTAGGCGGTGCCGGCGGCGTCGAGGGCAGCGCGCACGAGCCCGAGCATCTCGACGAACTGCGAGAAGACGAGCACGCGGTGCCCTTCGGCGGCGGCGTCCTCGAGGAAGTCGAGGAGCCATTCCAGCTTGGCGGAGGGGCGCGGGGAGTCGGGGCGCGGGTTCTTGTCGCCGAGGAGCGCCAGGTGGCAGCTCACCTGCCGCAGGCGCAGCAGCGCCGTCAGGACCAGCATCCGCGAGGCGCCGAAGCCGGCGGTGCCGAGGGCGTCCGCGACCTGCGTGCGCGCGGCGGCGAAGAACTTGTCGTAGACGGCGCGCTGGTCGTCGCCGAGGTCGGTGAAGACGGTCTGCACGGTCTTGGGCGGCAGGTCCCTGGCGACCTCGGTCTTGAGGCGGCGCAGGAGGAAGGGGGCGACCTTGTCGTGGAGGCGCGCGAGGGCCTGGTCGGCCTCGCGGTTCTGCTGGGCGGTGGCGCCTGGTGCGCCCCGCAGCGAGATCGGGAGCTCGTAGCGCGCGCGGAAGTCGTCCCACGTGCCGAGGTAGCCGCGCATCAGGAAGTCCCAGATGCTCCAGAGGTCGGCGGGGCTGTTCTCGACGGGGGTGCCGGTGACGGCGAGGCGGCAGCCGGCGGGGATGCGCTTGACGGTCTCGGCGTTCTGTGTGGTGCGGTTCTTGATGTTCTGGGCCTCGTCGAGCACGACGATGGAGAAGCCGCATCGTTCCCACGCGGCGACGTCGCGGCGCAGCAGGGCGTAGGAGGTGATCGCCAGGTCCGCGCCGCCGAGCGCGGCGGCGAGGGCGTCCGGGTCGAGCGCGCGCGTGGTGCGGCCGGGGCGGGCGGGGTCCTGCGCGTCGACCTCGCGCATCAGGGCCTCGCGCTCGTCGCCGTGGCAGACGAGCAGGCGCAGCCGCGGCGTGAAGCGGCGGGACTCCTCGGCCCAGTTCTCGACGAGGGAGGTGGGGCAGACGACGAGCGCCGGCATCCCGCGCGCGTCCCGGTTGAAGCGCTCCAGCGCGATCCAGGCGAGCGTCTGGACGGTCTTGCCGAGGCCCATCTCGTCGGCGAGGATGCCGGCGGCGCCGCCGCGCTCGAGGGCGCGGAGCCAGGCGACGCCGGCGCGCTGGTAGGGGCGCAGCGTCGAGCGCAGGGGCTCGGGGACGGTGGCGGGGTCGTCCGCGGAGGACGCGCCGGGCGCGTAGAGCGCGCGGACGCGCTCGGCCCAAGGCTCGGAGGAGGGGTCGAGGTGGACGAGGGAGGAGGAGAGGCGCGCGAGGCGGCCGACGAAGAACGGCGCGAGAGCGGCGGAGACGCGGAACGCGCCGCCGAGCGGGGACTGGCTCGCGCCGCATTCGCGCAGCAGGTCGGAGAACTGGTCGAGCGCGGCGGGGTCGAAGAGCAGGCGGCGCGGGCCGTGCATGATCCACGGGCGGCCCTGGCGTCGCGCCTCGCCGATGTCGGCCGGGAGGACGTTGCGGGAGCGGCGCGCGGTCTGGAAGGCGTAGTCCACGTCGAACGCGCCGGGGGCGTCCGCGGGCTGGCGGACGCGGACGATCGTTGCGATGCGCTCGAGGTGCGCGGAGACGTCGGCGAAGTCACCCTCGGGGACGAAGCGCCAGCGCGGGAGGGAGGCGAGCGCGGGGGCGGTCGTGGCGAGCAGCTCCAGCGCGGCGTCGGCGCCGCGCAGCGGCGGGAGGGCGTTGCCGCGGAGCGCCGCGGAGCTTTCGCGCGCGGCGCCGGGGCCGGCGAGGCCGTGGGAGGCGAGGATCGCGAGCGCGGCGCGCTCGGAATCGACGTTGCGGACGAAGTAGTTGTAAGGGTCGGCCGGGTCGGGGAAGGAGAAGTCCTTGGCAGGCGCGTTGGCCGGGACGGTCGTCGGCGCGCCGCCGGGCTCGGCGGCGGGGTAGACCGCGTCGAGCCGCAGCTCGACCGCGGTGTGCTCGCCGAGCGTGTCGGAGCGCAGCGGGAAGAGCGGGCCGCGGTCGTCCGCCGCGGAGGCGCGCAGCGCGAAGGAGGGCTCGGCGGGCGTCCAGGTGAAGGCGTCCGGGTCGAACCCCTCGTCGAAGCGCACGTCGAACTGCCCGCGCAGGCCGGGCAGCTCGTGCAGCAGGAAGCTGCGCGTGCCGAGGCGCGGGATGCCGATCGTGTCGAGGTAGACGCGCTGGTAGACAGGCGGGACGACCGCCGCGAGGGGGAAGAGGCGGCGGCCGTAGAGCGCCCAGGCGTACTTGCCCATCGCGAGGAGCGGCGGGTCCGTCTCCGCCTCGCAGCCCGCGGGGGCGTCCACCTGCGCCATCAGCAGGATCTCGCCCTTCTCGTGGTCGAGCGAGACGAGCAGGTGCGAGTCGAGCGCCTCCGCGCGCGGGCGGACCGAGATCGGGCGCGACTCCGCCACCAGGAGCGGCCGGTCCAGCGCCGCGAGGCGGTCGAAGATCCAGAGCAGGTAGGCCGGCGCGAGCACGGGCGGGCGCGTGAGGTCGCCCGAGGCGATGTCCTCCAGGACGTAGAGCAGGTTCTCGTCGTCCTTCTCCAGGCGCAGCGCGCGGCGCGTGCGCACCAGCTCCTGCACCGGCAGCAGCTGCGCGCCCTCGCCGGCGGGCTGGACGAGGACCGACGCCGGGACGCCGGGCCCCTTGCCCTCGCGGGCGAGGCGGAAGCGCGGAATCCAGTCGCGCGGCAGCTGGACGAAGAGGCGCGCCGGGAGGCCGGCCTCGTCCGTCTCGACGCTGAGGCCGCGCGCGACGTTCTCGGCGACGAGGCGGTCGTGCGCCGACTCCTCGCGGCGGGCCTCGGGCTTCGTCGCGGCGAGGGCGCGGCGGGCGAGCGTGATCGCGACGGCGAGCACGTGGAAGCAGATCGCGCCGGCCTCGGTGGCGGCGGGGCAGGGGCAGCGCGAGCGCACGCCCCAGCGCCCGGCGGGCCCGTGGCGGACGAGCGCGAAGGAGGTGGAGACGGTGGACGCGCCGACGACGACCTCGCCGGACGCGGTGCCGGCGGCGGGGTCGTAGCTGGCGCTGGTGACGAAACCCTTTTCGGCGGCGCGTAGCGCGGCGTCGAACGCCGCGGGCGCGCTCCAGGAGCGGATGTCGTCCAGCGTGGCGGGGAATGCGGGATTCATGCGGGACGAGACGCGGCGCGCGGGATAGGTGCGGCCACGCCCGCGGCGCCGTGCGCCGCGAACGGGGCGCATTCTAGCACGTCCCGCCCGGAAAAAGCAACCGTCGCGCGAATCCGAATCGGCTTACTCTTCCGCATGGGACGCGGAACGCCCGGGGACGCCCCAGGCGGCGAGCTTGCGGTGGAGGGTGCGGCGGCTGATGCCGAGGGCGTCGGCCGCGCGGGAGCGGTTGCCGCCCGCCGCCTCGAGCGCCGCGAGGATCTTGCGCTTCTCCGCCTGCGCGAGCGATTCGGTCGGGATCGGCTCGGGCGAGACGCGCGCCGCGGTCTCGGCGCCGTCGCGGATGTTCGCGGGGACGTCCTGGACCGTGAGGAGCTCTCCGCGCGAGAGGACAACCATCTTCTCGACGGTGTTGCGCAGCTCGCGGACGTTGCCCGGCCACGGGTAGGCCTGCAGCACGGCCATCGCCGCCGGCTCGATGCCGGAGACGCTGCGGCCGTTCTGCGGCGCGAACTCCTTCACGAACCGGTCGCAGAGCATCGGGATGTCGCTCGTGCGCTCGGCCAGGGTCGGCATGCGGATGTCGACGACGTTAAGGCGATAGAAGAGGTCCTCGCGGAAGCGTCCGGCCTTCACCTCGGCGGCGAGGTCGCGGTTGGTGGCCGCGACGACGCGGATGTCGGCCGTGAGCGTCTCGGTGCCGCCGACGCGCTCGAACTGGCGCGTCTCGAGGACGCGCAGGAGCTTGACCTGCACGGAGGCGTCGATCTCGCCGATCTCGTCGAGGAAGAGCGTGCCGCCGCTCGCGAGCTCGAAGCGGCCCTTGCGCTGGGCGATCGCGCCCGTGAAGGCGCCCTTCTCGTGTCCAAAGAGCTCGCTCTCGAGCAGCTCGCGGGAGAGAGCGGCGCAGTGCACCGCGACGAACGGCCCCGCGGCGCGCGGCGAGAGATGGTGGATCGCCTGCGCGACGAGCTCCTTGCCGGTGCCGCTGGCGCCCTCGATGAGGACGGTCGCCTGCGTGGGCGCGGCCTGGCGGATGACATCGAAGAGCCGCTCCATCGCGGGCGAGGAGCCGACGATGTTCTCGAGGCCGTAGCGGGCGTCGAGGCGGCGCTTCAGGTCGCGGTTCTCGCGCTCCAGGTCGCGGGCGCGGAGAGCGCGCTCAAGAACGAGGTCGAGTTGGTCGAGGTTGACGGGCTTCGTGAGGAAGTTCTGCGCGCCGAGCTTCATTGCCTCGACCGCGGTCTCGACCGTCCCGTAGGCGGTGAGGAGGATGCAGACCGTGGCGGGGTGCTTCTCGCGAACCTTCCGTAGTAGCGCGAGGCCGTCCTCGCCCGGCATCCGGACGTCGGAGAGCATCACGTCGGCCGGGCGCTCGTCGAGCGCCTTGAGCGCAGCCGCCGCGGACTCCGCGAGCATGACGTCGTAGTCCCGCCGGAGCGCCCGCCCCAGTCCCTCGCGCGTGTTCTTCTCGTCGTCCACCACGAGGACAACCGGCTTGTTGGAGGATGTGTCATTCATGTCTCATACGCTACAACAACCCGCGTCGTTTTGTCAACCTTCGGTGCGCCATTCTGTCCCGACAACCCCATTTTAAAGGGGTCTGTCCCCTTAAAATCCCCGCAACTACACGATGCTTTCCGCCGCCGACTGCCGCATCATGGCCGGACGAAGACGTGGGGGTTGGGGAGTCCCGCCTCGGCGAGGCGGGACCAGGGGAAAAGCGGCCCGGGGTCGACCTTGCGGTCGGGCGCGACGTCGGAATGCCCGACGAACTCGACGCCGGGATGGCGCGCGGCGAGGTCGCGGCAGAGCGCGAGAACGGCGCGCATCTGTCTCTCGGGGAACGGGTCGGGCGGCCCGGCGTTGACGATCTCGACGCCGATCGAGACGCTGTTCACGTCGTCCTCGCCGCGCCACGTGCCGGCGCCGGCGTGCCACGCGCGCTTGTCCTCGGCGACGAGGCGGTAGACGCCGCCGTCGCGGTCCACCACGTAGTGCGAGCTCACCTCGCGGGCGGGGTTACGGAGGATGTCGAGCGCCTGCGCGAGCGTCTCCGTGGCGGTGTAGTGCAGCACGACGAACCTCACCTTCGCCCCCGCGGGCCGACGCTCGCCGAAGTTCGGCGACGGCAGGTCGACGACGCGCGGGCCCAGGGCTCGCCCGACCGCGAACGCCGCCGCCCCGGCCGCGGCGATCGCGATCCCGGCGCGAAGCGCCCTGCGCCCGCGCCGCGCACGCCCGGTCGTCGGGTCCGATCTGTCGTTGGCCGCTCTCACGCCGCCGATTCTACGTGAACCCGCGATCCATTTCAATCGTTCCGCGGCGGGCGTCCCCGGGACTACCAGGGCTTCTCCGAGCCGTTGTCCAGGGAGAAGACGGATACGGAGCGGAGGCCGGAGTCGGCGAGCAGGTCGAGGACGCGGACGAGGCAGCCGTGCGGCGCGGTGTCGGTGCAGTTGACGACGACGTTCTGGTTCCGGTTGACCTTCGCCATCTGCGCGGCGACGCCGCGGAGCTGGTCGAGCGTCACCGTGCGCCGGTTCTGGTCGTTGCCGAAGAAGTAGGCGCCCAGCCCCGGACGCGAGGGGAATCCCTTGATCGTGATCGCCGCGGGCGGATCCTGCACCTCGTGCGATTCCTGCGCGGCGGGCCGGAGCGCATCGAACTGCGACAGGATGTCGGGCTGGTTGAGCGTGACGATGAAGAAGATCAGGAGCTGGAACACGACGTCGATCATCGGCGTCATCTCCAGCTGGGCGTCGCCGCCCCGGTTCTTTTTGCTTTTCTTCGGTTCTGCGGACATTTCGGGGCTCCTTTTGCTCTATGTTTCGTCGTTGCAGGATCCTCCCCAGCCCGGCGGCGGCGGGGCGGGAAGCTCGAGGTAGACGCCGGGGGCGAGGCGGCGAAGGTCGGGGACGGTGCGTTCCGGGTCGCGGAGGAGGTGGATGACGGCGTTGGTGGCGTCGCCGTCGCCGAACCAGAGCAGCAGGGTCTGGAGATGGTCGTTCGCGTCGGTTTCCCTCCCTCCGTACATCTGGGCGTCGAAGTCGAAGAAGCGCGTGCTGAACGAGAGGGCGCAGAGGACCGCGTCGAGCCGCGGATAGGAGACGCCGTAGATGCTCCAGATTTGATGCCCCGGGGCGTTCGGACTGCCGCCGCGAACGTGCTCGCGCGCATCGTATTCATCGACCTGGCGGAAGGCGTCGGCACGGAGCTCGGACGCGGCGGCCTCGTCGGGCAGCGCCTCGGCGAGGCGGCGTTCGAGGGCGGGGAAGTCGATCCGCGGGCGGAGGAGTACCGCGGCGGGACGGAACGGGGCGGGCGGCCGCCATTCGGTCCAGCGGGTCCTTGCGTCGAGGCGCCGCCCGGCGATCGTGGAAACCTTGACTCCGCAATAGCGCATCTCGCGGTCGAGAAAGACGCGCACATCGACCCAAAGGTCGACGCCGCGGCTTTCCGCCGGAGGTTCGCGCTCCGGGTCGGGGGCCGGAACGAACTTCCCCTTGGCGCGCAGGTCGATCCAGTAGGCCGCGTCCTTGTAGCCGCCTTCCCGGAACCACGTGCCGGCCGGCTCGACGGAATAGCCCTGTATCAGATCGCCGACGTCCGGCCGGCCGTCGATCGGCTTCGGGCGGGAGAAACGCATGTGGCCCCGGGAGAGGCCACGGCGCATCTCCTCCCAGGAATCGCCGGGGCGCCACGCGCAGAGCCGGTCGTAGAGGACAGCTTCGTCGCCCGGCGGCAGGACGGCTTCGAGGATCAGGAACCGCGCGACGACGGCCGTGAGGAGGACGGCCGCGAGGATTCGGACGGAACGGCGGAGGAGGGGCTTGTTCATCGGTCGAGGAGGGGGCTATTCGTCGGAGCCGAGGTGCCACCAGCGGGGGTGCTTCTCGCCGGAGGGGAGACGGATGCGGGCGGGGGCGCGGCCGACGTCGGTGCGGCGGAAACGGCACTGACCCAGTCATGAGAATGAAGCGCGCTTCCGGTTTCCGCGTTCGACTGACGGTTCTGTCCGAGTACCGCGCCTGTGGTGCGGGCTGTGTTTGCCGTGTTCGAACGACTC
>CAMVRE010000109.1 GCA_947169825.1 uncultured Verrucomicrobiota bacterium | reverse complement strand
CGACGCTCGTCCTCGACGGCGCCGAGCGCGCCTTCGAGGGGACGCTGCGCGTGTAGCGCGACTCCGCAAAAAGAGGCGTGGCGGGGTGCGGAAGCCGCACCCCGCCACGCGGAGGCAAAGGCCGGAAGGGCGCTAGGCCTGGGGCTTCTCGGCCATCTCGGCGAGGGCCGCCTTGCGCGAGAGCTTGATGCGCCCGCGGTCGTCCACGCCGATGCACTTGACCCAGAGCTTGTCGCCCTCCTTGCACACGCCGTCCATCGACTTGAGGAACTTGTCGCTGAACTCGCTGATGTGGCAGAGGCCGTCGATGCCCGGCAGGATCTCGACGAAGGCGCCGAACGCCTTCACGCCCGTCACCGTGCCCTCGTAGAGCATGCCCTCCTCGGGCTCGGCGCAGGACTTGTTGATCTCCTTCTCGGCCGCGTCCATCGCGTCCTTGCTCGTGGCGTAGATCGAGACCTTGCCGGAGTCGTCCTCGGCGATGTCGATCTGCGCGCCGGTGAGGGCGCAGATGCCGCGGATGTTCTTGCCGCCGGGGCCGATGAGGGCGCCGATCTTCTCGGGGTTGATCTGGATGACCTTGATGCGGGGCGCGTGGGGCGAGAGCTCGGCGCGCGGCGCGGGGAGGACCGACTCGATGAAGTCGAGGATCTTCATGCGCGCGACGCGGTCGCGCTCGATCGCCTTCTCGACGAGGTCCCACGTGAGGCCGCGGATCTTGAGGTCGACCTGGAAGCCCGTGATGCCGTCGCGCGTGCCGCCGATCTTGAAGTCCATGTCGCCGCAGTGGTCCTCGGCGCCGAGGATGTCCGTGACGAGGATCGCCTTGCTCTCGTCCGGCGTCGTGAAGAGGCCGCAGGAGATGCCGGCGACGGGTTTCCGGATCGGGACGCCGGCGTCCATCATCGCGAGGGTGCCGACGCAGATCGACGCCATCGACGAGGAGCCGTTGGAGCCCATGATCTCGGAGACCATGCGCACCGCGTACTCGTAGTCCTCGGGGACGACCGGCAGGAGCGCGCGCTCGGCGAGGTTGCCGTGGCCGATCTCGCGGCGGCCGGTGGTGCCGAGGCGGCCGACCTCGCCCGTGCAGTAGGGCGGGAAGTTGTAGTGGAGGAAGAACTTCTTCTCCGTCTGGCCGCCGGTGATGGCGTCGATCTCCTGCGCCTCCTTGAGCGGGGCGAGGGTGCAGATGCCGAGCGCCTGCGTCTCGCCGCGGCTGAACA
Source organism: uncultured Verrucomicrobiota bacterium (assembly GCA_947169825.1). Classification (GTDB taxonomy): domain Bacteria; phylum Verrucomicrobiota; class Kiritimatiellia; order RFP12; family UBA3636; genus UBA3636. The sequence goes on along the minus strand of CAMVRE010000109.1, from coordinate 6,410 downwards.
CGGCCGAGCCATGGGCGCGCGGGAGGACGCCGACCTGGGCGGCGAGCGGGCGGATGTCGTCGAACCCGCGGCCGTCGATGCGCTTGCCGCGCTCGAGGACGTTCTTGCGGACGGTCTCGATCTCGAGGCAGTCCTCCATCGCGCGGAACTCCTCGTCCGTCATCTCGGGGAACTTCGCGGCGAGGTCCGCCTTCATCGCGGCGGTCGTCTCCTTGACGGCGTCCTGGCGGGCGAGCTTGCCGGGGATCGTGAGGACCTCGGCGAACTTCTCGCCGAAGCCGGCGCGCGCGGCGTCCAGCAGGTCCTTGCGGCACGCGTCGCCGTCGACGACGTTCTTCTCCGCCTTGCCGAGCTTGGCGCGGAGCTCCTTCTGGATCGCGACGATCTTCGAGACGCACTCCTGGCCGAACTTGAGGGCGGCGAGGAAGTCCGCCTCCGGGATCTCCTTGGCGCCGCCCTCCATCATGAGGAAGCGGTCCGCGGTGCCGGAGTAGAGCAGGTCGAGGTCGCCCTCCTTGCGCTGGGCCTGGGTGGGGTTGAGGATGAACTGGCCGTTCACGCGGCCGACGCGCACGGCGCCGATCGGGCCCATGAACGGGATCTCGGAGATGTGCAGCGCGGCCGAGGCGGCGATCACGGAGAGGAAGTCCGGCTCGTGGACGCCGTCGGCGCTGAGCAGGGTGTTGTTCACCTGCACGTCGTTGTGGTAGCCGTCGGGGAAGAGCGGGCGGATCGGGCGGTCCGTGAGGCGGGCCGTGAGGATCTCCTTCTCGGAGGGGCGGGACTCGCGCTTGAAGAAGCCGCCGGGGAAGCGGCCGCAGGCGTAGAACTTCTCGCGGTACTCGCACTGCAGCGGGAAGTAGTCGATGCCCTCGCGGGGCGTCTCGGTGCAGGTGACGGCGGAGAAGACGACGTTGTCGCCCAGGGTGGCGGTGACGGCTCCGGCGGCCTGCTTCGCGAGGAGGCCGGTCTCGATGACGAGGGTCTGGCCCCCGACGTCGCAGGAAACGGAAACGGTGTTTTCCATGGTGTATCTCTCTTTCTTGTTGTTCGTTGTGTGCAAAGGGGGCGCGCCGCCGGGAGGGCCCGCGGCGAAAAGACGCGCGTTCCGGCCGGAGAGGCCGGCCGGCAGACGCGAAGCTTTTCCGCCGCTCGGGGCGCCCGGAGGCGGAGGGGCGCCTACCGGCGGAGGCCGAGCTCCTTGACGAGGGCGATGTAGCGCGGCTCGTCGGTGCGCTTGAGGTAGTCCAGCAGCTTGCGGCGGCGGTTGACCATCATGATGAGGCCGCGGCGCGAGTTGTGGTCGTGCGTGTTGGACTTGAGGTGCTCGGTCAGGTGCTCGATGCGCTTGGTGAGGACGGCGACCTGGACGTCGCTCGACCCGGTGTCCTTCTCGTGGAGCTGGAAGGGCTTGCGGGCGGCCTGGATGTCGATCTGGCTCATGGGTATGCTTGCTTGTTTTCTTTTGTCGTTGGAAGTGGCGCGAGATGATAGCAGAACCCGCCGCCGCTTGCAAACGAAAAAAACGACGCGCGTGCGCGCGGGCCTTTGCCAACTGGCGGGGGTTGTGCTAGACTCCGCGCCCTCCCCCGACTCCGGGCCGGCAGGGGGCGGAAGGGCCGCCCCGCGCCCCGCCGTCGCGGGACCATTGGAGAGATCACCATGTGGGACTACTCGGACAAGGTGCTCGACCACTTCCACCACCCGCGGAACGTCGGCACGATCGAAAACCCCGACGGCGTCGGGCAGGTGGGCGCCCTCGCCTGCGGCGACGCGCTCAAGCTCGCCTTCAAGCTCGACGAGAAGAAGGAGCGCATCGCCGACGTGAAGTTCCAGACGTTCGGCTGCGCCTCCGCCATCGCCTCGTCCTCCGCGCTCACCGAGATGATCAAGGGCATGACGCTCGACGAGGCGTCCAAGGTCACCAACGCCGACATCGCGAAGTATCTCGACGGCCTCCCCGAGCAGAAGATGCACTGCTCCGTGATGGGCATGGAGGCGCTCGAGGCCGCCATCGCGAACTACCGCACCGGCGACACCACGGTCCGCGAGCTCAAGGACGACCCGCTCGTCTGCACCTGCTTCAACGTCCACGAGAGCGAGATCGTCGAGGCGGTGCGGATCAACCATCTGACCACCGTCGAGCAGGTCACCAACTACACCAAGGCCGGCGGCGCCTGCGGCAAGTGCAGGGGCGCGATCCAGGCGATCCTCGACCGCGAGCTCGGGAAGGCGTCCGCCGCCCCGGCGCCCGCGCCCGCCGCCCCGGTCCCGTTCGCGGAGCTCTCGCCCGCGAAGAAGGTGATGGCCGTCGAGAAGGTCCTCGAGGACGAGGTCCGCCCGGCGCTCCGCCTCGACGGCGGCGACATCGAGCTGGTGGACGTGCAGGGCGCGCGGATCCAGGTCCGCTTCCTCGGCCACTGCGCAGGCTGCATGGCCGCCAACCTCACGAAGAACGGCCTCGTGGAGAAGAAGCTCCGCGAGGCGCTCGGCGACGACGCGCTCGAGGTGGAGGCGATCTAGCCATGGAGAAGCCCGCGCTGCACTACCTGGACAACAACGCCACGACGATGCCCGCGCCGGAGGTCGTCGAGGCGATGATGCCGTTCTTCACCGAGCGGTGGGGGAACGCCTCGAGCATGTATGAGTTCGGCGGGCGCGTCCACCGCGACATGGAGGCCGCCCGCGCGAAGGTCGGGTCGCTGCTCGGCGCGGGCGACCCCTCGGAGGTCGTCTTCACGAGCTGCGGCAGCGAGAGCGACAACCACGCGATCTTCGGGACGGTCCAGGCGCTCGGCCCGGAGACGACGGTGATTACGAGCAAGGTCGAGCACCCGGCCGTGCTGCAGCCCTGCCGCGCGCTCGAGGAGCGCGGGCACCGCGTCGTCTTCGTCGGCGTGCACCGCGACGGCACCCTCGACATGGACGCCTATCGCGGCGCGCTCTCGATCCCCGGCCCGAAGCTCGTGACGCTCATGTGGGCGAACAACGAAACGGGCGTGCTCTTCCCGATCCGCGAGTGCGCGGAGCTCGCGAAGGCCGCCGGCGCCGTCTTCCACACCGACGCCACGCAGGCCGTCGGCAAGGTCGCGGAGATCGACGCCTCCGCCGTCCCGTTCGACATGCTCTCCTTCTCCGGCCACAAGATCCATGCGCCGAAGGGGATCGGCGCGCTCTACATCCGGCGCGGCACGCCCGTGCGGCCGTTCCTCCTCGGCGGACACCAGGAGAAGAGCCGCCGCGCCGGGACGGAGAACGTCCCCTACATCGTCGGCCTCGGCAAGGCGTGCGAACTCGCCGCCGCGGAGCTGCGCGACGGCACGCTCGGCCGCGTCGCCGCGCTGCGCGACCGCCTGCAGGAGGGCCTGCTCGCCATCCCGGAGACCGTCGTGAACGGCAATCGCGAGCTGCGCCTCCCGAACACGCTCAACGTCTCGTTCCCCTACATCGAGGGCGAGGCGATGCTCTTCCACCTCGGCGACGCGGGCATCTGCGCCTCGTCCGGGTCGGCGTGCACGTCGGGCTCGCTCGAGCCCTCGCACGTCCTGCGCGCGATGGACGCGCCCTTCACCGCGCTCCACGGCTCGCTGCGCTTCAGCCTGAGCCGCTACACGACGGACGAGGACGTCGACGCGGTGCTCGAGGCGATGCCGGGCATCGTGAGGACCCTGCGCGAGCTCTCGCCCTTCGGCCGCGGCGAGGAGCCGGACGACCCCGGCGCCGCGCGGTAGCGTCGGCGATGCGCTAGGGGACGAGGACGGCGTCCATCGGGACGTCGTGCGCCTCGCGCGGGATCGGGGCGTCGGCGATCTGCCAGGGGAAGGCGAGGCCGAGAACGGCCGCGCCGGGGCGGCGCGCGGCGAGGAGACGGTCGAGGTGCCCGCGGCCGTGGCCGAGGCGCGTGCCGGTGCGGTCGAAGAGGAGTCCCGGCAGGACGAAGAGATCGACCGTGGCGGGGTCGACTCGACGCGTGCCGACGGGCTCGGGAATGCCGCCATGGCCGGGCGCGATCTCCGCATCGGCCGGCAGCTCGGCGAGAGCATAGCGTCCCGCGCCAATGTCCCAGACCGGCACGCAGACAATGCCGCCGCGCGCGCGGAGGTCGGCGGCAAGATCCGCCGTCGGCGGCTCGACGCCGAAGGGCAGGTAGAGCATCGCGACGCGCGCCGCCGCCCATTCCGGCCGCGCGCGCATCGCGGCGAGGAAGCTCGCGGGCGCGTCGCCCGCGTGCGCCTCGCGCAGAGCCCGCGCCCTGCGCCGGAGAGCGCGCTTTTCTTCCGGCGCGCTACCTCGCGAGCTTGACGACACGCTGGTTCTTCTTCCCGGCGCGGAGGACGAGGACCTGGCCGTCGATCGCGCGGTCCTCGGTAAGGATGTCCGCGGCGCCGACGCGCTCGTTGTTGAGGTAGAGGCCGCCGCCGTCGGCCATCCGGCGCGCCTCGCTCTGGCTCTTGAGGAGCCCCGCGAGCGCGGCGACCTTCACGACCGGCTGCCCGACGACGTCCGCCGCGGGAAGCTCCGCGCTGGGCGCGTCCTGGAAGATCGGCAGGAGCTCGGCCGCGGAGAGGCCCTTGAGCGACCCGCCGAAGAGCGCCTGCGTCGCGCGCTGCGCCTGGGCGAGGCCCTCGTCGCCGTGGACGCGGCGGACGACGTCCTCCGCGAGCACGCGCTGCGCCTCGCGCTTCTCGGGCGCGGTCCTCACGGATTCCTCCAGCTGCGCGATCTCGTCGATCGGGAGGAACGTGAACGCCTTGAGGTAGCGCACGACGACCGAGTCCTCGCTGCGGAGGAAGAACTGGTAGAACTGGTAGCAGCTCGTCTTCTTCGCGTCGAGGTACATCGCGTTGCCCTCGCTCTTGCCGAACTTCTTGCCGGCCGAGTCCTTGATGAGCGGGATCGTGACGCCGTAGCACGAGACGCCGCGCTGGTAGTGCAGCAGGTCCGTGCCGGCGGTGATGTTGCCCCACTGGTCGGAGCCGCCCACCTCGATGCGGCAGCCGTAGGTGTCGTAGAGGTGCAGGAAGTCGTAGCCCTGCATCGTCTGGTAGCAGAACTCGGTGAACGACATGCCGTTCGGCGACTCGAGCCGCGCGCGGACGCTCTCCTTGTTGAGCATCGTCCCCATGCGGAAGTAGCGGCCGACGTCGCGCAGGTAGTCGATGAACGAGAACTTGCCGAGCCAGTCGAGGTTGTTCACGAGCACGGCCTGATGCTCGCCCGGCCCGAAGTCGATGAAGCGCTCGAGCTGCGCCTTGATGCACTCGGCGTTGTGGGCGATCGTCTCGGCGGTCTGGAGCTGGCGCTCGCTGGTCTTGCCCGAGGGGTCGCCGATGAGGCCGGTCGCGCCGCCGACGAGCGCGAGGACGCGGTGGCCGGCGCGCTGGTAGTGGCACAGGTTCATGATGGCGACGAGGTTGCCGGCCTGGAGGCTGTCGGCCGAGGGGTCGAAGCCGCCGTAGACGGTCTGCGGGGTCTTCAGCAGGTCGTAGACGCCGGGGTCGGTCCAGTTGTCGAAGAGGCCGCGTGCCTTGATCGTGTCGATGACGTGTTCCATCGCTTGTTTCTTCCGTATGCGCGCCGCGCGTGGCGGCGAAAACGGCGCGGAGTCTACCACACCCCGCGCAGATGCGTCAAAACAGGGCGCTCGCCACGGCCCGCGCAACGCGCGGGCAATGCTGAATGCTGAGTGCTGAATGCTGAATGATCGCCGGCGCTTCAGCCATTCACGACGCGGAGTAGTGCGGTCAGCGCAGGATGAGGAGCGTCGTTTCGGGGTACAGCGGCGGGAGGGCGCCGATCCAGAGGGGATGTTCGCCGTTCTCGCCGCGCCAGCCGAGACGGCCGATGTCGCCGGGATCGCGGCGCGACCGCGGCCGGGCGAAGTCCGGGTGGAACGGGTCGGCCGGGCCCTCCCCGCCGAACGAGCGGAGGGCGAGGCCCTCCTTCGAGGCGGGGATCGACAGCGCCTCGGCCGCGTTCGTCACGTCGTAGGCGCGGTCCGGGCCGCCGCGCACCCACACCGTGCAGTGGGCGCCGGCGTCGGCGATGCCCTCGCGGAGCGTCCGGAAGGCGGTCGCGGGCGAGGCGCCGTCGCCGCCCGGCGCCGCGAGCGAATCGACGTAGACGGCGCGCTGCGGGTCCGTCCCGAGCAGCCAACAGTCCGCGGCCCGCGCGGGAAGCGCGAGAGCCGCGAGCGCGGGTAGGAGGAGAAGGGAGCGTCGCATCGGCAGGCGAAGCGGCGGCGTGGGCATGGCACGCGCCGGTCGGGGCCCACTGTACACGGGTTGCCCTCCCGCGTCAATCCGATTTTGGGCCCGAGCGGCCGGATTTGCCGAAAAAGCGCGGATATCGTGCAGATGGCGCCGCACCGCATCCATCTGGCGCAACAGGCCGCATTCTGCTAGAATCCA
>CAMVRE010000108.1 GCA_947169825.1 uncultured Verrucomicrobiota bacterium | reverse complement strand
GCGGTCGGCGGGGAGCGGGGAGGTGGCGCGGCGCAGGAGGGGGCGCCAGAGGCGCGGCGGGCGCCCGCCGAAGCAGCGCAGCGCGAGCATGCCGAGCGCGTAGACGTCCGCGGCGGGCGTGAGGTCGCCGCCCGAGAACTGCTCGGGGGCGGCGTAGCCCGGCGTGCCGTGGCCGACGGCGCGGCCGTCGACGATCGAGAGCTGCGCCGAGGGGACGGGCGGGGCCGCGCCCCGTGCCGCCGCTTCGGCGCGCTTGACGAGCCCGAGGTCGATCAGGACGGGGGCGCCGCCGGCGCGGCGGAGGATGTTGGAGGGCTTGACGTCGCGGTGGACGAAGCCGAGCGCGTGCAGGTGGGCGAGGGCCTGGCAGAGGGCGAGGAGGAAGCGTTCGACCTCCCGGGGCGCGCACGGCAGGTCGCCGGGGAAGAGCTCTTCGAGCGCGAGCCAGGGCCGGCCGTCCGTTTCGCCGGACGCGACGAGCCGGGGCAGGGCGGGGTGGGGATGCTCCGCGAGCAGGGCGGCCTCGCGGCGGAGGCGCTCGCGCGAGGCGTCGTCCGCCTCGCGCGGAACCTTGAGGGCGACGACGGCGCCGTCCGCCTCGCGGCGGGCGCGGTAGACCTCCGCGCTTGCGCCGCGGCCGAGGAGACCGAGCACGCGGAACGGGCCGAGCGCCGCGCCGTCCGGAAGGACGCGCGCCGCAAGGCAGACGCGCCCGCTTTGGCGCAACCAGTCGTCGATCTGGAAGGGAGTGATGCTCACGGGGTAATGTCACCACGATACTGGCGCGGCGGAGGGGGCGTCTTACGCGCCGGGGGCGGCGTCGAGCGCGGCGACGAGGTCGCGGAGGCGTCGCGTCATGCGGCTCTTCATCTGGTCGACGGCGTTTCGTTCGATGCCGAAGGCCTCCGCGACGGCGGCGGGGTCTTCGCCCTCCACGGCGACGCGAACGAAGACCTGTTTGGTGCGCTCCTGGACCGACTCGTCGGCGAGGAGCTGGCGCAGGGCGATCTGGAGCACGGCGTCGCGCCAGGCGTCCTCGTCGCGTTCGGCGGCGACCTCGTCGGCGAGCGCCGGCGGCGCGGCGGACTCGGCGGCCGCCCACGCGTCGCGGGCGGCCTCGGCCTCGCGGCGGCGCAGGAGCGACGCGGCCTTGTTGCGGAGGATGCCGGTGAGGTAGTTGTGGAAGGACCCCTGCTCCCCCGGGACGTAGCGGTAGTCCGGGAGCGCGCGCAGGAGCGCGACGAGCGTCTCCTGCACGAGGTCGTCCGCGTCGGGGGCGAGAGACGGATACCGCGCCGCGAGGAACGACTCCATCATCGGGCGATAGCGCGAGATGAACTCCGCCCAGCGCGGCGACCGGGCGTCCGCGCCGAGGTCGCGCAGGAGCGTCTTGGATGTCGTCGGAACGTGCATGGCGCGGATTCTAGCAGAACTCCGCGGACTCCGCGAACGCCGCGCGCCGGTTGCGGCGCGGCGCGGGGGTGTGCTAGACTCCGGGCCGTCCGACCATGAAACCGACACTCCTCGTCCTCGCCGCCGGAATCGGCAGCCGCTACGGCGGCCTCAAGCAGATGGACCCCATCGGCCCGCACGGCGAATTCATCCCCGACTACTCCGTCGGCGACGCCCTCGCCGCCGGCTTCGGGCGCGTCGTCTTCGTCGTGCGCCCCGACATCCTCGACGACTTCCGCGACATCGTCGGCCGCCGCTGGGAGGCGCGCACGGACGTCGACTACGCGCTCCAGCGCCTCGACGACCTCCCGGCGCCGTTCGCCGTCCCCGAGGGCCGCTCCAAGCCCTGGGGCACCGCGCACGCCGTCTACGCCGCTCGCGACAAGCTGCGCGGGCCGTTCCTCGCCGTGAACGCCGACGACTACTACGGCGCCGAGGCGCCGCGCCTCGTCTCGCGCTTCTTCGACGAGACCGCATCGGACCCGAACGCCTGGTGCATGGTCGCCTACCGCCTCGACCAGACGCTCTCCCCGAACGGGACCGTCTCGCGCGGCGTCTGCACCGTCGCGCCCGACGGCTCGCTCGCCTCGGTCGTGGAGCGCCTCGCCCTCGCCCGCCGCCCCGACGGCGCCGTGCGCGACGGCGACGACGCGTTCCCGGACGACACACCCGTCTCGATGAACTTCTGGGGCTTCAAGCGCAGCTACGTCGACCTCCTGGAGGAGTCGTTCCCGCGCTTCCTCGCGGAGAAGGGCGCGCTGCCGAAGTCCGAGTTCCAGATTCCGACCGAGGTCGCCGGCTTCCTCCGCGCGGGGCGGGCGTCCGTCCGCGTCCTCCGCACCGGCTCCCGCTGGTATGGCGTCACCTCGCGCGAGGACCGCCCCGGGGTCGCCGCCTTCTTCGCCACCCTCCCCTCCCCCCTCGCATGAAACGCCGCTCCGCCTTCACGCTGATGGAAGTGCTCATCGCGCTCGCCATCGTCGCCATCCTCGCCGGCGCCGCCGGCCTCGCCGTCCTGCCCAACCTCCAGAAGGGCAAGTATCGCGGCGCGCAGTTCCAGGTCGCGCAGTTCAAGTCCGCGCTCGAGCAGTATCTGCTCGACAACGGCGCCCCGCCCACGCGCCAGCAGGGCCTCGCGGCGCTCGTCGCCGCGCCGACGCTCCCGCCCGTGCCCGCGAACTTCCCGGCGGGCGGCTACCTCGACAAGCTCGAGGTCCCGCTCGACCCCTGGGGCCGCGAATACGCCTACCTCGTCCCCGGCCCCGCCGGCAAGCCCTTCGACGTCGTCTGCTACGGCGCCGACGGCGAGGAGGGCGGCGACGGCTGGGACGCGGACGTCTCCTGCTGGAAGTAGCGGGGTGAAGCTCGGCGTCGTCACACCGGTCCTCGACGGTCGCGCCCGCTTCCGCGCCTGCGCTTCGTCGGTGCGCGCCGCGGCCGCGGCGCTGCGCGGCGGCGAGATCGTGCACTTCGTGCGCGAGTCCGCCGCCTCGAAGGAGCCGGTGGAGGACCTCGCCGCCGAGTTCGGCTGCGTCTACGAGCGCGCGCCCGACCGCGGCCTCTACGACGCCATCGCCGCCGGGCTCGACGCCGCCTGCGCCGCGGGCTGCGACGCCCTCGCGTGGCTCAACGCCGACGAGCAGTGGCTCCCCGACGCCCCGGGCCACGCCCAGCGCTTCTTCGAGACCAACGCGGGCATCGGGCTCGTGTTCGGCGACTACCTCCTGCTCGGCCCCGACGGCTCCCTGCGCGCCGCGCGCCGCGAGCTGCCCGCGCGCCTGATCTACCTGCGCAACGGCGTCAACTACCTGCTCTCCTGCACCGTCTTCTTCCGGCGCGCCGTCTGGGAGGGCTCCGCCCGCTTCGACCTCTCCTACACCCGCCTCGCCGACAAGAAGTGGTATCTCGGCGTCCTCTCCTCCGGCGTCCGCGCGGCGCTGTGCCCGCGCTATCTCGGCGCCTACGCGATGACCGGGTCCAACGCCTCGCTCCGCCCCGGCGCCGCGGAGGAGCAGGCCCGCCTGCGCGCCGAGGCCGGCGCCCTCCCCTCGCCCCTCGCGCGCCAGGCGATCCGGGCGCTGCGCCTGCTCGACAAGGCCGTGCACGGGTGCTACTTCCCCGACCGCGTCGACGCGCCGCTCTTCGCGCCGGACGGCTCCCCGCTCCGCGTCCGCGGCCTCGCCGGCCCCCTCTGGCGCTGGCCGCGCTAGAGCGCGCCCGCCCGCCGGCGGGCGCTACTTCTTCGCGGGCGCGTCGGGCAGCAGGAGGCCGAAGGCCGCGAGCGTCTTGGCCTGGGCGTTCACGACGCCCTCGTCCATGCCGATCGCGAAGTGGCAGTCGGAGAAGGTGTAGAGCGACGCGCTGTCCGTCCGCGGCGCGGGGACGGCCGTCTCCTTCCAGTTGTAGCCGTCGCCCTTCTGCACCGGGCCCTCGCACTCGATGCCCGCCACGACGCCGCCCGGCGAGTAGCGGCTGTTGTGCAGCGGCGCGTGGATGCGCCGCCCGCCGAGGCCGGCCATCCAGACGATCGACATCGGGTTGCACCCGAGCGTGTTGTCGCAGTTGCGGACGATCCAGTCGCGGTATTTCGCGTCGCCCGTCACCGCCCACGCGTAGACGATCGGATGCAGCATGTTCTCGTAGGCGCCCGTGCCCCAGTTGATCGGCGCCCACGGGTGGCGGATGAACGGATACGCGGCGTTCTTCACGGAGTTGATGAGACCGTCCGCGTCCTTCACGATGGCGTTCTTCGCGGCGGCGCGCACGGCGGGGTCGGTCGCCTTCTCGGGCGCGCAGTGCACGTAGGCGAACGCGGCGGCGCGCAGGTCCCAGGCGTTGTCCTTCTGCGCCGGCGCGTTCGGGTCGCCCTTCCACGGCGTCTCGGCGACGAACGCCTCGTTGAACGCCGCCTCGCCCGTCGCGGCCAGCAGGTGCGCGGCGGCGTAGGAGCGCGCCGAGACCCAGTCGCTGCCGCGATTCTGCGAGGGATTGGCCTCCGCCCACTCCCACGCCTTGCGGGCGCGGGCGAGGAGGCCGTCGGCTGCGTTCCTCTTGCCGACCGAGCGCAGGATGCGCGCGCACTGCGCGGCGCAGCCGGCGAACTCGAACGACGCCTTCGCGCTCTTGGCGAACGCGTAGTCGCCGAGCGTGTCGAGCTCGACCGTCTGGAAGAAGTTCGGATCGCCGTTGGACTCCGTGCCGGCGCGCACGCCGCCGTCGGAGTCCTGCAGGCCGATCCAGAGCCGGAGCTCCCAGAGCGACTCGTTCACGACGTCCGGGATGCCGTCGCCGCGCTCGTTCGGCGGCACGGGCATCTGTCCGTCGCGGAACTTGCGCGGCGCGACGTCGTAGGCGTCCAGGAGCGCCTGCGCCACGTCGAGGTGCGAGCGCGGGTTGTAGTCGCCCGCGTCGTGGTGGCCGCCCCGGACGTCGAGCTTCGCGGCGCCGGGCTCGGCCAGGCCCGGCAGGTCGCGGAGCGGCGTGCCGCGCCCGGCGGTCGTGGGGACGATGCCCTTGTCGTGGCACGAGACGCGGTTCCAGGGGAACCACGGCTCCTTGAGCTCGATGCCGCAGCGCTGCGCGACGAGCCCCGTCGCCGCGACGGCGAACGCCTGCGCGTAGGCGTCCGGCGCGATCCGGAAGTCGAAGCTGCGCCCGACGCCGGGGACGGCGACGTAGTAGCGCCCGGGCTTCGTCAGCTTCGTGAAGTCCATCTCCCAGACGTTCTCGCCCGAGAGGTCGCCCGGGCGCGCGTCCTTCTCGCCCCGGCGGTGCGTCTGCCGCGCCGTCCCGGAGAACGCCACGGCGTGCGTGGCGGCGTCGCGCACCTCGAAGGCCGGCGCCGACGGGAAGTCGAGCGCGCCCTTCGGCATCGTGCCGAGCCAGCGCCCGAGGCGCGCGAACTTGATCGCGTCGGGGAGGTAGCCGACCTGGTTCGCCTTGATCGAGTCCGAGAGGCTCGCGCGCTCGTCGAACGCCAGCTCCGCCTCCGCCGTCGCGCCGGACGCCATCGCGGCCGGCGAGACCGAGACGCGGACCTTGTCGCCGGTCTTGAGCGGCGTGCCGAGGTCGAGGAAGATGTCGTGCACGAGCAGCACGTGGAACGGCCAGTATTCGGGCTTGTAGAGGTCGATGCGCGTGCGGCGGCCGACCGACTGCACCGCCGCGGGCGCGCCGTTCACCGTCACCGTGTAGGTGGAGGGGCTGTCGCACGCGGGAGGAACGAGCCCCGCGCCGCACTCGAGCCGGACGATTCCGCCGCCGACGCTCCGGACGCCGCGCAGGCCGGCCGTGTCGCGCGCCTCCCGGGTCGGAGGCGGCAGCTCCGCCTTCGCGAACGGGCCGCCCGCCTGGAACGTGAACGAGGCGTCCGCGCGCCCGCCCGTCACCAGAAGGTTCTGCATCGAGGGCGAGCCGTGCGCGACCACGGTGTAGGTCGCGCCGTCCTTCATCGGCGAGGGCAGCTCGATCGCGACGGCGACGGCGCGCAGCGCGCCGTGCTTCGCGGGCTTGGGCGAGGCGTCGCCCGCGGGGAGCGGGAACTCGTCCGCCTGCGCGATCTTGCGCACGGACTTCGGCCGCGCGAACGTCGTGTAGGAGTAGGCCGGGTCCTTGTCGGAGAGGATGCGCCAGGCGTCCGGCCGGTCGGCGGAGGCCGTCGTGGCCGCGCCGAGCACGACGCGGATCTCGGTGGGCGAGAGCGGAGCCGCCTCGCGCACGCCGTAGGCGCGCATCGCGGCGGGCTTCGAGTCGTCGGCGGGGCCGGCGGCCGGCCGGGTTCCGGCGGGCGGCGGCGCGGCCGTCGCGGCGACGGCGGCGAGGAGGATCAGCGGAAGCAGGATGCGGTCTTTCATGATCGGGGTCCTTTCGCGGGGCGTTCGTTTGTTTGCGCCGGCGGGCGGCCCGGCGCGGGCCGAAGAGGCGGCTAGCGGCCGGCGGCGGCCTCGCGCACGCGCAGCACCGCGTAGAGCAGGGCGGCGCAGACGAGGATCACGCCGCCGAGCGCGGCGTCGTCCGCCGAAAGGTCGAGGAGTCCCTCTCCCTCGCGAAACGCATGGACGCAGTCCACGCTCCACATGAGCGCGGCGCCCCAGAGCGCCAGGGCGGTCGTGCCGAGCGCGCGCGCGGGTCGGCCCGCGCGGCGCGAAAGAAGGCACGCGGCCGAGACGAGAACCGCCGCGGCGATCGTCAGGAGCTCGCACATGGGACTAGGCCCCCTGGGTGGCGGAGGCGCGCCGCTCGAGGGCGGAGGAGACGAGCACCATCCCGGCCCACACGGCGGTGATGAGCACGGCCATCGCGACGCCGAGCGTGGCGATCTCGTGGAGCATCTCGGACGTGTTTCCGTCCCGCACCGCGGTGAGGAACGGATAGCGCCAGGTGATCTCGCCGTGCCAGACGTGCTCGACGGCGAGCAGGAAGCTGCCGCCGAAGAGCATCTTCTGCAGCCAGCCGAGACGGCGGACGAAGGGGTTGCGGCTTTTCGCGGCCTTGTCCTTGCAGGCGGACCTGGCGGCGGAGACGACGAGCGCTTGCGCGAGCGGAGCGGTGAAGCAGGCCATGGGAATGTCCCTCGGTTGGTGGAATGACGCCCCGTATTCTACCACGGAGCGAGGCCGGAGGTCAAACGAGCGAGCGACGGCCGCCGCCGGCGAGCAGGAAGCCGGCGGCGAGGAGCACGAGGCAGGCGGCGAGCCACGGCGCGAAGCGCTCCTCGCGGCGGACGCGGCGCTCGACCTCGACCGCCGTCTTCTCCAGCTCGTCGATCTTCGCGAGGGCGTCCTGCAGGGCGCCCTCGGTGCGGACGTTGAAGTAGAGCCCGCCCGTCTCGGTCGCGATGCGGCGCAGCGCCCGTTCGTCGATCTCGCCGTAGCCGCGCGTGCGGACGCGCCGTCCGCGCGCGTCGATCGCCGGGAAGGGCACGGGGCCCGTCGTCCCGACGCCGATGGCGTAGACCTTGATCCCCCGCCGCTTCGCGAGCGCCGTCGCCTCGGCCGGCGTCGCGATGCCGTAGTTGTTCACGCCGTCGGAGAGCAGGATCGCGATCCTCGTCGCGACGTTCGTCGCCGCCGCCAGGCGCGCGCACGCCATCGCGAGGCCGTCGCCGATCGCCGTCTCCGCCTCGCCCTCCTCGATCGGCTCGCCGTCCGAGCCCGGCACGCGCGTCTCGGCGAGCACCGCGAGCAGCGCGTCGTGGTCCGCCGTGAGCGGGCAGCGCGTCGTGGCGAACCCGCCGAACGCGACGAGCCCGACGAGGTCGTCCGGCCGCGCGGCGACGAAGTCGCGGAACGTCTCCTTCACGACGTCGAGGCGGGTCCTGTCGGGCTCCTTCTCGGTCGAGAAGTCGAGCGCCATCATCGAGCCGGAGACGTCGATCGCCATCTCGATCGCGATCGCGTCCTTCGATTCCGACACGAGCGCGAACTCGGCGCAGGGCCGCGCGAGCGCGACGATTCCCGCGGCGAGACCCGCGAGGACGAGGATCGGCGGCAGCGCCGCGAGCCGCTGCCGCCAGGTCGGCCGCCGCGCGAGCCGCGCCGCGCCGGGAAACGGCGCCGCGCTCCCGCGCGTGCGCCGAAGCGCGCGCCTATAGACATCTGTCAAAAGATGGAACGAGGAGAATCCCCCATTGAGCGTATCCTCT